>CAUTQZ010000003.1:0-137971 GCA_963540875.1 uncultured Acholeplasmataceae bacterium | reverse complement strand
TTATAATAAGACTTATAAGAACTATTAGAACCAAAAAAATAATCTAAAATTTTTTGTTTTGTAATTGGTACTAATTTATTTAAATTAGAATAGTTGTTTTCAATTAATTGTATTTTTTTTAAAATTTCATCATAAACTTTCATTATACGTATTTGTTCTTGTAATGGTGGGAGTGGTAGTAAAATTCTTTCGATTTTTGAGATTGTAATTTGTGGAATAGCGCTTCCTTCGCGTATAAAAATAGTGTTCTTGCAACCTTTAATAAAAGTTATTACAAAATTTACTATTTCTTTACAAAATAACTTCATCCATACAGTTGTTTGGGTACAAGAAGCGTTAAGATCGTTAACTAGCGTAACGCAACCAATTGAATTACCTCTAGCAGGTATAACTAAATCATTTTTTGTTAATTTAATTTTATTTTTTTCTTCATCAATAAACCCTAATGGTATATCATTAATAGTAGCACTATATACTGGAGTTCCCTTATTAGACATTTCTGACTTTAAAATCGTTTGCCCCATACCGAATAAAGAAATATCTTTAAACCTAATCCATGTCCAATTATTAGGTATATCAAAAGGTAAATCTTCTAGTTTTTGAGGTTTATTACTACCTATCTTCTCATAATAGCAATTATCTTCACCTTTAAATATATATGACTTCTCATTATTTTTTTTTATTTTACCCTTTTTAATTAGTTTTTCTTTTTTTTGACGCATCAATTTTACTAATTCACTCACTGGTTCATCATTAATATTCTGTGCTACAAGTTTTCCTCTGATGGCATGGTCAAGAACTTTTTGTTTTAATTTTTCAATATTCATTATTTATCTACCTTGTTAATTATTTTTTCAAGTTCTATAACGGCATCAGAAATTTTTTTAGAATTTTCTTTTATTTCTTCTAATAATTCATTTAGAGATATTTTCTCTTCCTTATTATCTTCTTGTATCCATTTTAAATCTAATTTATAACCATTTTCTTTTATTTCTTCAATTGTATATCGTCTCCATCTACCATTTTTATTTGTATCTTTATTATAGGTCTCAGTTCTATCTTGAATATTGTCAGGATGATAACAAACTATAAAATCATTTAAGTCATTATCAGTCATTGGATTTTCTTTTAGAGTAAAATGTGAATTTGCTCTTAAATCATAAACCCATATTTCACTAGTTTCCCATTTATCACTAGGTGTTTTATTATCAAAAAATATAACATTAGCCTTAACACCTTGTTTATAAAAAATCCCAGTAGGTAGTCTTAAGATAGTATGCAATTTGGTTTTTTCTAAAAGATTTCTTCTTATAGTGTTTCCTCCTCCAGCATCTTCGAACAAGACATTATCTGGAACAATAACAGCAGCTCTTCCTGAAACTTTCAAAATTGAATAAATATGTTGAATAAAATTTAATTGTTTATTTGAAGTAGTTGTCCAAAAATCTCTTCTGTTATAAATGAGATCTTCCTTTTCTTCTTCCCCTTTTTCGTTAGTAAAAGTTAATGAAGACTTTCTACCAAAGGGGGGATTTGCTAATACATAATCATATAGTTCATTAGGTTTAGTTAATAGCGAGTCTTTCCTATCAACAGGAATTTGATTTGAATTAATATCACCAATACCATGTAAAAATAAATTCATTAAACATAATCTATATGTTTCATGAACTAATTCTACGCCACTAAAAGTTTTATTTTTTAGAAACTGCTTGGCTTCTCTATCTAACTGATAATTAGCAGGATTAGATAAAAAGTCATATGCAGATAGTAAAAATCCACCAGTACCACATGCTGGATCACATATAGTTTTATTCGGTAAGGGTCTAATACATTTAACGATTGTATTTATAAGTGCTCTTGGGGTGAAATATTGACCTGCTCCACTTTTAGTATCTTCGGCATACTCTTTTAATAATTCTTCATAAATTGCTCCCTTAACATCAGATGTCATTGAAACCCAATTTTCCGAATCAATCATTAAAATAACTTTTTTTAACAACGCTGGTTTTTTTATTTTGTTATCAGCATTAGCATATATTTCTCTTAATAATCCATCCTTTTTGCCAAGTTTTTCTAGAATATATTTATATTTTTCCTCAAGTGGTTCACCAGATAAACCTTTTAAACTTTCCCACGAACAGTCCTTAGGAATATTCGATTCTCTATTATATGGCGGTTTAGAATACTCATCATTCATTTTTAAAAATAATAAATAAGTAATTTGTTCAAGATATGCACCACTTCCAATTCCTTCGTCTCTTAAAGGATTAGCAAGAGCTTTTATTTTTTTTCCTATTGTTGATAAATTCTCCTTCATTTTTCCCCCTATGCAACTAATGCTACATTTAACTCATTCATTATATTTGTATACTTATCTCCAAATAACTCATAGAATTTACCCAAGCCACCTTTATTATCAAAAGGGGCAAATTCAAAATCATTTGAATCAACAGATGCAGAAATAGCAATATGATCTCTTATCATTTGTAGCCATAATACTTGTTCATCAGAAAATATATATCCTTGTGAATTATTTCGTTTAAAAATCCATTCCTTAAATTTTGCTCTAACGCTAATATCAAAAGGAATTAAAAAATTTATTTGACCTAGTTCATATCGTATAATAGAAATAATATCCATTAGTTTATATTCCTTAGGTTTACTAATTTTGCTATCTCTAATATAATAGCAATTCCACATATCTTTAATATTATAATTATTTGGTGGGGTACATATTATTTCATAAAGTTCTTTTATCATTTTTTCTGTTAAATTATTGTTTTTATATTTTTGATTATAAATTATATTTAAGGCTATTATTTCATCTTTATTTTTATCTATAAATTCTCTAAAGTTATTGATTTTTTGTAATGCTTCAATATGGTGGTTTTTACTCCATCCACTATATGTAATAGTATCTATATTAACAGTATCAATAACTTGTTCTGTGGCTTGTTTAATTTTTAGTATAAAATTTCTTAATTCTTGGTTATTAAACGGAGAGCATGCATCTTCAATTAAATCATGTTGCACTTTTTCATATTGTTCTTTTGAAATTAAAGATTCATATTTTTCAGATGCTATTTTTTTAATATAGTCTTTATCAAATGAATTTAATAATTTTTCAGCAATTATTTTTGATGAATTTCCATGGGCTAATTCTTCAAATTTTTCTTTTTCTTTATTAGTCATTATTTTATCTAATCTTATTATCCTATTAGCAACTGATAATAACACATCTTCGTCACGATTACCTAATGCAACTGCTAATAGCAAATCTTTTAATGATGTAGTAGGCTTTCTTTCAAATGTACAACTATAAACTTTTTTAGACTTATAAACCCCAACTGCATCAAAAATTACAAAATGGTCTTTATTTGTTTGTGCAGATGGAGAAACTTTCTTTAATTCTTCTAGACCTAAAACTCTTGTCCCCCTACCTTTCATCTGCTCATAGTAATTTTTACTTTTAACATCACGCATAAATAATAAACATTCTAATGGTTTGATATCTGTTCCTGTTGCAATCATATCTACCGTTACAGCTACTCTAAACTTATAATCATTTCTAAAAGCTTTAATCTCATCATTAGGATTACCTTCAATTTTGTAAGTTATTTTTTTACAAAATTCATTGCCTTTGCCAAATTCTTGTCTTACAATATTTATAATGTCATCAGCATGACTATCACTTTTTGCAAAAATAAGTGTTTTAGGTAGTTCTTTTCTTTCAGGATAGCATACTTTTTCTACAACATTTTTAAATTCTTTTATTATATTTCTTATTTGACTAGGATTTATAATATCTTTATCTAACATTGCTGGTTCGTAAATAATATCCTCGTCTAATTGTTCCCATCTTTGTTCTCTAGTTAATCGCTCTCTTTTTTGAATTAGTCTTTCTGTTTTAGAAATATACGCACCATCTTTAGAGATTTTAGTTTCAATAATATATTCATCTTCTCCAACATTAACTCCATCAATAATTGCTTGTTCTCTTGAATATTCACTTACAACATTTTCATCAAAATATGCAAATGATCTTTTATCAGGTGTTGCAGTTAATCCTATTTGAAACCAATCAAAGTAATCTAATACCTGTCTCCACAAATTATAAATAGACCTATGACATTCATCTATAAAGACGAAATCAAATAAAGAAATTGGAAAATCTGGATTATATCTAACTTCTTTAGTAATAAAGTTAGTAATAACTTCTTCTTCCATTTCTTCATTAAATTCTTCTCCATTTAAAATTGAATAGAGTCTTTGAATTGTACACACTACAACATTAGATGCTTCTGGGATATATGATGATTTAAGAAGCACAACATTATATAATTCTGTAAAAGTTTTTGATGAATCAGAAGGCTTATATGCACTGAATTCATCAATAGCCTGTTTTCCTAAATTTTTAGTATCAACTAAAAATAAAATACGTTTAGCATCACAAAATTTTAATAATCTATATATTGATGTAATAGCAGTATATGTTTTACCTGCACCCGTTGCCATTTGTATTAAAGCCTTGGATTTATTCTGTGCAAAAGATTTTTCAAGACTTGTAATTGCTCTAACTTGACAATCTCTAAAACCATTAGTATTTAGCGAAGGAAATTTTTTTAGATCATTTCTTAATGTATCAGGCTTTTTTAATAGGTATTCTAACTCATCAGGAGTATGAAAAGTAAATACTCCTCTAGAACAGTAATGTGTATCTTTATAGTCCGTAAATCTTGTTACCTTTCCAGTTGTTTCATATACAAATCTTATATTAGCTTTTTCTAGATTTTTAAATTTACTATTTACATATCTATTTGTTTGTTTTTCAGTTTTAATTGCTAATTCAATTCCTTTATTCATTTCTTTAGCTTCAATAATACCAACAGGAATTTTATTAATAAAAATTAAATAATCTACATTTCCAGTATCAGTGGGGTATTCTCTTACTACGACACCTTTTGTCTCTGCTAGATTTAATTCATTATAATTTTGTACACTATATCCACAACTACCTAATTGTGCGTCTATTTCTAATCTTGCCTTAGTTTCAGGCATCATATTTCTTCTTCCTCATTTCTTACATAGTACTATTTAAAAATTTATTTTATGTACATTAGTTTTACTTATTTTATAGCTCTAAGCTTTATTTTATTGGAGATGGGGGGATTTGAACCCCCGTATGAAATAACTACATACCCTAGGTCTACATGCTTAGATATTTAGAATTTTAATTTATTTAATGTTAAATAACAACCACTAAATAAACGAGTCTAATTATCTCGTAGTTAATACTAGACTAAATTAACTACAAAGTCCTAAATGGCATTACTATTATTTGGACAAATACTAGTAATGGTTTTGCTAATTATTAAGCAAAAGCTAAAGTTTGTTGTTGTGGTCTAAAATAGTTTGCGTTTATTAAAAACCTCTGTGTTTTACATCTCATCAGATGGCATGCACTAAAATATCTCATTATCCCAGCGACTCCATAACATCCCCATACATTTATTTTATCATTTTTATTATTTTATTTTTTTTTTATGTTTATAAGTAGTATTTTCATACTATATTATTTAAATTATCATAAAAATATACTAAATTCATATAATTATAAATACAATTTTTTAAATATGATAAAATATATAAAGGAGCTGGTTTAAATATATCACATAATTGAAGCAACTAAATATAAACAAATTCTTGAATTTATAGAATTCCCTAATAGATTATATAAAGATAATCCTTTTTATATTCCTCCAATAAGGGATGATGAGCTAAATCATTTAATAAAAAAAAGAAATCCTATTTCTGAGTATTGCTCATTTAAAATATTTTTATGTCTTGATCAAAATAATAAAACTGTAGGTAGAATTTTAGCTATCATTAATCATAAGTTTAACCAATTAAAAAATGTAAAACAAATTAGATTTACAAGAATTGATATGATTGAAGATTTCGAGGTTGCTAAGTTATTAGTTAATGCTGTAATAGATTATGGTAAAAGTGAAGGTCTTAATGAAGTAATAGGTCCTATTGGTTTTACCGATCTAGATAAAGAGGGAATGCTTGTTGATGGCTTTAATGAACCTAATATGTATATTACTTTCTATAATCATCCCTACTATGTCAAATTTCTTGAAGAACTAGGCTTTAGCAAAGCAGTAGATTGGATTGAATATTGTGTTTATCCTAAAAAAGTATCACAAGAATTTAGAGATAAATTAAATAGGCAAACAGAACTTTTAAAAACAAGAAATGGCTTTAAATTATTTAAGCCAAGAAATAAAAGAGAAATTAAGGTATATGGCCGTAATATGTTTAAAATGTATAACCGTGCTTTTGCTCCTTTATACGGCTTTTTAGCTATTCCTGATAAATTAATTGATTTTTATATTAAACAAGTTATTAATATTATTAATAGAGATTACTGCTGGATGGTATTAAATAAAAATAATGATGTAATTGGTTTTGCCCTAATGGTACCTGCTATTGGTGAGGTTTGTAAAAAATATAACGGGCGTCTAACCATCTTTAACTTCCCTGCTTATCTAAAAGCACTCTCTTCAAAAAACCCAGTCCTTGATATGTATTTTATTGCCGTAGAACCAGAGCTGGCTAAATTAGGTGTCCCAACTCTTATTTTTAAAGACGCTCTTGATATGGCATACAAAAATAATATTGAAGTAATGTATACTGGACCTCAGTTAGAATATAATTATAATGTAATTAACTTTTGGCGTGATGCCCACTTTACTAGACAACACCGAAGACGCCGTTGTTTTACTAAAAATATTTAAAAAGGACCTCCTGGCTAAGGAAGTCCTTTTTTTAGAAGTTTTTAATCTCGTATGCTTTACCATTGCTTGTTGCTAATGTAATCCATTTATTTCTTAGCTCTGCTGAAAGACTACTAGCAATAACAACTTTGTCAATATCTCTTATAAAATCTCTCATTAAATTTTCATTAGTTAAAAGATTAGACTTGACCATCAAGACTGAACAATACCTACCAAATGATCCCTTCCATGAACTATGCTCAGTATTATTAGTTAAATAAAGTATTTTAACATAAAATAACTTATCACCAAGAATATTAGATAAATTTATACTAATATTTGCTGGCACTTTTAAAATAGTATTATTTAAATAATTTTTTTGTGGTGCTGTTAAATATAATACATTAGTACAACTTGGATGGAATTTATAAACATTTCCTGGATTTATACTTTTATCAATATTATAAAGTGTTCCCAAATAGAGCGTTTTATAATCTTTAGCGTAAATAGCATTGTTAAAAAAATTAAAATACTTGTTATTAGAATTATTAGTATTTAGCAATTTATCATAATATAACTTAAAATTTATCTCTTTAATATTATTAGAAATTTTTAATCTTTTGATAAGTAGTTTAGTTTTAATTGCATCGTATTCAAATGTTTCTACACTATCAGGAATATTTATCTCATATATAAAATATTGTGGCGTCCCATCAGAATATATCAAAATAGCCCTAGACCTTATAGTTTTTAATTTTTGATTTTGAGGGATGTTAATCCTAAGGTGTGATTTTAGTTTATTATATTCATAATAACTATAAATTGCACAACTTTTTATTTCTTCAATCGAGTCTAACATATTATAAACGCCATTTTTAGGGAAGCAATAAATTAGTCTTTTCAAATCATATGAATAAAGTCCGCTTGCTAATTTTTTATTATTTTTATTCTCAGGATGAATTGTTAAAATATTCATTAAATACGTTGGTAGATTTAATTGGTTACTAATATTTGATGCAAAAGGATAAAAATGGTTTATTTCTGAGTTATTTTTACCAATAAAAAAGTAGGTCATTTTAGTTTCTTCAAAAGCAGACCCTGCAATATATTTGGTATTTTCTGGTAGCCTAATTTGCTTAATCTTAGTATTTTTAAAAGCAGCATCCTCAATTGAAGTGAGGTTTTTAGGTAGTACCACATAATCAATATTTCTACATTCATAAAAGGCACTATTAGGAATAGTTTTAATATTATCAGATAATTTAACTTGCTTAATATATTGATAATTATAGATAAATGAATTAGTTAGTTCATTAACATTATTAGGAATAACTAAATTAGTAGTTAAAACATTATCCTTATAAAAGAATGCTCCAATAGAGGTAATCTCAGGCGGAATAATAATCCTACCGCCATCCTTTTTTATTTGTGATAAATTATAGTATAGGAGGTGTTTTTGATTTTTTTCATTTCTATAAAAATAATAGCGATTATAAACATATTTCTTACAAGATACATGCACATCCCAATTAATATCATTTATATATTTAGTGTTTTTATTATCATAATTAAAAAGTGATTCAAATTTAGTATCATTTAAATTCTCATCAATAAAAACCTTTTTAGCCTTACTAAGAAAGAGTGAAATACCATATGTAAATGTAAGATCATATTGCCTTAATAGCGCAAGCGAGTAATTATAATTAATTTCTCCACTATTAAATTTGTCTAAGAACTCATCGTCATCTGGCATTCTAAAGTTTTGATAAATATAAGTAAAGTGATACTCTACATCTTTTTTTAAATAATTACCAGACCCATCAAAAAATAAATAACCTCTTTTTAGATTTTCATGATTAGTTGGATCTACGTAGTCCTTCATTGAAAATACTGGGTATAGATCAATATTTTTATCCGTAAGTGATAAAAACTTAGCCAGTGATTGTGCTGCTAATACTTTGCCTTGAGTAGGATGGTTAGTAGCCTTAAAGACTAATTCTCCTTTACTATTAGCAAATCCTAGGAAGTCATTATATTTAGTTCTAAATTTATTAGTTGTACTAGTACTATCTACAATATCAAGATTTTCATTTATAAAGCCATTAGTCGCACTAAAAATAGGATTATTAAGTGCTTTTTTAATAGTTTTAGTGCTAAAACCTAAAATATTTTGATACTCAAACTGCTTATAATATTCGTTATGTTCGGTTTTTTTATATAAATCATTGAACTTAGATTTGGTATGAAAAGTGATATTTTTAACTTCTTCTAATTTAGCATATAACAAAAGATTAGAATCAATTACTAAAGGAAATCCTATTGGCTTATTATCACCATTATGAAGATATTTAATCCCGTTATCGATTAAATAAGTATTCAGATCAATACTATCTTGTGCGAATAGATCTTTTTCAAGATAGTTTTCTATTATTAACTTATATTTTTTTCTTGAAAAATAGTAGTTAATAACTGCTCCATTTGAAGAATCATTAACGGTATATGTTAGCTCATAACTACCGTCATGTTTAATAAATCCTTTCCTCATACTATGATCAATTTTAGTTTTATCATTTTGAAGAACTTCTTCATACTTAAGTGTAATATTTGTTATAGATGAGTGCAGTTCATATTCAACTTGATTATAATTTATCTTTTGAAAGTAATTATTTAGCCGAGCAATAACATATTTTTTACGTTTAAATTTTAGTGCTACTTCATCATTTTCAATTGCTCTTACCGTATCTGATTCGTAAAAACTATCATAGATAAACCCTTTATAACTAAAAAGATTAACTAAATTAGTCTCATATAATAGTTCTCTTGTTTCTTTTGTTTTAATACTATATTTACCACTAAGGTCTTCCTTTAGGATATTAATTATAAGAGTGTATTTATTTCTAGTATAGACTAACTCGCGCTTATTATTATGCTCTTGATGGGAGACGATATGGGTAAAACTAGTACCATTATAAGTAAAACCTTCTTCTTTAAATATCTCGTTAGTTGATTTAATAATCATACCGTAGTAATGCTCTTGAGTGATAGTTTTTAAAGTATATGTATTAGGGTTATTTAATTTAGGTATTTTTTTAACAAATACTACTTGATATTTATTACGATCAAATCTTAAATTAATCGTAAGATTATTATTAAGTAGTTTATATTCATTACTAGCAGTTGTATTAGTAAACCCTTCAAAAGAATAACTATTAGTATTAATTATTTTTTCATAATAATCATCTTTTTGCTGCGTAAACTCTTTTACTAAATTACCATTAATATCTTGCCTATAAATATTAAGGAGATAATTTATTCGTCCCCTTCCTAATTTTAGCTCTATAGTAGTATCATCATATTCTAGTGTTCTTGAACTAATATTAGTGGCATCGTCTGCGTCATAAAAACCAAATGTCAGTAAATGAGAGTAGTTTTTAGTAATTGAAAAAACACTCTCATAAGGAGCAAGACCAGAGTCTTCTTTAATTTTATCCCAACCACCTTCAGTGTTTTCTCTAAGGATCTTAATACTATAGTTATATCTTTTACGATTAAACTTAATAGTATTCTCTTGAACTTCATCAGCAGTAATTTTATATTTTAAATTATTATTTACTAAATTAAAACCATCTTTTGTAAGATGTGAAAAATCAAGTTCTTTTTCAAAATAATCTTCATATTCATTTACTTCTTGTACATAACCTGATGATAGCTTTTCTAGTAAAGAAACTAATTTGACCCTGTATTTATTTCTTTTAATATTAATACTAAACTCTAAATAATTATCACTTGGTACTTCATAAGCATCATTTAAGATTTGCGTAAAGCCTTCTTGAAAGGCAGGATTATCATAAATAAAGTTAATTTTTTGCTCATAATAACCTTGCTTAGTAATACTTTCATAATGATCATAATAACCATAAATATTCATAATATTAATATTTATAGTATAGTTGTATTTATTTCTTAGATAATATATATTAAGTTCTTGATTATCTTTATCATCAATAAAAAGATTTTGGGTTAAGGTATTATTAAAAGAAAAGCCATCCCTATTAGAGATAAAATCACCATATTCTAACCTAGCACCGTATTTATGATTAACTTGTCTATCGAATTCTTTTTCATAACTAGTTAGATCAAGTTTTTGGTAGTTATTATAAATTTTAATATCAAAACTTTTTCTTTCATAATAATAAACTACTTCCTGACCAAGTTTAGTAATTTTATCAACATTTGATCTGCGGTGTAAAAACCCTTTAATATTAGGGACCTCTTTAGGGGTATCACCATAGGTTATATATTTAATACTATCCTCAGTATCATAGGCTTCACTTACATGAAGGGCTTCTTTTTTTAGGACTTCTTTATAAGTAATTTTTTTTCTTTTTAAATATACATCAATTTTAGTAACATCTCCGTATTCAAGTTTAGTAGACACAATATTTTGGGGATGTTTATCTCGATCAATTTCTGCATACCAAGGGATTTTAACCAGATTAGTAACATCTACACTAATATCACTTCCTGTTACTCCCTTACGTGTTTCAGAGTCAATATTAGTATAACCATCATTTTCTAAATTATCTAGAAGATATCTTATCTCATATGAGACGTTATCATTACCTGTATATACTAAAGTATACTCGCTATTTGAAGTAATTAGTTCATCTTTAAGATTAACTTCTTGACTTGTTCCGCTTTTAAGAAAACCACTAGGATGATATCCTAATTTATTAAATGCTTTATCATTTAAAATTGATTTAAGCGGGGTACCATATTTTTTATGAAAATCTATTTTTTTTCCATCGCAATTAACTGTTAGGTGAATAATACTTCGTTTATAATAAAGAACTATTTTATAACTACCATCTTTTTGTAGTTTTTTAATTGTTCGTTGGTTGTTTTTATTTTCACTATCAAATTCAAAACCCTCTATTTTTTTAGGCTTATAAGTATATTCTCTAAGGGTAGTATTAACTACTTCATTATACGAGTTTCCTAGCGATTTACTAAATTTATCATTATCTACATTTTCTAAATAAGTAGTAATATTTAAATTAACATCTGCATGCGTTGCTTTATAAATAATATAAAAAGTGCCACCAAAAATAGCTGCTAACAAAAAAAACAAGATAATAATAGTAATTATTATTCGTTTAGTTCTTCGTTGTTTTCTTTTATTTTTTACTCTTTTTTTACTTGCTTGCTCCATTTTTATAAATTAAGAAACAGTTCTTTAAAATCCTCTTCATACTCAATAAAACAACTCATTATTTCATACTTCATCAGTGGATAAAATATCTCCTTAATCAAAATAATAGTTTTTTCATGTGTATATGGTTCTTTGAATTCTTGTGGTGATCTTAAACGATAGTATAGTTCAGAGATAAAAATAATTTCTTCAAGCAGTTCTTTTTCTAATTTAACACTACCTAAAATATTTTTTTCTAAGTAGTTTCTAAGTGATTGTTCAATTACTTGCGTTATTTGCACTCGTCTAATAATTAAGGTCCCTAAATGTGCTCTTGTTTTAATAGTTTCATTATAGTTGTTAAAGGATTCAACTAAAAGTTCATCTTTTCTTAATTGTACTACACACATATCTTCAAGTTCTCTTTTTAAATCAATTGATAAACCAACAAATGAGGCTAATTTTAAACTAATAGTTTGAATATCTTTTGCTTCTTGGTTATTAAAATAATTTTGCGGAAATATTTTTACTGAAGAAAAAATAGTATTACTAATTAAGGTAAAATCACCTTCAACATTGATTCTTTTAATTAGTTCATTTCTTCTCTCTTGTTGTAATCTATTTGACATATTAGTAATAGCATAAATAGTAATAACAAAGAGAATAAATACAATATATCGCAAGATAATATCAGCTGCTGCTGCATAAATAACATTACCTTCACGAGTTTTAATTTGTTTAATTAAATTAATAAAATTATGTGTTAATAAAAAGTGTAAAAGCGATAAGATGGCAAACATAATAAGAGAGGCGTTAATCATTACTTTTCTATCCTGATAAAAAGAGACACTAATAAGGGATAAGTAAAACATAAGATAAGAAAATGTCTCAAAAGTATTACGATATACCTCAGGTAGTCCGTTATTTTCCCAGTTAAAGTTTATCTTTAAATAAAACAAAAGAGGTGCAATAAATAAATAAAATATAATAATATACTGTGCTGTTTGTTGTCTAGTAAGATTATATTCATTATCACCTGGATTTTGTTTTTTAATTAGTTTTTTTAGAAAATAGTTAAGAATAAACGTAGTAGGAAAAGTTGCTGCTAGAAAAATCCAGTTAGTAATTTTATGAACAAATTGAGTATCTTGATCAACAATAAACTGGGTAAGTGATGAATAAATTAACATCATCGTAAAAAAAGAAAAGTTAAGAAGGAAAATTATATTTTTAATTACTTGGTTTTTTCTTTTTAAAACTGCTATTTGATCTGTTAAATCAAGATTTGTTTCAAATCCAAAAAGATTGGCAAATAATCTTTTAAATATATTCTGCTTAACTTTACTATTTTCTAGAGTATTTTTTTCTTGTGCGGAATTATCTAGTGGCAATTTTATTTATCAAATAAATTATTTTGTTTTATACTAGGCTCGTCAAGTGCTTGATCTTCGTTTACAATTTGAGCAACTCTTGTAGAAGCAGCTGCTGCAATTGCGCCAACAATATCATCAAGGAAAGTATGACAAATACCATCTTCATCTTTACCGGCATCATTTAATTTTTTAACAATACCCGGTTTATTAACATCAATATCACCAAAGTTAGTTTGGCCAATTGTACCAAAGTGTCCTGCAATATCAAGACCAATAATTTCATCAACACCAAATAATCCTAAATCATAATAGATTATATCTTGCAAGGGTTGTGATAGCATCTTCTTTTCTGCTAAAATATCAATTTCAACTCCTAGTTGAAGATAATGGAAAATATCACGATAAGTTAGCATTTTTTTTACAGATTCTAAACATTTTTCATATGGAACATCTTTAATAAATTTTGATTGTTGGTCATAAGCAATATCAGCAATTGATTCAACAGTAACTCCTCTTTTTGCTAAGGCTTTTACGTTTAAATCATACATTTCTTCTCTTGATAAAACAATACGCGGTTTAATTTGTTTTTTTACCATTATATAGATCCTTTCTTTTTTCTTTATTCACAATTATTATACCACAATTTACAATAAATCGGCTTTTTCCTTATAAAAACTAATTTATTTAGTTAGAAAAAAATAATAAATGGTGAAATAAAGTATCCTTTTTAAACTACTTTATTTACTAAATTTCTTTATTATGGTAAAATATTTCTAGAGGTGAAATATATGAAAAAAGAAGAAAAATTACAAGAGCATTGTCATTGTGGCTGTGGCTGTGAAGACTACTACGATGAAGGTTTTGAAAGAGAATATTTTGAAATGCCTACTATCGGTAGCAGAGCGCCTTACTTTGAAGCAACTACTTCATCAGGACCAATTGTATTCCCTAATGACTATGAAGGTAAATGGGTAATATTCTTTTCCCATCCTGCTGATTTTACGCCTGTTTGTACTACTGAATTTATGACTTTCCAATCTCGTGCTAAAGAATTTAAAGCCCTTAATTGTGAACTACTTGGCTTATCAATTGACTCACTACATTCACACATTGCTTGGATTAACTCTATTGAAAAATACGAATACAAAGATATTAAAAATCAAAAGATTGAATTCCCAGTTATTGCTGATATTACTCAAGAAGTTGCTACTCTTTATAACATGGTTCATCCAAATGTATCTGATACTAATGCTATTCGTGCTGTATTTATAATCGATCCTAACAGTATTATTAGAACAATCCTTTATTATCCAAGTTCAACTGGCAGAAACTTTGATGAAATTATCAGAATTATAAAAGCCCTTCAAACTAGTGATAAAGAAGCATGTGCTACTCCTGCAGATTGGCAACCAGGCGAAGACGTTATTGTTCCGCCTGCAAGCACTATTAAAGTTGCAAGAGAAAGACTTGCTAAGCCTGAAGGTATTACTTGTCAAGATTGGTTCCTTTGCTTTAAGAAAACTAATTCTAAAAAATAAAAAATAAGCTCTTAAGATTTTCTTAAGAGCCTTTTTTTGCTTCTGTGCCACAAATAGGACTTGAACCTACAACCTGCTGATTACGAAACAGCTGCTCTACCAATTAAGCTATTATGGCATTTATTTCTCTATATATTATAAACATTTTTTTTAATTTCAAATATTATTTAATTTTTATTAATCATTTTACTTTAAAATTAGATAATCAGATAAAAAAAACTATCAGTATAAAGTGACTAATTTTAGATTATAATTGTTTTTCTTATTATTATCTTAATTTTTTAATATTATGCTAAAATAAACATATGATAGTTTTATTTCCAGGTTCTTTTAGTCCAGTAACAAATGGACACATAAATTTTGTAAAAGAACTAAAAAACAACCAAATAATAGATAAAATAATTATTATACCTGCATTAAGTTCTCCAGTAAAAGAACTAATGCCTTTTAAAGATCGCTTAAATATGCTTAAGTTAGCCTTTAGTAGTGATGAGTCAATTATTATTTCAGATTATGAAAAAAACTCTAAAATTCAGGGTACATACTATCAACTAATTCATTTTAATAAAGTTTATAATGAAAAACCATATCTTGCAATTGGTGCCGATAACTTTAAAGACCTACCAAATTGGATTAACTATAAACTACTAATAAATGAATTCCCAATTATAGTATTAAATAGAGATAAATTATATAATTGGAATAAGATCTCGAAATTTAATCAAGAAAATAAATCACAGGTTGATTTAATAGATTTTAAGTGTGATATATCTTCAACCCTAATTCGTCAAGACCTAGAAAAAAACAAAGACCATCTTCCTTCACAGGTTTACCAATATATTAGAAAACACAAGTTAGTTAAATAATGTTTAATTTTGAATTTATAAAATATAATCCTAAAGTCCTAGATATCAAAAGTAATACTCAATATTTAATCAATGCCTTAGATAATTCTAGGGCTTCTTTTACTATTTTGCCATACTATCCTTTAACTAATAATTCATTTGGTAATTACTTAGATAATAATTTATTATATACCGAGTTAGAAAATGCTATTAGTGAAATATGTCTTAAAACTAAATATAGGGGTGCATTTATTATTACAATTCCTTATATATTTAATAATAGTAAAACTTCATTGGGAGTACTTATCAATAATAAGAAAATAGTTGCAATTCTTAATAATGATTTTTTAGAGCAAGATATTTTTTTTCTATCTAAAAAATATCTTATAAAAGATATCTTTTCTATTAGTAAAAATATTACCATCTCTTTTTCATTAAATAAAATAGTTAATAATAAGGCTAATTTATTATTATATTATAGCGATATTAAAAATAAACCTGAAGACCATCTTAGAAGTTCTCTTATCGGATTAGAGCATGTTTTAGAAAAAGGAATTATTATGGTTAACTCTGGTTATAGTTCTATAAATGAATATAGGACTCCCTTTTACGGTTATGCTACTAGCGATGAAGTAATCACTAACAATAACTTTTTAATTGATAATGATATCTATCAAAAACTATACCCTCGTAATAATAATAGTGAATTTATTAAATTAAATGAATATATCGGTCCATTAAAAAAAAATCCCTTTGATACTAACTATCAAATGCTAATCGATCTTTTAGCAACAATGCTTAATTATAAACTACAATCTCTTAATTCAGTTAATACTGTAATTGGCTTATCTGGTGGACTTGATAGTGTTCTTGCTTACTTACTACTAAATTATACTTATCAAAAATATAACCTAGATCAAAAACAAATATATTCTTATTTTTTAAAAACTAGATTTAGTTCTAGCGCATCTATTAATACCTTTAATACCCTTGTTAATTTTTTTAATACTTCTTCAAAAATCTATGATATAGATAGTGATTTTGAAAATATTAAAAAAAACTATCAACTAGAAAAAAGTATCACTAAAGAAAATATTCAAGCAAGACTACGTACCTTAATCCTAACTAGTATGGCCAATGATCATAATGCCATCTTAATAGGTACTTCTGATTTATCTGAAATAGCTCTTGGCTTTATGACCTATGGTGGTGATCAAATTAGTATGTACTCCCTTCAAGGAGGACTTCCTAAAACTATTATTAAGGAGTTAGTTTTATACTTTACTAAAATTTACCCTCCGCTTGCCGAATGCCTAACTAATGTCTATAAACGTCCTATTTCACCTGAACTTGAGGCTAATCAAGATAGTGAGAAAATATTAGGTAAATACGAATATAATGACTTTATCCTATATTATTTACTAAAATATAATTTTAATAGCCAAAAAATAACTAAATTTTTGAGCACAACATTTAATCTAGATATTGATATTGCAGAAAATTATGTTAATAACTTTATTAAAAGATTTAATAAAAATCAATTTAAATTAAAGTTAATTGCTGAAGGACCTAATCCTTATAACTTAGTTTTAAACTATGTAGCAAGTATGCCAAGTGATCATGAACAAAAATAAAGTTTTAGTAGCTATATCAGGTGGTGTTGATTCGGCTGTAGCAGCCTATTTACTAAAAAAAGAAGGATATCAAGTAGATGGCATTTTTATGCGTAATTGGGATAGTAGCCTTAATGGTGATATTCTTGGAAATAATAATAACCCCCTAGATATATGCCCCCAAGAACAAGATTATAATGACGCTATAAAAGTGTGTCAAAAATTAGATATTAAACTTAGTAGAATAGACTTTGTTAAAGAATATTGGGATTTAGTATTTATGCAATTTTTAAAGATGCTTAAAGATGGGCTTACACCAAATCCTGATATACTATGTAATAAAGAAATTAAATTTAGATATTTATTAGATTATGCTAAAAAAAATAATTATGACTATCTTGCCACAGGACATTATGCTAAAGTAAAAAAAATTGATGGCATAAACAAATTATTTTTAGCCAAAGATAAATTTAAAGACCAGACTTATTTTCTTAGTGAATTATCACTAGAACAATTAGAGATGGTTCTTTTTCCGCTTGCCGAAATTGATAAGAGTGAAGTTAGAACTATCGCAAAAGAATTAGAACTTAATGTTGCTAAAAAGAAAGACTCTACCGGCATTTGTTTTATTGGTGAGCGGAATTTCCCCCAGTTTATTAGTAATTATCTCACACCTAAAAAAGGAGATATTAAAAATCCCACAGGGCTTAAAATTGGCTCTCATATGGGATTATTCAACTATACAATAGGTCAACGTAAAGGCTTAGGAATTGGTAGTATTAATAATCAAGATGGTCCTTGGTACGTAGTAGGAAAAGATCATTTAAATAATATTCTAATTATTGATAATGACCCGAAATCTTTACTTTTATACTCTAATAAATGTATTTTATTAGACCCAGTTTTACGTAAAAATATAAAAAATAATTACCCAATAAAAATTCGTTTTCGTCATCAAGGTGAACTAATAAGTGGTACTTTTTTTAATGATGATAAAATTTATATCACCTATAAAGACTACCGTGCAGTAGCCCCCGGACAAATTGCATGTTTTTATGATCAAGATGAATGCATTGGTGCTGCAATGATTAGTGAGGTTTTTTATGACAACCAAAAAAGATTATACTAAAGATATTCCAACTGAAACTGAAACTACCATTGGTCATATTAAAAAATACTTGTATAATCCAGGAGGTAGCCTTTTCAAAGTTGCTCTTTTTCTAAGAGATGATAATAAAGAGACAATTAAAATAACTGGTCAAATTTTAGGTGATCTAGAATATGTCCCAATAGAAATTACCGGCTATAATTTTACTCATAAACAATACGGTGAGAGCTTTAGAATTACTAGGTTTGCCAAACTTGAAAATGCTTTATCTAAGGCCGGACTAGTTAAATTTTTTTCATCTGAACAATTTCCTGGTATTGGTGAAAAAAGAGCCACTGAGATTGTTGAAACATTTGGTCTTGATGTTATTAAAATAATTGCTAAGGATATTAAATTATTAAATAAATTTAAATTTCTTACTCCAGTATTAAAGAAAAGAATGTTTGCAAAACTGCAAGAAATTACTGCTAAAGATAGTATGTTAATTAAACTATTAGAGCTAGATATTAAAGGGGTCTTTGCTGCTAAACTAATGAACCATCCACAATATGGTAAAAACCCTTATGAAATAATTAAGCAAAACCCCTATGCCTTAATAGATGAATTTAGAAATATTGGCTTCATTAGGGCTGATAATATTGCTAAAAAATTAGGTATTGAAAAAGATGACCCCCGCAGAATTAAGGCCCTAATTATCTATCTTTTAAAAGATCTGGAAAATAGAAATGGTGATTGCTATGCTGAATATGATGATATTTTTAAAGAACTAAGTATTACCTATGGTATTATTACTCAAATAGATGAATATTTAAAAGATCTAAAAAACGAAGGCAAAATTATTATTGAAGATCAAAAAATCTTTTTAAAGGATACCTATAAAACTGAGCTCTTCATTGCAGAACGCTTAAAAGATCTTAACTCTAATTCAGTAGAAAATATTATTAAAGAAACTAATACTAATTCTAATATTGCTTTTTCTACTAAGCAAAAAGAAGCAATTTATAATAGCCTTAATGCGCCAATCTCTATTATTACAGGAGGCCCTGGAACAGGGAAAACGACTATTATAAAGGAAATTTTGCGTCTTTATCAATTAAATAATCCTAAAACTAAAGAATATGAGATCCTTTTACTTGCACCAACCGGAAGAGCTGCAAAAAGAATGAATGAAGCCACTAACTTCCCTGCTAGTACTATTCACCGTGCTCTAGACTATGATATTAACGGAAGGTTTAATAGAAATGAATTAAATCCTTTAGAGGCAAAACTTATTATCATAGATGAGTCTTCAATGCTAGATATTTTTTTAGTTAAATCACTTTTAGAAGCCGTACAATATGATGCTCAGATTATATTTGTTGGTGATGTGGACCAACTACCTAGTGTCGCCGCAGGTAATTTTTTAAATGATATTATTGAATCAAAACAATTTATGGTCGTAAAACTTACCGAAACTTTCCGTCAAAAGGGAGTATCTAATATTATCCCCTTAGCTAATGATGTTAACCACTTACGACTTAGACTAAGTAATTATGAAAAAACTGATGATATTATTCTAAGAGATATCGATAACTCTGAAGAGACACTAGAACTTATTAAAACAATTGTTAAGTATAATTTAGGAAAACTGAATAAAAAGCCAAGTAAAGTTTTATCAATTGATGATTTCCAAATTCTAATTCCTATGTATAAAGGCGTACTTGGCGTAGATAATATTAACCGTGAGGTCCAAAATATATACATTAGTCCCAAAAGTGATACTATTAAATATGAACATAAAGCAAATCTTCAAGATAGTGATAAAAATGGAGAAATATTTTATCAGGGCGATAAGGTCATCCAAGTTGAAAATGATTATCAACACCAAATAATGAATGGTGATATTGGAACAATTTATAAAATAGAATCCAAGAATAACGAGCCATCTATTACCATAAACTTCGATAAATCATCTGTTGTATATAATAAAACAGATATGGAAAAAATAAAACTAGCCTATGCTATAACTATTCATAAAGCGCAAGGAAGCGAATACAAAGAGATTATTATGCCAATTAGTAAAAGTTATTATATAATGTTAAAAAAAGAACTAATCTATACAGGAATTACTAGAGCTAAAGAAAGAATTTATTTACTTGGAGACCTAAATTATTTAGAGTTTAAATACAAAGATGTCATGTCTAAAAGGCATACTAATTTAATAAATAAATTAACTACCAAACACAATTATTATAACCAATACCTTGCAACTACCGATAAGGATGGTTTTGAAAAAGAAATACCAATAGTTATTGATAATTTAAAAATAGAGGATTTTGAATAATTGGAAATAACTGCGATTAAAACAAAATTTAATGAAATATTAAAAGAATACTTAAGTGATGTAAAATTACAAAAGCATCCCTTTCTTTTTATTTCGCCAGATGATCCCATTATTAAATTAAATGAATTTATCTCTACTGAAGAAAATAAACTTCAAGCAACAATTATTGTAAGTATGGACCAATACTTAGAAAGATCTAATAAGCTCTTAACTGGTTATAATCTATCAAGACAAAAAAACAAGCAAGAGGCAATTAAATTTTTTAATGAGGTTGCAGGTAGCCAAAAAGAACTAACTACCAACTTAACTAAATTAAAGCAAGACACTGCTATTCTTAATGAACAAAATAATGCCATTCACCAAGAGCAAAGAAATAATATTCAAAAAGAATACATTAATAAATTAAAAGAACTTACTAATGAAAAAATTATTCTTGAAGAAAACTATAACAAAAACATTACTATATGCGAAGATGAAAAAAATAATAATGAAAACAACCTTAAAGAAGAACTACGTACAGCATTAGATAATTATGCATCACTCAAAGATGAGGCCAACTGGGGCCATCAGGTTGAACTAAATAAACTAATTCCTAATAAAGAAAATTATTATAATAACTTATCGATTGAAAAAGCAATTCTTGAAAAAACAATTAAAGACCAAGTAGGTAGTACTAATAAATACATAAATGATACTTCTGCTGAACTGGATTTATTTTTTAAAAAGCAAGAACTAAACTTTAAAGAAAAATATTCTAATGTTTTTGAAGAAAAGAAATTAGACCTTGAAAAAATTATTAGTTTAAGTAGTACAAATCAAGAGATTAAATCCCTTCTTACTGACAGAGTCCTTTTAATTAACCAGCAAAAGGAAGTAACAAATAAAAATAATCTTGATGAACTAACAGCTTTTTTTAGAGAATACAAACATTTTAAAATGTTAGTTCCACTTGCTAAAAGAGAGTTATTTCAAAAAACTAATATCTTTCATAATAAAAATCTTGAACTATCAAATGATGCTTTTAATAAAACAGAAAAACTACAAATTGAATTAATTGAGCTTACTAATAAAATCAAATTAAATAATCTTGAAAAACATATTAGTCTTAAAAAAAATAGTCGTGAATATGATACCTACATCAATAACGCCGGATATCAAAATAATACTCAACTAGAACAACTAAACTATAAATATGCGATAAAGAAAAATGACCTTGAAGAAGAGATCGCTAGATTAAAATTTATTGTTGAGAAAAAAAGACTATTTTTTCTTTTAACACAAAAAAAAGACAATAATAAATTTTTAATAACTAAAGAAGAATTTAGCAATGAAATAGAAACAAATACCCTTAATTTAAAACGCGAACTAAATATGCAGTTATTAAAAAAGAAAAACATTATTGCTCTTTATAATCAAAAAATAGGTGAGGCTAAAAACTATTTTGACGCTAGATCTCAAGTAGCAGATATCATAAGTGAGATTATTAATCATGTCAGTAAAAATACTAATAACTCAATTGAAGCTAATATAACTAATATAATTTATTTAATTAACTACATCAACCCTCTTCACCAAAATCTTCCTTACATGTCAGAAAGACTTCTTTTCTATCTTGACTTAATTGAAGAATACATTAAAAATGCAACCCAAGATTTATCAAGTATTATCACTAGATTTAATACTTTTATCATTGAATTTTTCTCTGTAAATATTAAAAAAATCCTAGATGAAGACCTAGCCTATATTCAAGAGATGATCTCAATGCAGCTAAACTATATTAGCGATATTATAAGTAAAAGTATTGACGGCTTAGAGCGTGAAAAAAGCGAAAATAAAACCGAAATAAGTCGTCTTACCGTTATTATTCAATCTAGAGAAAATCAAATTTCTAAATACTTAGCCCAACTAAAAAAACTATCACTTATAAATTTAGATAAAATTAGGGATACTGAAGAAACATACAAAAGCAGTTATCAAAAACTTGACCTTGAACTAAGAATAAATAAAGTAAGATTAAACAACTTATTAGGTAAAGATTTATACTATCAAAAAATACTTCCTAAGTTTAATGCTATCAACACCAAGCAGCAAGTCCTAGTGGCTAATTTTAAAGTCGCCCTTGAAAAACTAGCCCATGAGTTTAAATTATCACTTATTAAAATTGCAGAAAATATAAATAGTGATCAAATACTATTTAAAGATAGCCTAGATGATATTTTACAAAAATCAAAAGATTGCTGTAAACAAATTAGTTTAGTACAAAATAATAAAGAAATGCTCCCTAAAAAAGTAGCTCAATTTATAAAAATTCTTCGTGATCCATACACTTTAATAACTTCATTTATTACTAATAAAACTACAATAATTAAAAAAACAATTTCTTATTATTATAAACTTTTAAACACTATTAAAAATGATGCTTGCGAAATGCTTAATAAAATTAAAAGCGATCAATTAGACCTCTCAAATTCTAGAGAAAGTTCTTTTAATAACGATATTAAGCTAATGACGAAACTAAAAAAAGATTATATGCACTCTATTATTGCAAACAATAATCTCTCAATTGCTAATAAAGAAAATATTAACAACAAAGAAAAAAATGAACTAATTTATCAAATTAAGAAATTAAATCAAGATATAAATAATCTTACTACACTAAAAAATAGTGAGCAAAAAATAATTAAGTTAAATATTGATAGTCTTAAGACTAACTACTTAAATCATTATAACGAAAAGGATTTAGAGATTAGTAAAGAATATAATCAAATAGAAAAAGAACTACAAAACAAACTAAATAATACTAAGAAAAAAATGCAGGATGTGGAGTATACCCTAGAAAAACACTATATTTTAACTTATGAAAAATTTATCAATGATAAAGATATTATTCAGGCTAAACTAAAAAAAGACCTTGACAGTAGTGAGAATAATCTTAATACAATGATATACTTACTAAATGATAAAAATGAGCAGGTTAAAAGCCATATCAATAAAGAAATTAGTGTTATTAACCAAAAACTTAAAAAACTTGGTTATAGTGAAAAATAAGTACTAAGATAGTCTAGCTCTTTTTCTACTATAGTATTACTATCTAACAATATTATGCGATTAGATAAATTTTTAGCATATCTATAATCATGGGTTATACTTATAATAGTAGGATTTAGTCGCCTTGCATAATCATCAATGACCTTAATCATTGCTTCTAAATTAGTATCATCTTGACCTACAGTTGGCTCATCAAATAATAAAACCTTTGGCTTTGCAGCAAGAATTGCCGCCAGACACACTCGTCTTTTTTGGCCTTCAGATAGAGCCTGGGGATGCGTATTTAATAGGTTTTCTAAATTTAGATTTTTAATTAAGTAATTTAGATATTCCATATCTACGCTAGAATAGTTTAGTTCTTCTTTTACGCTGGGCATAAACAGTTGGTAGTTAGGATTTTGAAAAACATATCCTACTTGTCTAAACCATGCTTTGGTGCCTAGTTTTTTTGTTTTTAGTTTACTAATAACTTTTTCACTATACTCCCCTTTACTTGGCTTAATTATTTTAGCAATTAGTTTTAAAAGGGTAGTTTTACCGCAACCATTATCACCAAGTAAAAGAATCTTATCACCGCTATAAATATCTATATTAATATCTTTTAATAGCTCTTTTTTGGCTACTATATAAGAAATATTAGATAGTGAGATAATCTTATCAGTAGATTTATTTTTAATAATTTCATTACTGTTTTTTTGAGCTGAACAATAGTTATTTATATCTATTTTAGTTAATTTAGCATTTTCTAAAAGATAGGCATTATCAACAATATCCCTAAGATAGCTAAGACGATGTTCTGCAATAAGGATTAGATAGCCTTGTTTTTTTAAATCTAGTAAATTATTTAATACTATCTTAATACTTTTTTGATCAAGATTTGCCAGTGGTTCATCTAAAAGAATTATTTTTTGCTCCATTGCAAAAACAGAGCCAATTAAAAGACGTTCTTTTTCTCCTCCTGACATACACCTGGTAAAAGCATTAACATCTAGTTTTAATAACTCGCTATACTTTTTAATATTAGCACTAATTTTTTGTTTACTAAAACCTAGATTTTCCTGCCCAAAAGCCATTTCATCAGATACGATTTCATTTATAATTTGCTTATCAGGATCTTGAATAACCATTCCTACTTTATTAGCAATTGTAGCAATATTTTGATCAATTGTATTTACTCCATCTATAAAAATATCACCTGAAATTTGGCCATCTACTACATCAGGAATAATGCGCGAGATTAGATATAATAAACTTGATTTACCACAACCAGATGTCCCTGTAATTAAGTTAATACTACCATAATTTAGCTCTAAAGTAATATTATCTAATATCTTTGCTTTATCGTATTTAAACCCTAAATTCTTTAAAGAAATAGCTATCATAAAAAAATCACTCCTGCTAGTGCAATCCCAAATAGGATGGTAAATAAATAATCCTTATAACTTATTTTAGGACTTATATAATTACTACCTAGTTTATTATCTAAACTAAAGGCTCTAGTTTCTATTGACATTGATATTAACTCAGATAATTTAATAAGCGATGTAATTAGAGGTATTACATAGGCACGATATATTATTCTCGGTGGCACTCTTTTTTTATTGGCCCTTGTTTTAATAGCACTTTTACAAATTTTAATTTCTTTTTTTACTATATTAAAAAAATTAAACATAATAAGCGCACCAAGAATTATTTTTTTTGAGATTCTAATTTCTTTCATTGATCTTATTAAATCAATCGGGACTATTCCCATTAAAGGAATTACTGAGATGATAAATGCTAGTAATCTTGAAAGTGTTATTTTTGCACCTTGATAAGTAATAGTATTATTTATAATTTTAGGAAGTAAAAATAAAAGGCCTAAAATAATTATAAATGGAAGTACGCCAAGGGATGCCTTATAATAGCCAAAAATAAAAAAGAATAGATATACTCCTAATAAAAGATAAAAGGTGTAATTAAACTTAGCAAGTAATAGACCTGATAATAAAATAATAAAAGCAAAGTGAAAACTTACTAATGGATATAATGGCTTAGTCGCTTGGAATTTTTTATTCATTTTTAGTTCTCCTTTCTTTTACTCTAGTTATTTCTCTTACTACTCTAACTCCTAAAAAAGCACCAAGATATGATAAAAAGATAGTAGCAATAATTACTGGAATACTTGAATAATTATAAATTAAATTGGCCTTACTATCATTGAAGGCTACTAATAAATAATAAAATAAAAGTAGGCTTAAAGGATACATTGTTGCAACTGAGGCAAAAACATAAGTTGATTTTTGATAGCCTTTAATAAATACTATATTAAATAGTTCAATTATTATTGCAGGAATTATAAAAATTAAACTCATTATCCAATTCATTGGTAAAAGCACAAGCGACATAAATGACGACATAATAATAAGGGCATAAGGTTTTTTTAATTTTTCAATAGTGATACTAAAGAAAAATGCTGTTGGGAGTGCAGTTGCCAACTGGGCGATACCAAAAATTTTAGTTAGTAAGGGAATAACTAATGGCATTACACCGGAAAACATAATAGCAGTAATAGCCATAATCGCAATTAAAACAATATCTTTTACTTTATATACTAAATTATCTTTTAACCTTAAATACAGCATTGCTCTTGAGGCTAATCTAGCAATAGCAATATGATTAACTACTTCAAAAAAAAGCCCCCAAATTAAAATGGTATGGTTCTTTTTTAAAAAAATGCTACTTTTTTTATGAAATATTAATAATTGCAAATAACTTATAAAGGCAATTATTTTTATTATTATAAAAGATAATAAAAGAATTGTTATTGAAGTAAAATAGATATAAATAAATACTTTATTATTTAGTAAGTCTTTATTTTTTAATACTACTTTAAAAAGAATAAATAAACTAATAATATTTAATAAAAGAAATATAAAGGCAAGAGTGGCAAGATTAGAATTTTTTTTAGTTTTTTTAATTATTTGTTGATAAATATTTACACCTAATTTCATTTAAATTATTTATAATAATTTTAATTTATTATACCAAAAAAATATAAAAAATAAAAACCACTACTTATTAAGTAGCGGTTATATAATTATTTAGTCAGCAAGTGAACCCATTGGATCCCACGGTTTAACTTTTTTAGGTTTCTTTTCAGCAGCTAGAAGTTGTTTTTCATTTAAATGTTTTTTATTGATTACTGCTTGGAAAACATATTTATCAAACCATGAATCAGAGCAAAGATAATAACCTTTTTGGCCCGCGCTTTCTCCCCATGAGTTTTGGATTTTCCATTTAGTCGCTTTATTCTTAATTAAATTAACGCCAGTTAAAGTCATAGCATGATTCATTTGTGCAACGCGGTAGTCTAATTTTTGCGCCTTATCAAGGGTTAAATTAAGCCCTAGAGAACCGGCAAAATCAAATTGTTTATCATCCCAAATTCCTTCAACTCTTTCACCATCAAATGATACATCAGAGCCAAACCATACAGTTTCATTATCTTTAATTTGTTTAATAATTAACTCTTTCATCTCATCCATAGGTAGATTTAGATGAACAACTTCTTTCTCAGCACCAATAACATTACCTAAATACTCTACTGTATAAGTATTATAGAAAGGTTTATCAACTGTAGGTGAGTTAATAACTGATACATAATCATTTAAGTTAATATTAACATATTTTTGATAAAACTCTTTAGGAGTAAGTCCATCTTCATAGTGGTATTGACCATCTTTATTAGTATATTCAAAAGCAAATTGTTTAGGGGGCATACCAAGTGTTGCTACTAAAAGATTATATAATTCTTTTAAAGTAGTTTCTTTAAGGGCATTAATTTTATTAGATTGATTATTTTGAGCAAGTAGTCTGGCATCAAGGGCATATTTACGTAGTTTAATATTAATTAAATGGTTTAATTGATAAGTAGCGCTTGATTGAAAACTCTCAGGCATTACTTCTTTTGGTACTAGTCCATATTTTTCTACTACATTAGCAAACATTTGCCATTGGCCTCCATCTTGAATACCAGTAGTTAATAAATGCACTAATGTTCTATCATCTTGTTTAGCATTTAGAAAATCATCAATTGCATAAAAAAAGTAATTGATTTTTTCTAATTTATCATAAAATGCAACATAATTTTGAGAAAACTCAAATTCTTTAAGGCCAAGATCATTGGCAACCTTTTCTCTTAAAAAGTTAAGCCCTGCAAATATCCAGCAACGTCCTGATTGTTTTTGGTTAGTAATAGGTAGGGTTTTAATTTCATTACTGAATCTAAACTTATGGTCTTGATCAGCCTCCATTACTCTTGCAAAATCTTTAAGTGATGTTTTATAAAGCGCTTTTCTGATAATTGCTTGAGTAGGATCTTTTTTATTTTGTTCTTCAAGTTTGGTTAAAAGTTGTTCACTTATCATCTTTATTCTCCTTCCACATTAGTGTTA
The DNA here is from genome assembly GCA_963540875.1 of uncultured Acholeplasmataceae bacterium. Lineage (GTDB taxonomy): Bacteria > Bacillota_I > Bacilli_A > Acholeplasmatales > Acholeplasmataceae > CAUTNH01. The sequence goes on along the minus strand of CAUTQZ010000003.1, from coordinate 109,714 downwards.
TTTTAGCAAATTTTGATAATTTATTCAAATATATCTAATTATTTAAACTAAATTAGGCTATAATTCGTATTTTGCCTGTAAACTAGCAGGTGTTTTTCTAAGCAATCTTGAAACTGGAATAAGTCCTATTAAAAGAAAAACTGCTAAGGTGAATAAATGCACTAATGCAGATAACCACGGTGTATATGAAATAAAGTACTTAACATATGGAGATCTTATATTATAAATGATAACTAATACAGAAGACAATAACACCCCCGGTAGATAGGCTAGTAAATAATAAGTAAGGGTTTCTAGAATAAAGGTTTTTTTAATTTCTTGGGGTGATAAACCAATTAGACGGTAAGTCATTATTTCTTTTGCTCTTGTGATTGTAGATGATCTAATAATAAAAAATAATGCTACAATGATAAAAATAAATAAAACAATCAAGCGCCCAATAAATCCTATTTGCATTATTAAATTACTTTTTAAAATAATAGCTTTTCTATATAAATTAGGATTGATTAAATAAAAATCACTGCTTAGTTCTGAACTACTAAAATCCAATATATCTGCTTTTGGATTACTAGATTCATAAAAATAAGCAAATTTATATACATATGATCGTCTTGTTCTTAAATCAGCAATACGGTTATTATCAGTAAACATATCCTGACTATCTTTGTTATAATCATTAAATAAACTATATTCACTATAACCATTATCACTCATTAAAAGGCCGAATGTCTTGTCGTTTTTTATTAACCCTTTATCAGCGGTTTTTATTTCATAATAGCCTTTAATTTGATATTCAATAAAATCCATCCCTGATCTTCCATCTTTAATAGTTTCAATTGCAAATTTATTAGACTTAAACATATCTATAGATTTATTAGCCTTATGAAAACTTTTCCTTATTAAAACATCATTATCTTGCAAACTAATTTGATCATATGATATTTTATTATTATCAAGATCATAAAATTCTACATTAGCAACATCTTTTAAAAATGATAATTTATTAATATATTGATCTTTAATTACAATAACTTTATTTTTTTGCTCTTCATATTTATGGTCGTTAACTATTAAATTAGTCTCATTTGTATGCTCGGTTTTGATAATTAGATCAATTTCTTGCTCATTAAAAAAATAAAGATACGGACTATAATTAGATGTAATTCCTACAATTTTGTATTCTTTTATATTTACATCTTCAATATTATTAAGACTTATCTTAGCACTACTAGTTAGAACATCATTATAATCAAGATAGTATTTTAAAGGAGTGGTTTTACTATATTTAATAATTTGATCAGCAATTACACTAGATAGGACAATCTCATTATTATTTTGTGGATGTCTTCCTATTAAAAGAGCTTCATTATTTATTTTTCGTAAATGGCCTGTAAGTACCATTTCATTAGCCTGCCATGAATCAATATCATCATAAGAACTAATATTAAATGTAATATAAGTATTAGATTTCATCATATTGCCTGCTTTAAGAGCACGTTTAAAATGTTTTAGCTTTTTTAGGGCTTTAAAATGATTTAGGCTCAAATTATAATCTGTTTTTTTACTAACTAAGGCTAGGTGATTATCATCATATTTTTTAGTTTTATCAAAATCTTTTAATGTCGCACTAAATGAAGATATAATAAACTCTGCAGCAATTCCTACAATAAATACAAAGATTAGGAAAACCTTACCAAAAAAACGTCTATTTAGAAAAACTCTTTTAAGTGCACTTAGGGCTGTTTTAGCCGTAGAGACAGTTTCCCGTTTAGCCTTTTTTTGGTTAGTGCTAAAATCAAGGTCAAATAATTCTTCGCTAATAGGCACTTCTTCAATAACTTGTTTTTTTCCTTCTACTAAATTTATATGATCAAAATTTTGGACTAATTTAATTTTAGTATTACTTTGCTCTTTAATATAGATAGTATCATTTTGTTTATAGAAAATAAAACTAGGTGAAAAGATAGTATCTTGCGAGTAAAAATCAATTTTAATATCTTTACATTTTAACTCTATTTTATTCATATCACCAAGATAGATATTATTATCTAGTGTATTAAGTGCTACTAATTCATTTTCTTTGTCACTTATAACTTTACCATCACTTAATTCAATTATCCTGCTACAAAATGATTTAGCTAGTTCTTTTTCATGTGAGACTAGAATAACTAATTTTTCTTTGCTAATTGCTTTAAGGATTTTCATTAGTGCTAAGGAATTACTAAGATCTAAGTTTCCTGTTGGTTCATCAGCTAAAATTACATCAGGATTAAAAATAATTGCTCTAGCAATTCCTACTCTTTGTTTTTGACCGCCTGATAAAAACTTAACTAATCTATTTTCATAATCATTTAAGCCTACTAAGTTAAGAGCTTTTGTAATTAAGATATCATTTTCATTTTTATCAAAATACCCGGCAAGATTTAATTTAATTAAGAGATTATCCTTTACACTTAGATCGGCAATAAGAGAGTAGTTTTGGAAAATATATGCTACTTTATGGTTTCTTATATAATCCATTTTTTTCTTCGAATAACTACTAAATTTATCATTATCTATATTTATGGTGCCACTAAATGTATCCATTAGCCCGATTGTATTTAAAAGAGTAGTCTTTCCACATCCTGATTTGCCGGTAATTAGGACTAATTCATTTTTATTAAACTCAAGATTAATATTATTTAAAACATGATTTTCCTTACTTTTACCCTTAAAGAAGTACTTATTGATATTTGTTAATTTAATCATCGCTTCGAACCTCCCTTAGAAAGAGTTGTTGAGATTTGTTTTTTATATAGTGATGTGAGATATTTTATTGAAGTAGATAGTGCAATATAAACTAGTAGGGCATAGAATAAAATTAAGTACAACAAATTAAAATTATGGAATGTTTGCATAAACTCAACATTTCTAAAACTAAATTTTAAGATAATAATAATTATGAAAAAGACACTAAAAGCAATATTAGCAATTAGAAAGTTTTCTAAAATAACAAATTTATTAATATCTTTTTTATTACCTCCAAGGGTTCTAAAGATAGTATAATCTTTTTGTTTAACTTTAAAAATTTGCTTAATAAATAAATTCATAATTAAACTTAAAATAATAGTAGCAATAACTATTAAAACAATTGATATAGTTGTTATAATCATTACTGCAAGATCTAACTCATCTATTAACTTAGTTTTATCACTTGTATTAACAATACTAAATACTCTACTATCTTCACCTTCGTTTAGCTTATTAAGTAAGCTCTTAGCACTACCATTATAGTAATAAAATAATCTATTTTCATAATTGGCTACTATTTTTTTTAAAGTTATCTCTGACATACTAAGGGTATCAGTACCAATATTTTTTTCCATAATATCTAGGTTAATATCTAGTGTTTTTTCTTTAAATCTAAAAAAATAACTAAGGGTGGCTTTAATATTATTTTGATAAGGAAGTGCTAATTTAGTTTTAAATATAACTTTATCACCTAGACTATTATCTATTATAAGTTCAGTATTCTTCTTAGTTAAATAATTAAGATAAACAAAAGGTTCTTTTGGTTTAGAACTTATTTTAAAATGACTAGTCTCTTTTTCATAATAAATACTATATCCATCAGAACTTTCTAAAAACTGATTAGTAAAACCAATATTATTAAAATTTCTCAAATGAATATTAGCATTACCCTCAAGTATTAGTCCTACTACTGTAAATTCAATACTTTTATTACTAATGTCATTATAAAAAATAATTTTATCATCTAACTTAACATTAGAGGCTTTTATATTTTTAGTAATGTATACTACTTCGTATTGCTCTTTAGGAAGTCTACCCTGGGAAATGTTTAAATTAGAATATATATCTTGGGGTATAATATTGAATAGTTCTTCTTTTAGAATTGTGTCTTGTTGTTTATGCCTAAGTTTTACTAGGGTTTCGTTATAAATAGTTCCTGCATGTTTAATTGGATTTAGACCTGAGCGATTATTTATTTTGTCTACTTCTTCCTTAGTTAGCGTATCTCTTTTTTTATAAACTTCATAAACATTTTTATGGTGCAAATGATATCTAAGGTGGTATTTTTCATTAAGATCACGAAGAAAATTATCAGATAAAATCGCCATTAAAAGAATTAAAAAAAAGCCAAATATAAAATATAATAAAAACATTAAGAAAGCTTTTTTAGGTTGGGAGAAAAAATATTTAATAATTTGATAAAAGATATTTTTTGCCTTACTGCTAGGATTTTTCACATATTCTGTTGGTGTATAATCGCATATTTTATTATCTTCAATAACCTTACCATCTGAGATAATTAACTGCCTAGTTTTTACCTCGTCTAGTTCTTCAGGTGAGTGGGTGACAAATAAAATTAGTTTATCCTTAGCACACTCTTTTAAAAGGTTAATAATCTCGCGGCCAGTTTTTTTATCAAGATTTCCGGTTGGTTCATCACATGCTATAATGGGTGCATCTTTAGCTAAGGCTCTTGCAATAACACATCTTTGTTGCTCTCCACCAGATAAAGTAGTTACTTTATTTTTATAAACTTTTCTAAGCCCTACTTTATCAACTAATTCTAGTGCTCTTTTTTTAGCATCTTTAATTGCTAGACCTTTATATAATAAGGGAATCATAATATTATCTAATACATTATATGATTCTACTAAGTTATACTCCTGGAAGATAAAAGAGACATTTTGCTTTCTAAATTCTTCCAGTTCTTCAATATCAAATGAGCCAATCTCTTGATTATTAAAATAATACTTGCCAGAATCTATTTTATCAAGACACGCAACTAAATTTAAAAGCGTAGTTTTGCCAGATCCTGATTTACCAGAAATTGCTACAAACTCTCCGATATTAAAATTTAGTGATACTTTAGTAATACCTTCTGCAATACCTGATTGATTATGATAGTATTTATTAACATTTTCTAAAACAATTAAATTATTCATATACTCCCTTTTCTTTTAAATAAGTATTAAGTTTTTCATATAAATTATTCTCATCACTAAATAAATCTAATTTGTTTATTTCTTCAAGTGAGCAGTTTTTAATAAAGTCTCTAAGGCTACTAACTAACTGCGGTGCAATAGAAAAATTACTAAATCCTAATGCTATTAAAATAACTAACCCTGAATATGAACTGGCCAGATCTCCACAGACAGTTATTTCTTTATTTACTTTTTTAACATCATTACTAATTTTTTTAATAGCCTTAAAAAAATTAGGACATAATTTTAATTGGTTGATATTACTTCGCTTAATATTATAATAGCTACAAATTAAATCACTTGTCCCAAGTGAGAAAAAACTAACTTCAGCGGAAAGTTTATCAATATTATCTAGCGCCCATGTAGTCTCAATCATTGCCCCTAAGTTTATTCTATCTTTTATTTGAGTAAACCTCGAATCAGACTTACAAACAGAGTCTATAATTTTTTTAATGATATTTATATCATCTATTTTATTAACATAAGGAATTAAAATTTTAATATTTGATTTTAAACCAAGTTCTATATAACTAGTTAAAATTGCTTTAATTTGGCTTATATATAAGGAATTATTAAAATCATTTAAGATATTATTATCCTTTTTTATTTTAATATAATTAGTTAAGTTTTTATCATTAGATAAATCAAATAATCTAATTACTGCCAAATTATTAGGATAATTTTTATATATTTCCTTATAACCATTAACCTGTGTTAAAAAGTCATATTTAAGTTTAAAAAAATACTCTGTTCTTACTAGACCAATTCCTTCGTTATAATAATCTTTTAAATCACTACTAGTAGATATATTTACGGCTAGGTTAATGGCATAATTATCTTTAAGTACTGTTTTATTTTGCCAATTAAGAGCCATTGCTTTTCTGGCTTCTTCAATTGTTTTTAATTCTTCAAGATAGTATTTAATCTCTAATTTAGTAGGTTTAGTAATAACTACTCTATCCCTACTTGATATTACAACTAGCTCTTTATTTTTAGCATGAATTTTAGTATTAACTACGACAGGTATTTTTAGCGCTTTTGCAAGGATATTAAGATGAGATTCGTTAGTTAGTTCTTCAACAATAATGCCTTTAATAAAAGAAGAACTTATATCTAAATCACTTAATGTTAGCGTTTTAAAATACAAAATAACATCACTTTTAAAACTATCTAATTTATTAGTATTTAGCCCCTGAAGAAATGCTTTAAGATCATATATAGTTGTTGCTTGGTTTTTATCAAAGTCTTGATTAGCTAATTCTTTATCTAAATTAAGACTATCTAAAACTTGACCAATGGCTTGATTAAGCGTTAATCCTACCGTGATTTTTTCTTTTACTAAGTTAATAAATAAAGGGTCTTGAAGGAATGAAGTAAAAAAAGCTAGCACCTCAGATGCACTAGCATCTCTATAAGTTGCTTCTAAGAGGCTAATTTTTTTTAATGCATTAGCAATTAACTCATTAAAAGAATTAATTATTTTTTTAGGTTTTTCTAATTTATCTACTAAAACAAGCGGAGCTATTGCTGCTCCACTTGTTAGCATTTCTACATTATATTTCAACTAATATCACTATCAGCAATGAACTCTTGAATTGCAGATTGATCATTGTGTTTAACAATAATAAGGGAGGTATTAACATAGTTAATAATATTAGGTACTCTTTGTGGCGGAATTGAGATAAATAATTGAATAGAAAGGGAATTATAAAATCTCATCATTGCCTCAATTCTAGACTCGTCCATATTATTAAACGCCTCGTCAAATAATACAATACAGCCCGAGTTTGCTCTAGCATTATGCGAAAGTAGTTGTTGAAATGACGCTGCAATAACAATATAGAAGGGTACTTGGGTTTCACCACCTGATTTTTCTCTTTCTACTTTAGAAAAATATGAGACGTTTCCGTTAGCATTAGTTATCTCAATATCATAGGTCATATAGTGTCTATAGTCTAGATAATTAAGTGCTAATTTATCATATTGTGGATCGTCTGAGGCGATCTTTTCAAATAGCTCCATTAAAATTTTTTCATTTTTAACAGATAGATTATCAGTAAATAGATCTTGTTCAGAATCATTGGCCCCCATTATCAAATTATAGTATAGTTTATATTCTGGGTCAAGCGATGGGAAGTGTACTAAACGATATTGATCCTGACCAAATGTTTTTCCTTCAAGGGCAACATTTAACTCATCAATTTGCGCCTGAGCTGATTGGATTGAAGCACGTAGTTTATTAACAAATTCTTCTTTAAAACTTTTCTCACTTGCAGCTCTTAGTTCAACTGCTTGCAGTTCATATTTAACTAGATTTTGATTTCTTATTTGATTGCCTTCTTGAATAAAATGATTTAAATTTTCTGCTAGCGGTTCACAATCAAATGAATATTGCATCATATAATCACGCATTAAGTTAACTACTTGATTCTCTAGGCGTGGAATTTGCTGCTTAACTGATACATTAGTTTTAGCAATATGCTCACTTATACGGTCAAAATCTAGTGCATATCTATCTTTTAACTGGTTAAATTCTGCTTGAGCGATAGCTAGTTTTTCAGGGTGTTTAGCAGCAATTTCTTTTTGTTCATTGACATAACTATCATATTTGGTTTTTGATTCTTCAAGTTGTTCAATTGTTTTTTCTCGGTGTTCTCTTAAATTAGCAATCTTACCTACAATTACATCTGATTTAAGTTTATGAGCTCTTTTATCAGCAAATTCTTTATCAAGGGCTAGCTCTATTGATTGCAGCGAATTATCCTTAGTATATGATTCTAATCTATTTTCTAACTCGTTTAAATCTCTTCTTAACTCTTTTACTGACTCAAAGTACTTTAATTGATTTTGTTGAATAATAGTTTGGGCTTTACTTGCTTGTAAAAGTTTAGTAACTTCATCATTTTTATCAGTTGAATCAAGCGTTTCTCGCATTGCTTGTTCAATAATAGCAACATTATTTTTAGCAATTTCAATTTGTTTATCAGTTGCTGCTTGACCAATAAATGGGATTTCCCAGTTTTTAGGATTAATTCTTCTTGCAGTATAATTAGCGTAAGTCATACCTTTTTTTGTTATTGATCTAGGATAGTGTTTTAGCTCATTTCTAGTTTCTACACATACCACATTATTTAAAAGCATATTACAATATCTTCTAGCGTAGATATGATCACTTTCTATTTTACTTGCTAGCGAGCCTTCTTTTACATCTTGATATTTATCTAGCTCTTTAGTATTAACTAAACCTACTCCGTAGATTTTGCGATCTCCTTCAATTTGGTCTACTTGGTCGTATATCTCTAGTGCTTCGTCAAAATAAATTGGGTCAATTATAATATCAAAGCGTTGCGTATTAAGATATCCCTCTACCGCATTACGCCAAGACTCATCATTAATATCAATTAAATCTGCAAGAGGACGTGCGTTAATTTCTTTTTGATATCTATTAGATAGTTCTTCGTTTATCATATTAACAAGGGAAATAACATAACTAGGATATGGTTTTAAATTGCACTCTAATGAGTTTAATTGGTTTTTAGCAAAGTTCAATTTTTGTGATAAATCAGCCTTAGATTGATTAATATTTTCTCTGTTTAAATAAAAAGCCTTATCATATGAACTAATAGCAATACTAACTTGTTCTAGTCTTGCTTGCAGTTCTGAGGTTAGGAAATTTCCTTTATGAGAATAATAATAATCGACAAAATCCTTAAACGCATTATCATTAACATAGCCCATAACTTCATTTATAATTTTTGCTTCTTTATCAATTAAATCTCTTAAGTTATCGGTAATTTCGTGCTCATAGTCGTATTCTTTTTTCTTATTAATAATATCGTTTTTTATTGCATCAATAGTTTTTGATAAGTTATTATTACCTTTGGCTTTTTCTAACTCAAGAATTCTTTTATCATTAGCCTCGATATTTTTATCAATAGTAAACTTTTCTTTTCTTAGAATTTCCATATCACGTTCAAATTGTGATATTTCTTGTTCTGCTCTTTGCATGTAAGTTTCTTTTTGCTCTAAAAAGTTTAAACTTGAAACTAACTCATAAGTTTTAATTTCATTAGAATGTTTTTCTAGTTCTCCGCCCACTTGCGAGATTTTATCTAGTTTTTCTAATTTTTCTTTATCTGATTTAATCTGCGCCTCAATTTTTTTCAATTGATTAACGTTATTCTTAAGTGATTGAATATCAATTGGATCGTCATCTAATAAGAAATTAAATACTAATTGCTCTAATTTTTCAGGTTTGAAGGCAAGCGCTTTAGGAAGTAGTTTAGAATATTTTATAGCATCAATTCCAAAAAACTTAGCAAGGGCATCTCTGTATTTTTTCTGGGTTTCAAAGTAGTCAAAATCTATTCCTTGCTCTTTTAAGTATTCCTTCATTTGCTTATAATCGCGTGGTTTATCTTTAGAAATATACATCTCTTCGTTAATTGATATTTCTTCTAAGAGATAAAATCTTTGCTTAAGTGAAGAGTTTTTAGGTAGATCTAGTACTGCTCCAATAATAGAATAAGTTTTTTTAGTCTCATCATAAAACTCAAGTGCAATATGAGTTATCACATCACCGGTTCTTAAATATTCTTTATTTTCAGCACCAATTTTTCCTCTAACATAACCATCTAGTGTTCTTTTAGCCTCAGTGTTAGCAGCAATATTAAACTTAACCCCACCTGAGCCTCCAACTAAAAGGAACTGGATAGCATCAAGAAATGTTGATTTACCTGCGCCGTTTTCACCAGATACTAAGGTATTGTTATCAATATTTATAGTTTGGTTAGAAAAAAGGTGCCAGTTTATTAGTTTGATTTTAGTTAACTTTTTCATCGTTATCACTATCCTTAAATTCTTTTAGGGGAATTTTTCCATCTGATACATAATTATCAATTTGGTTAATTACTGCTTTCATATTATCTACATTAGTAACATATAAAATAGTCGGATATATTACAATTTGACAATCATCATGAAGACCAGTATCAACATAGTCAATTATATTATAATTTCTAAACATCACAAGGGCTGGTTTTAGTTCGTTTTTGTTTATTCTTTTATTATCTAAATATCCAATTCTAGTTAGTTCATCATGAATTTCATAAAGAAATACTTTGACATTTTCTGATAAGGTAATTTGGTCTTTCTTTTTTTGGAATAGTACTCTTAAAATAAGTAAAAGAATTGAGTCGGTTTTCTTTAGTCTTAGCCTGTTATAATCGCCTTCATTTCTAATAAAACATACTTCGTTTTCTCTTTTAATTTCTAACTCAAAATCAATAAGAGCAAAGAATGCTTCAAATACTTGTTTATAACCAAGAATAAAGCGATAGTGGTTTTCATCGTCTTTTTTTCTTCTTGTAATAAAGTTTACTTGTAGTAATTTATTACATATTTTAGAAAATTCACTTTTTTCACTTTCTTTAAGATCTTGATACTCTTTATTAAATTCTAAAAAGGCTTGTCTTTTTGTTAAAATCATTTTTTGCTCCTCCTAATAATATAAAAGTTATTAAATACTAATCGATTGTTTCTTACTTCAGTAGTTGTTAACTCGCAGGTATAAGATACTCCAATTGATCTTGAATATAGAAAAATTAGAACTAGTTTAATAATATCTTCCCATGATTCAATATTTAGTTCTGCTGCTTCAATTCGGTCTTTTTCACCTAAAAGACCTAGGGCGTATTTATTTATCTCAGACTTAGAATAGATATTATTTTTCATCATCATCTGAATTTTTTGCCGTTTAATCTCATCTGTAATTATTTCATTAAATAGTAGTGCATCAGGAGAAGTGTCTTCCTGATAAACCCTTTGCGTATGAAGCGATTTTTCATCTAAGTTTCTAGCATATACTAAATTAAATAAGTTGGTATAATCAAAAGTTTTTTCATCACTATCTAATAAAATTTTAAAGATACGATTAAATATTCCTTCAAGATCATCACCACGTTTAGTATAAAATAAAATCTTAGATGCAGCAGTGGTAATATATTTTTCATTTCTAGTATCAATTTCTCTAACTAGTGGGTCATAAGCATTAAATGAATCTCTTACATACCTTAACACATCTTCAACATAACGATAGGCATTATCAAAATTCTCAATTTGTTTTAGATCCATTGTTTGTTCACTTAATTTAGTCATTGTTAATTGGTTGTTATAGATCTTATTAATTAGTTCAATAATTTTACCTTTATACCTAGGCAGTGAATCTCTTGTTTTTAAATTATAGTAGGCCTTATCAAAGAAGTTAATCTTATATTCGTTTAATAAATTATCAAGAATTTCTTTTAAATCAGCACCGCTTTTATTTTCTAAAATATTATTGTAATATCGATAAATATTAGCATTAAGAGCTTTTAATCTTCTAGTAATCTTTTTAGTTTGCTCTGCAACTTGTTCTAATATTCCTACTCCTTCTTGAACTTTAAAGTTCTTTAAAAGAGCATATACTGAATAAATTTCACCGCTATATTCTAACTGTTCACCTGATTGAATTGATTTTAAAACTTCAATAATCATTATTGAATAATCAAATAAATTAAGTGATGTTTTATAATCTCCTAGGTCTTCTTCGCCAAGCCATCCACATTCTTTAAAATAATTAATAACAAAGATTGCTTTTTGTCTAGGCGTTGTTGCGCTACCAAATTCAAGCCCTGATTGATTATCAAATTTATCTTCAAAATATTGAATGAGGGCTTGAACGATTTCTTCTCTATCTCCTTGAAACGCTGCCTCAACACTATCTAAAATATCATAGATTATAAAAATACAATCTACATATACATACTTATTAGGTGATGCTAGGGGATTAAAAAAGTTAGGATTTAAATTATTAAATAAATGTTTTCTCATACTATACCTTCTAAATTAGTTAGTTTTTCTATTACTTCATCATAATTTAGCTGTGAATAATCAAGTGCTAAGTTATCATCTTTATCATTTGTTAGTATTATTTTATTTTTATATTTTTTTCTAATGTAGTTTAATTTATTCTCGTCTAAATTTAAATATATTTTAGGCAGATAATATTGCTTTAAGATTTTTTTAATTTTTCTCTTAGAACAAGTTTTTAAAAATAAATCTTTATTATTGTTTTCTCCTAAAAGTTTAGCACTTGCTGCTAAAAGTTTTAGATGTGGATAAACTTTATCTTCACAAATTGCACCTAGAAAAAAGAATAAGCTACATGGCATTTGATCAAGTGCATTATAATCAATGGCTTTTTTTAGCCTTACTACATATACAAAAGATGCTACATTAGTAAGTCTTGCATGTGGGAATGCTACTCCTTTACCTACTCCTGTTGAGATTTCTTTTTCTCTTTCATTAAGTGCATTTATAAACTCGCTTTCTGATAATAAGAAACCTTTTTTGCATAGTTTGCTAGCAATAGTTTTAAATAGTTCATCTTTATTTGCTACTTTATGATTTAATTTTATTAATAAGTTCAATTTCATCAATACCTCTTGTTAGTTTAACATAGCTTATTTCTGGTTTTAATAACTTAATATATTCTTTTAATAAATAAATTGCATAAATGGGAATCTGATAAGTATTATCTTGATAGTTAAAATTATCAATACTTATATTAAAACCAAAAGGAATTTGTTTTAGTCCTTCTTGCAGGATTTGTTTAATTGAAGAATTATAATGATATTTTTCTCTAATACTAATTGGAATAAATATATCATTAAGATTGATTAAAAACTCTATTTCAAGTCCTGATTCTCTTTTATAAAAAACTAAATCAAAGTTTTGTTTTAATAATGTATCTTGAATAACATTTTCAATTATGGCTTGATTATAGACAAAATAGTTATCGTTTAATATATCTATTTTTAACTTTGGTACTTTATAGAGTCCTACCAAAAGGCCAGTATCATTAATGTAAACTTTGTATTGAGTACTACTAATTTGAGGCTTTTCAATATCATCAAGACGAGGAATAATATTGATTATATTAGAGCGATAAATCCACTTTAGCGACGAGTCATAATCTCTTAGACGAGCATGTTTTTTTATTTTAGAAAACTGGAATTTTTTATTTTGTTCCATTAACTGCTTTGGAATAGAAATAAATAGATCATAGGCTTTATTACGCTCAGAAAAATCACCATATTTTTGTATATCTTGGAAATATCCGTTAATAATTTTTTCACTTTCGCTTTGTATTTGGTTATAGTCGTTATTATTATTGTAAGAGATAATATTATTAGGCATACCACCTAAAATCAAATACCGTTTAAAAAGTGATAATAATTTCTTTGCAATACCAACTGGTAAAACAGATCTTTTTTTAAAAGTATCAATTAAAAGATTAGTAATATTATCGCCATAGCCATTAGCCCAAAGAAATTCCTCAAAATCTAAGGGATACATTTTAATTACTTCAACATATCCGGTTGGAAATGATGATGGTTTATTATTTAACATCCCTAAGAGTGAACCCGAGGCAATAACATCTAAATTTTTTACATTAGCCAGGCTCTTTAGTGCAGTAATAGCATTAGGACAATCCTGAATTTCATCCAAAAATAAAAGGGTCTCATGATTAAGATTAAAATTAGGAAAATATAAATTAAGCATCGTAGTAAGCGTATTAGTATCTAGTGCGTCTGAAAAAATATCCTTATATTCAGGATTAAGAATAAAATTTATGTAAATAAAATTTTGATAATTATTCTTTCCAAAATTAGTTATTGAATAAGTTTTACCAATTTGTCTGGCTCCTTCAATTAACAAAGGGCATTTATTAGTTTTATTTTTCCAGATAACTAAATGGTCATTTATTTTCCTTTTTAACATATGTAATATTATATCATTTTAATATAATTTTCACAAAAAAAGAGCAATGTTTATGGAGATGTTCACAAAAAATAATTTAGATAGAGTGCTACTATCACATAATAAAATAAAAGGAAGTCGTCAGACTTCCTTAATTTTATTTAAATTCAACTTTAATAGTATATGGTTGATCCATTTTAAACGAATAAATTCCACCTTCGCTAGTAAGCTCTTTTTCCTTCCATTCTCCATTTTCAACCCATCTTAGTTTAACATGTTTAACATTTTCAAGATTAGTTTCTTTAGGAAATTTAAATTTAACCATCTCACCGTGTTCTACTTTATTATCATATGATATTTTAGTATCTTCAAATAAGAATGAATTATAATTGAAAGTTAATTGGTGGGCAATTTTGGCTTTTTTAACAGTAATAATAATAGACTTTTTCTCTACTTCATACTTATAACTTCCATCTGCTTCAGGTTTTACTTGCTTATCTTTAATATATACCTGATAAGAATATCCTTCAGTAAGATTTTTTAATTTAAATCTAATCGTAGTATTAGGCTTAACTTGTTTTGTATCTTCAATGCCATCTAAAAGCTCTAGATTATCTTTATTTGCAGAATCAATAGTTACTGTTGGATGTGATTGTAGTGAGGTAGTAATTGATAAATCACCATTTAAAAAGCAAGTATAGACAAAATCTTTATCTTTAATTTGGGCTTCAAATGAACCAAATTTTACTTTTTCTAAATATTTATTTTCTTCATGTTTTACTTTAAAAGTAATTTTAGTACCAATTGGATGCTCGCCTGCTTTTAGGCCATCTAAAAGTTCAACTCTTGAATCAACTGTTAATTTAAATTTTTGTGTATCTTTATATTCTGCAAAAGAAAGTTCAAATTTACAGTTTTGGGTAATTTTGCAAGCAAATATATTATCTTTAACAAGTGAAACTAAATCTTGTTTATTTAGTTCAACTTTAGAAATAGTTTTTCCTTTTGGTGGTGTAATAATAAATTCATAATATTGTCCTACTTTAACTCGCTTAGGATTTATTTTTTCATCTCTAAACTTTAAATTACTTCCAAGAGTTACTTCAGCAAGTTCTTCGTAGTCAACATAAGTTAATTTAATTTCTTTGTTAGTCAGTTCTTCTCTAATTTCAAGACGGTACGTATTTAGGTCTTTGTTAATTCCATCTATTCTATTTTGACCGTTAATTTCGAACTTACTAATCATTTTGCCTTCAATTTTTTTAAATTCTAAGACATAAGTAGCACCAATTTCAAAATCATATTTATTAGCAGCTGTTTTAACTACTTTATTAGTTTTAAAATAAAACTCTGGAATTATAACATTACTATCTACTGTAATATTAGCATATTTTTTCTCACTATATAAATACTCAATCTCGTGATTACCGGTAATAATTAGTTTATAAACTTGCACTCTAACAGATTTTTCAGGTACACCAGGATGTTCATTTTTTAATATCTCATATTCTTCAAGAAAACCTGCGTTAATAATTTCATTTCGTTTAGAGACACCATCTACTGTGAACTTTACTAACTTTTTACTAATTTCAGTATTTATTAAGAATAAATAAACTTCATCATTTTTTACAACTGTTTTATTATCAAATGGTTTAGTATTATTAACAATTTTTCCAGTACTTAAATAAATAGTTTTAATATCATTTCTAATTAGTTTATTTAACTTAGAATTATCGCTATCATCTTTAACTTTAATTGAGTATGTTGAAGTAGTTTTATCTTTAAATGAAACCTCAATTTTATGTTTTGATTTAACAGTTAATAAGAATCTATTATTTGATTGGTATGAATGTTCTTTACCATCAATTGTTAATTTATCAATAACTTTTCCATCAGGTACATTAACTTGTCCCCAAATAGTTGTATTATATCTTATCTTATCATTTGCAGTAATACTTTTATCATTACCTTGAAACATATTAATTTCTTGAGGAAATTTTAAATAATATTTTCTAGCGCTTTTGCAAGCCATTAGCGAAAATAGTGCTATAGAAAAAATAAGTATTGCAATTATTCTATTAAATTTATTCATTATTTCACATCCTTAATAATTATTATACCATAAATTAGTTTTTAATAACCTTAAGTTGGTTATTATTAAACTTAAAAGTATAATTTTGGCTAGTATTAATTGTATAAAAAGTTAGGTTACTAACTATATTATTAGTATTATCATATAATAGTTCATTATAATCGAGATCAGGGATTAAAGAAGTTTGATTTATCAGTTTATTTTGATTTAATTTATCAACTAAATTAAGTAGATAATAATAATTTGTTTCACTTCTTTCAAAACTAGTATTGCTATAGGCTAATTGGATAAGAGATTTAGTTTCTATATTAGTTGAAGTATTATTTAATCTAAAATCTACATGGTATACTAAATATCCATTTTTAGTAAAGCGGGGAATTTGTTTTTCTCCTTTTAACTGAAGGGCTAGGTTAATATTGTCTAGTTTTTCTTTAAAAAAATTATTTTCTGCGGCAAGGTGATTATGTTTTGTAATTATGTAATACTCTTGAAAATAAGTTTTAAAATCTTTACTTTTTGTTAATAACAGTGGTTTATCTCCAATAATAAAGTCCCAATTAGTAATTTCTTTTTCATCGCTTATTTGTTTAATATCTACTTCTACCCAGCCTAGCATTATTTTAGAGATTAAATTGTAATCAACAAGCCCACCATAAAACATTGGATCTAAGCACGGAAGTAGCGGTTTAATTTTCTTCTCAGTATTTTTAAAAGTATAATAATCAAGTCCCATCATAAAACCAATTTGTCTTATAATTTCATTATGTTTTGCAAAATTATTTAAACTATTTAAATCATCCTCACTACCTGAAAGCCAACCATAACGCTTATATAATAATTTATTATTACCATTATTAGGAATACTAAGTTCATTAACCATAACTTTAGGAATACTATAAAATGGCGAAAAAACTTTTGTGGAACCTATAGTTTTTGATTGCGGTTCAGATTTTATATCATAAACAAATAAAATACCATCTAATATACCGTCCCCATCTTGGTCAAAGGATGTATCGATATTTAGAAGATCTTTTTTTTCATCAATAATTTTTTTAAGAAGCTCTAATTCATCATACCCAACACCATCAGATGTATTTTCATTTAAATTTTGTTGTAGTAGTTCTTTAGTAAAAGTTCTTCCTTCAATATCTTTAAAATCTGCCGCCTTAAATGGATCAGGCATCACAAATTCTGGGTTAAACTTATTATTTGATGATAGCTGGTAAAATTGTTTTACCTTAGTTAATTCAGCATTTAGTCTATTTTTAAAATCTACGCTATTAGTAGTACTATCAAAAATAACTGGTATTACTAAAAATTTAACCCTACCTATTGATGGGGTAGGATTTATCATTTGATAGTACATATTTTTATTTTTAATTCTGCTAGGACCTGGGTAGTCATTATAAACAGCATATAGGGTTAAATCTTTTGAAATTTGTTTTGGTTCAGGCATAACTTTGTCTTTGTTAATTTCGTATAAATCAAATGGTTTTTTAATTGTTTTATCATCAGTAAAATAATTAAGATAGTATTTTTTACCATCTACTTCTTTATAGCAAATCTCTTTATCCTTATCATAACCAGGTAGTCCTATTTCAATTAGAGTTTCGTCGTCTTCTAGTTTTATTTCTTTATAAAAAGTAGAGTAGTTTTCTTTAATAAAGTTAGCCTTAGTAATGGCATCTTCATCACTCCACATACCACCTTCTAGGTCGATGGTAAACTTTACTCCGTTTTTCTTACTGTCTTTTTGTTTAAAAGATAGCGCGCAACTAAAAAGAGTAGTCGCAATAATAAAAAATAAAAATGATATAAATATTTTTTTCATATACACCTCACACAATAGGATTAAAAATTTCACTGTTATTATTAGAAGTTATCTCACTTCCTAAACAATTTTTTAATATTTTATAAATATACTTAACTGTTCTTGAAGCAGGCTGCATCCAATAAACATAGTCTCCTGCAACATATGATTTACTGCTATCATATTCTTTAACCTCAGTCCAGAATTCTTCATTTAACTTTATTCCATCACTAGTATCAGCACATAATTTATGTTGCGATAAACCACTTATATAATCATAAGTAGCAATATAAAATTTAGTAATATTTTTAAAATTATAATTATTTACATAATATACTAGTGAGCCTGGCTTATATACTTTATAACGAAAATAATTAATTAGTTTACCACTATAATATCTTCGATGCCAACCAATTGATAAACGATACAGGTATTTGTTTTTAAAAGATTCAAATGTAGTATCATTAAGTGTAATATAATTATAAAAATCTGTTTCATTTATTGCATCAACTACATTATACTTATTTTTAAAATAATAGTAATAACCTTTATATTCGATAATATCTTGATTTTTCCTATAAATATTTTCAGGATGAAAGAGGCTATCTAATACGTTGACTGCAATATTTTCTCTTCTGGTATAAGTGTCTTTTATCGCCCCCATTGGAGCAACAAAGTTTTGATAATTACCACTTCTGGTGAAGGGGTTGATTATTTTATAAAACTTATCACTTTCATATTCAATAACAGCATCGTAGATGGTATTATACGATTCATTAATAGTTTGGTTTGGCAAAATATCATTTTTATAAAAATGCCTAATTCCATAAGCCCAGTTGCTACTAACTGATGTGTTAGTTTGATGATACATTGGGAAAATATTTCTCTCTTCCCAATAAGCGTTGACCGAAATAATAGAGAAAGAAACACCTAAAAAAAGGATCATTATTAAAAATTTATTTATTATAACTAATCTTTTCATAGCTTGCTCCTTTCTAAAAAGTTAAAAAAACGGTATTAACCGTTTTTTATTTTATGAATTTATTGATGCCTCTAGTAATACTTTAAGTTGTTTATTGATAATTGCATCATAGATAGCCTTGGTGCTTGGCTCGGTTAGTGTAACGACTACTTTATAAACTTTACCAGTAGGATTATTTATTTCAATGTCTGTAAAATTATTTGTAGTTCCAGCTGCTTTAATTTCTACATTAACTAATCCAGCATGTGTTGCATCATTAGCAAAAGTTTTACCTTTAACAGTTAATTTAATAGCCTTAGATACTCCTGAAGCAGTTGGATAATTATCTGAAGTTAATTTAATAGTTACATCAAACTCGTATTTTTCTACATTTAATCCTGTTCCTCCGTTAGATAGCGCAGCCTTGCCAGTAGGTACTAATTTTTTAGTAGTGTCCGTTGTTGCTACTGATGTAATAGTTAGATTTGCATCGTTTATATCTGTTCCTTTACCTACTTCTAATTGAACAGAACCTTCTTCGTTATTTGGATTATTAACACTACCAATCCAGTATGCATATACTGCACCAGTTGTTGCTAAAATAGTAAATAGAAATAAACTAAATACTATTAAAAATACTTTTAAACCCTTTTTTGTTTTCATCTTTTTCTCCTTTATATTTTTTCAAATTGAATATGTAGTGCAAACTTCTCCCCTTGAATTGATTGCTGATTAGATTGGGGATTTTTTATTTGTACAAAAAATAAGAACTTCATTTGATTATTTTTATCTAATTTAGGTTTGGCTATATAATACTCCCATGAAAAAGGTTTTTCTTTTCTTTCGAATAGAGTATCATTTAAACTACTATCTAAACTACTTTTTTGATTAAGTGGTTTAGTAGCAAAATACAAACTACTTCTTAAAATACTATTACCATTATCGTTAACAAACAATTTAATCTTAAGACCACTATTTCTATCTGGAAATGTAATATTATATAAAACCCTTTTATAAGGTGTATATCTAGCACTTTGATTATCATCATAGATATCAAAGGGGACTAGTTGTTTTTTGTTATTTATATCTTTTTCATCAAAGTTGACTCTAATTTTTGTATTGCTACTACTTGCTAAATTTATCTCATCAACACCTTTAGATTTAATATAATAACTTACTAGAAATACTGATGATAGGACAATAATTGTAATTAGTAGAGAAGTAAAAAAATTGATTAAAATTATCTTTGAAATCTTATTCATAACGCTTCTTCCTTTAGCATTATTATACAATAATCACAAAATTTTTTAAAAATTTATACATAATGATTAAATAATTAGCATAATATAATATAATTATATAGATGAATTTTTTTAAGAAACAAGAAAACTTAAGACATATTATTGAAGAATGTATTATTGCCTCACTTTATGCAATTCTTACAATTACTATAAAACCAATTGGTCCACTTCTACAAATAAGAATATCTGAGGTTTTAGTAATACTAATTATATTTAACAAACGCCATTTAATTGGATTAACGCTTGGCTGTTTTATTGCTAATTTATTCTCAGATTTTGCCTATATGGATGTTCCCTTTGGAACGATGGCTACCTTTATTTCTGGTCTTTGGATGATATACTTTCCTTCAAGATATTATGTTAATTTAATTTATCCAGTTATTATTAATGCTGTAGCAGTAGGCTTTATGTTATCAATTTTCTTTGGCGAAGAACTTTTATTAATGATATTATCAGTAGCTACCACTGAATTTATTACTCTATTCATAATTGGAATTCCTTTAATTCATATTTTTAAAGGAATCCCTATTTTAAATAATTTTTTATCAAGGTAAAAGATGAATTATGTTTTATTCAATCCTTTATCAAGAAATGGTAAAGGTAAATCCCAGCAAAAACGCTACACTAAACTAATAAAAAAAATATTAGGTCTAGATGCCCAATATACTTTCTTGTCGCTTATAGAACTTGATTATAATTATTTATTAACTAAAATCACTAATGATGATAAAATTATTTTTGTTGGTGGTGATGGAACTATCAACAGAATTGTTAATACAATTGATTTTAAAGACTATCCTTATGATAATTTATATTTATTAAAATTTGGCACTGGTAATGATTTTATAAGATCACTTAATACTAAAGAAAAACTAATTAAAATCACTAACTTTTTAAAAAATCTTCCAATTATAAAATACAATGAGCAAGAACAAAAATTTATCAATGGTGTAGGTATTGGCCTTGATGGTTTAATTGTACATATAGTTAATAGTGGTAAAAGCAAAAATAAAAAAGCCTATTTTAGGGCTGCTTTTAAGGCTTTTAAACGACATAAACCTAATAATTTACATATTAGTGTAGACGGAAAAGATTATCACTTTGCTAACTCTTGGGCTGCAGTTGTAATGAACTCAGAATATTTTGGTGGCGGAATGAAAATAGCACCAGGGGCTAAGCGCGATGATAATTTACTTCATCTTGTGATAGTGCATACTATTTCTAAACGTAAGTTATTTTGGATCTTTCCATCAATATATTCTGGTAAACACTTAAAGTATAAAAACTATGTCTCAGTAATTAAAGGCTATAACTTTAACATCTTATCAGATTCAAAATGGTATGTCCAAGTTGATGGTGATGAAATAAGTAACCTAACAAGTTTTAGCGTTGCTAGTTTCTAAAAAATTATCAATTGCTTCAAAATAAGACCCAATTCCTTGCCCCATAAAAGTTTTACTAGCAACTAAACTAAAATAATCAATCCTGCGGAAGTCTTCTCTTTTTGATATATCACTTAAGTGAATATTAAAAAGAGTTTTTTTTACTAATTTTAAGGCATCCATTATTGCAATTGAAGTATGCGATAATGCACCACCATTGATTAAGAAAAGATCAAATTTATCATATGATTTATGGATTAAATTAATTATTTTTTCTTCACTATTATATTGTCTAAACCTAAACTTAAAGTGGGAATAGCGATTTTTAATTTGTTTTAAAAGTTCTTTATAAGTAGTAGTACCATAAATACTTTTTTCCCTTATTCCTAACATATTTAAGTTAGGTCCAAAAATAAGTAGTGCCCTATATTTAGCCATTTATAATTTATTTATTATATCTTTAACTACTTGACTAATATCACTACTTGAGACATCAATAATTAAGTTAGCATATTGTCTATAGATTGGATCTCTTTTTTCAAATAATTGAAGATAGTTAAACTTCTCATAAACAGGATGATAGTATTTAGTACTACGATAATATAGACTTGCTGGATCTAGATATAAATAAATAATTAGTCCTTTAAAATTAAGGAAGTTTTTAGCATCATTTATTACTCCACCTCCAGTTGCCATCACAAATGGTTCATTATAATCATTTAAGTATAGTTTGGCTTCTTCTTGTCTAAAAGTATCCGGTAAGTTAATGGCTGCTTCCTTTGTTAGGCCATATTGTAAAAGCAGCTCATCAGTATCAATAACTTCTATATTTAATTTTTTTCCTAGTAGCCTTGCTAGGGTAGATTTACCTGCTAGCGGCATCCCAATTAAGTATATATTATTCATTATAAAACTCCTTTATTATTTTTAATACATCATCAACTAAGTTTTTAGAACTAGCATCAAATATATTAATGTTCATTTTATTTTTAAACCAAGTCTTTTGCCTTTTAGCTAATTGCATTGTTTTATTGCAAACTAATTCTTTATAATTATTTAGTGTAATCTCTTTTTTTATTAACATAAGCATCTCACGATATCCAAGGATGTCTTTAATATTATGCTCATATTGTTGAAGTGCTTTTACTTCATCCGTAAAACCAAGTTCTAGTTGATTATCAATTCTTGCTAAGACTTTTTCTCTTAGGGTATTTTTATCAATATCAAGATAGATAATTAAAGCATTGTATAATGCATTATTTTCTTTGGTATTTTCTGATGGTATTACTCCATTTAATAATTGAATGATTGCTCTTCTTACTTTTCTTTCATTAGTAAAATCAATTGCGATTTTAGGGTCTTTTTTTAAAAGGTAGTTTTTGGCTTCTACAAGCCCTTTTGCTAGTATTTCATCAACATCACTACGTTGGTGTTTTTCTTTTACAAATTGATAATCATTAAGGGCTGCTTTAATATAAAAGCCAGACCCTCCCACTAAAAGAGGGTAATTTAGTTGATCTAAATAAAGTCTTACGTCTTTTTGATAATCATAGACCGTATATTTATTTTTTATTGATGTATGATTAAGTAAATAGTGCGGAAATTTATTTTGAATTGATTGTGAAATTTTATCAGATCCAATATTTAGCTCTTTATAAATTTGCACACTATCACCATTAATTAGTTCAAAAGGAAACTTTGTAGCAAGTTTTAATGCTAAATTAGTTTTACCTGAACAAGTAGGACCTACAATAACAACAACTTTTTTCATACAATCCTCTTAAATAGGCGCTCTATTTGGTTATTATCTAAGGCTACAATAACTGGCCTTCCATGAGGGCAATGATAAGGGTTTACACACGAATTTAGATCTCTTAACATCTTCTCCCTTTCTAATGGAGTAAGTACTTCCTTAGCCTTGATTGAGGCTTTGCATGCTTTGGTTTTGATTTGATAATTTAAAAAATCTTCAAGCTTATCAGTATTATTACTGCTTAATTTTTCTAATAAATACTCTAGTATTGCCTCGTAATTATAATTATACTCCAGAATAGGAGTTTGGATTAGCTCACCTAAATCATTAAAGTCAAAACCATATTTATTAAAAAATAATTTATTTTTTTTAATTAAACTTAATGTGTTTTTATCTATTGATAAACTAATAGGAATTAGTTGCTTTGAGCAAGATATATTAGCTACTCCTTTTTTAAAAAAGAGCTCATAATTTATCCTTTCGCAGGCAGCGTGTTGATCTAATAAATATAAGTTTTTACCATCAGTAAATATTAAATATGTATCTCTAAAGGTTGCTAAGTACTCCCAATTAGGAAGTTTTTGACAAGGACAAACTTCTTTATATATAATATCTTCATCTTCAGCAAGCATTGCACTATCAAATAAAGAGGAACCAGGATTACTAGTATCTATATTATAAAATGGTTTATTACTATCTTGATATTTAATATAGTTAGTATCAATTGCTTTTTTAACTAGATCTGTTAATAAAATACGTAAAGGATATTCATTAGCAATTTTAATAGTTAATTTTTGAGGATGGATATTAGCATCTATTAGATAAGGATCTAATTCAATAAAAACAAAAGCAAGGGGGTATCTATTTAACATAATTGAACTTTGATAGCCATTAATAATGGCCTCCTTAAGCATATTGTTTTGAATATAGCGGTGATTACAATAAAGATAAATTTCATTTTTATTTGCTCTAGTAAAACTTGGATCAAATAATACTAACTTAATTTTAATATTAGAGATAATATCGTTTGTAATAATTACTCCTTTACTATACTCATAACCATAAAGTGAAGTAATTAAGTCATTATAATTATTTATCCCATAAGTAGAAATAATTAAGCTATCATCAATAGTTAATCTAAACTTAACACCTATATTACTAATTGCTAATCGTTTTACACATTCTATAATATTTTTCTTCTCAATATATTCACTTTTTAAGTACTTATATCTTGCCGGTGTATTATAAAAAAGATTATTTACAATAACTCTAGTCCCTTTGTTAAAAGGGATTTTTAAATCTTTTGTTATTTTTCCATCTATAATACTTAACTCTCTTCCTAGTGTCTCGTGATTAGTACTTGATGCAATTTTTAAATGAGCAATACTGGCAATCGATGGAATAGCCTCACCTCTAAAGCCAAGTGTTTTTAATTTTGACAAATCATCAAAGGTATAAATTTTACTAGTGGCATGACGTTCTAAAATAAGTGGTAATTCATCATAGTTAATTCCATCACCATTATCTTGTACAATAATTTCTTCAATACCAATTCCCTTAACTATAATATCTATTTCCTTGGCATTCGCATCTAAAGCATTTTCAACAAGTTCTTTTATAACAGAACTAGGTCTTTCAATAACCTCCCCAGCAGCAATTTGATTTATTAAATTTTTATCTAAAACTCTAATCATTTTGATACCTTTTCTTTAGATTTGCTAAATAGTTAATAGCATCAAGGGGTGACATTAAATTAATATCAATTTGTTTTAATTCATTTACTATCTGGCTATCACTATTCTCATTTATATTAGAAGAAAACAAATCATTTTGTGGTGGCACATTTTCACTAAATTTAATATTGTTGCCAATTTGAGCTAGTATTTTTTTTGCATCACTAATTAACTCTTTAGGAAGTCCTGCTAAATCCGCAACCTCGATACCATATGATTTAGAGATAGCACCTGGTAGCATTTTATAAGAAAAGATCATTTTATTATTTTCCTTATTTGCATGGGCATGGATATTGCTAATATTACTTAGCTCTTTTGTAAGATCTACTAGTTCATGGTAGTGCGTGGCAAATAACATTTGGGCGCCAATTTTATTAACATAGTTGATAATAGCACATGCTAGGGCAATTCCATCATAAGTAGCAGTTCCTCTTCCTATTTCATCAAAAAATAAAAGCGATCTTTCATTTGCCTCTGTAATTGCTTTTTTAGTTTCACTCATCTCTAACATAAAGGTAGACATGCCAGCAGCTATATTATCACTTGCTCCAATCCGGGTGTATAAATGATCATATATAGGAACCCTTGCTTTTTTACATGGTACAAAAGAGCCAATATGAGCTAGGTAAATAATAAGTGCACAAGTACGCATATAAGTAGATTTGCCTCCCATGTTTGGTCCTGTTATAAGCGAGATCGCTCCTTTAGTAAGTTTGCAATCATTGCTAATAATCTTAGTATGTTTTTCTACGACTGGATGTCTTGCTTCAAGAAGTTCTAAATCTCTAGATGAGATTAGTTCTGCTCTAGTGTAGTTATTAGTTAAGGCTGTAATTGTAAGTGAAAGATAAAAATCAAGTTGAGCTAAGATAGAAGCAAGGTTTTGAATATAATCAAGTTTAGTTAAAATTAAATCTATTAAATCCTTATAAAGTTTTTGCTCTAGGCTAATGATTTTATCGGTTAAATTAAAAATTTCTTTTTCGTACTCTTTTAAAACTTTTGTAGTAAAACGCTCACAATTAGCAAGTGTTTGTTTTCTTTCATAATCTTTAATTAAGTTTTCATCTAAATCTCGTAAGCAAACTTTAGATATTTCTATATAATAACCAAAAACAGAATTGGTAGCAATTTTTAAGTTTTTAATATTTAATCTTTCTTTTTCATTTTGTTCATAATTAAGAATAAAATCTGAGTTACCATCGGCAATTTTACGCATTTTATCAAGTTCAATATTATAACCGTTCTTAAAAATACCTCCATCTGATAGTGTTGCAGCGGGAGGATTATTTATGGCTTTATCTAATAAATTAAATAGATCTTTGTTATAAATAAGAGCATGATTAAATTCCTTAATACTAGGGTTATCTATATCATTTAATAAACACTTAATTTGAGGAATAATAGCAATAGTATCTTTTAACCATAATAAATCTCTTGGTAGTGATTTGTTGGCTACTAAACGTGAAATAATACGTGTGATATCATATGTTTTACTTAATTCTTGCTTTAGGCCTTCAATTAAGTTTGGGCTATAAAAAGAAGAAATAATATCATATCTTTTATTTAGGATAGTAATATTTTTTATTGGATTAAGCATTTCTTTTTTTAAAAGTCTAGCTCCTGCCGCTGTTTGGGTGTTATCTAATACGCTAAATAGGGTAAAATCATTATTATCAAAATTAGATCTAAATATTTCTAAATGGTTAAAAAACTCATAATCAAGCGTTAATATATCACTTGGTTTAATAACTTCAAAATTAAGGATATGAACTAGTGACATCTTTTGTGATTGGTCTAAAAAATTAAGTAATAAAGAGCCTACTTTTTTACAATCATGATTAGATAAACTAGTAATAATTTTATTATTTTTTAACTCCAAATTATCATAAAAATTAACTAAGATATTATTTGTTTTTAAATCATTTAGAAGTTTATTATCATATTTAAAAGGGATGATCACTTCTTTAATGGCTAAGTTTTTTAAGCTAGTAATTAGCATATTATAATCAAGTGATTCCTTAATATAGGCCTCACCAGTAGATAGATCTAGATAGGCCAGATAATAACCAAACTCAGAAAGGTAGATTGCACCAAGAAAATTATTTTCTTTTTGGTTTAAAATAGCATAATCTATTACTTGTCCTGGGGTAATAACTTGTACCACTTTTCTTTCTACTAAGCCCTTACCTGGAGGTGATACTTGCTCAGCAATTGCAACTTTATGTCCCTTTTCAATAAGTCTTTTTAGATAAGGTAAAATCGCATGATGTGGTACACCACACATAGGAATTGCATCGTTGCCACCTTTTCTAGTTAGTGTAATTTGCAAAAGTTTAGAAGCAATAATAGCATCTTCAAAGAAAAGTTCATAAAAATCCCCTAATCTAAAAAAGACTAATACGTCAGTATAGTCTTTTTTAATTTCAAGATATTGTTTTACTAATGGAGTATTAGTTGGATCTCCCATTATTTTTTAATAAACAAAGTAAGTATTGCTACAGTAGCTACGACTGCAACACAAGCTAAGGTTATTATTAAAATTAAGAATTTTTGACCTTTGGTGTATCTTGGGCGTTTCTTAGGTTTAACCTTAGATGCAACTTGAATAGTAGGTTTTACTTGAACTGGTTTGCCTTGAGCACGGGCTTTATTAAGTTGTGCTTTTTGGGCTTTAGTCATCTTTTGAGTTTGAGCGTAGTATTCTTTTAGAAGTTCATCATTTTTTTCTTCTTTTTTAGGGTGCTTTTTCTTTTTAGGTTCTTCAATAACTTCTACATCATCTGGTTTAATTGTTTCAATCTCAAATGGATTTTCAAACGCTTCAAGAGCAAATGGATTAACGCTAATTGGTTTTAATAAATCATCTAGCTCATCTGCAGATGATTTAATTTCAGGTTGAGCTTCTTCAATAATATCATTTTCATGAACAGGCTTTTCAGTATTAAGAACATCTTGCTCACGTTTTTCTTCCTTCACTTTTTCATTTTGAGAGAAGTTAGTTTCTTCAACAACTGTTTCAAAAATTGGAAGTTCATCTTGTGATAATGGCTGTTGGTCAACTGATAAAATAATCGGCCCATCTTGTGCAGGTTGTGCTTCCGGTGCAACTTGTTGTTCTACATTTACTTGATTATTTTGATTTAAGGCATCTTTTACTGATGATAAGATATTAGAAAGTTCAATTTCCTTACTAGCAAGTAATTCTTTAAGATCATATAATTTAGTCTTTAAACCTTCTTTAAGAGCAACTACTTCATCATTATCGATATTAGAGTATTCAAATACTAAATCATCAAATACTTTTTTATTTTCTTTCAGTTTTTCGCTAGCATTAACAATTTCTTGGCTTATATTATTTACTGTATCTGCTAGTTGGTTATACTCTTCTTCAGTTGCAACTTGTGTATTAAGATTTTCTGAAGGAGTAACAATATTAGAATCAATTTCTACCGCATTTTGGTCTACTTTATCAGCTAAATCATTTAACGCCATTAAAGCATTACCTAATTGTGCTCTAAGGAACTCTTCCCTCTTGCCTTGGTCTTCTTCACTCTTTTGCGATAAACTTAAGTTTTCAAGTGTATCTTTAGCATGAAGGATAAAATCATCTAATTTCTGTTCTTCTTGGTCTAGTAGATTTTTTAAATCATATAATTTATTCTTAATACTATCTCTTAGTGCATTAAGTTCATCACTTTCTAATGATGAATAATCAAAAGATAAGTTTTCATAAACTTTCTTATGTCCTTTAAGATACTCATTAAGTGTATCAAAGTCATTACGGAATGCTAAATGTTTAGCCTTTAGTTCCGGTAGTTGTTCTTCGCTTGTTAATTCAGTTTGATATAAAGGTTGAATTTCTTGAATTTTTTGATCGGATTGATTTGAAAAATCATCTAAATTATTAGCTAATTTATAAAATTCATCAATACATGCTTTAATTTTTTCCTGACGAAGTTCTTCTGCTTTACTATCATCTTCTTCAACTACTGCTGAAGATGCTGCTAAGTTAGCAGTTTCAATATCATTAACAGGTTTAACTTTAAGCGCAGATAGGGTAGTTTCTTTTTGGTCTAGTAGTTCTTTAAGATCAAATAATTTATTTTTTAAACTATCCTTAATAGCAATAATTTCATCATTTTCAATACTTGAATATTCAAATAATAAATTATCAAATGCTTTCTTGTATTGTTTTAATATATCACCTGCAGTCAAAATTTCTTGTTCTAATCTAGCAATTTGTTGTTCTAAATTTTCAATTTCATTACCATCTTGAATTTGTTGTGATAAATCATTAATTGGAACAGTAATATTATTATCAATACTATTTCCATGTCTATCTACTTCATCAGCAAGTTGAGTAAGTGCTTGTAGGGCACCTCCAATTTGAGCACTTAAAAACTCTTCGTGTTTTGCTTGCTCTTCTTCGCTCTTTTGTGATAAAGATAAATTATTAAGTACAGCCTTAGCATTAAGTAAAAATTCATCTAGTTTTTGTTCG
Source organism: uncultured Acholeplasmataceae bacterium (assembly GCA_963540875.1). Lineage (GTDB taxonomy): Bacteria > Bacillota_I > Bacilli_A > Acholeplasmatales > Acholeplasmataceae > CAUTNH01. The sequence goes on along the minus strand of CAUTQZ010000003.1, from coordinate 80,385 downwards.
TCTTGATCCAGTAGATTTTTTAGTTCATATAATTTATTCTTAATACCTTCACGTAAGATATTTAGTTCTTCATTATCTAATGAAGAATATTCAAATGTTAAGTTTTCATAGTCTTTCTTGTGGGTTTTTAAAATATTAGCTAGTTGTTCTAAATCAGTATGGAAGTTTGCATGTTTTAATTTTAGTTCTGGAAGTTGTTCTTCGCTTGTTAGTTCAGTTGCATAAAACTCATCTAATTGTGAAATTTTAACATCTCTTTCTTTAGCAAAGCCATCAACTTCATCAGCAAGTCTATTTAGTTCTTCTGTACAAGCCTTAATTTTTTCTTGTTGAAGGGCAATTCTTTTTGCCTCTTCAAGTTCATTCATTGCTTGTGCTTCACGTTCTTTTCTAGCTAATTCTTCTGCAAGTTCAATTTCTTTTTGATCAAGTAGTTCTCTCGCTTCTCTTTCTTTTCTAGCAAGTTCTTCTGCAAGTTCAGCATCTCTTTGTCTTCTAAGTTCTTCGGCTTCTTGATCTTTTCTTGCCAAATCATCAGCAAGTTTAGCATCAAGTTGTTTTCTTAACTCTTCTGCTTCTTGCTCTTTTCTAGCTAGTTCTTCAGCAAACTCTGCTTCTTTTTGTTTTCTTATCTCATCTGCATCAGAGTCTTGTTGTGCTAATTGGTTAGCTAAATAAATTTCATGTTCTTTTCTTAGTTCTTCAGCCTCTTGTTCTTTTCTAGCAAGTTCATCTGCAAGTGCAGTGTCATGCTGTTTCTTTAACTCTTCCGCTTCTTGTTCTTTTCTTGCTAACTCTTCCGCCAATTTAGCATCTAGTTGTTTTCTTAGTTCTTCGGCTTCCTGATCTTTTCTCGCTAGTTCTTCCTCATGTTGTTTTCTAATTTCTTCTTGTACTTTAGCTTCTAGTTGTTTTTTAAGTTCTTCCGTTTCTTGTTCTTTTCTTGCAAGTTCTGCTTCGTGTTGCTTTCTTAGTTCTTCGGCTTCTTGTTCTTTTCTTGCTAGTTCTTCATCAAGTTGCTTTCTTAGTTCTTCAGCTTCTTGCTCTTTTCTTGCTAACTCCTCATCGTGTTGTTTTCTAATCTCTTCTGCATGTTGTTCTTGGCGTGCCATCTCTTCAGCCATTGCAGCTTCTTTAACAGCATTATCCATTTCCATTTTTAACTGCGTTTCTTTATTATCAAGTCTTTGAACAAGCATTCTTAGATCTTCAAGTGATGATTTAACACTTGCTACTTTAGCAGTTAATAGTTCATATAGTGAATTAAGGGTATCATCAAAGAAGCCGCCATTTTCAAAATAGAATGCAGTTAACTCTTTCTTAGTAGCATTGATCTCATTATTATGATGCTCGATATTAATAATAATATCTTCTCTATTTTTTCTAAATTCATCAAGATCTTCATTTAAAACAATATCTTTTGCTTGATATTCAAATCCTTTAAATTCAGATTCTAAATCAAAAATACGAGTTTTTAGTGAATTAAACTCATTAAGTACTTGAGTAAGTTTTTGTTCTTTAAATGCAGTATTATCTATAACCTGAACAGCATTTTGCTCATTTTCTTTACGAAGAGCTGCTGATTGGTCTAATAGACGATTGTATTCCTCAATGTCTTCTTTTAATTGATATAACTTATCATTTAAAAGTTCTTTTAAATCTTCAAAGTTTTCTTCAATAATTTTTGCATATTCAAAAATAATATTAGTAAGTTCTTTTTTGTATTCTTGAAGTTTCGGTGTTGCACTACTTAATTCGTTTTTAATAACCTTTAATAGTTCGTCAAAATTGCCTTCGCTTCTATTTTCAACAAATGCAGCTACATCATTACCAAGAGCTTTGATTTCTATAGCAAAATTAAAAATATCATTTTTAAGATCACTTAACTTTTCACCACACTCATTAGTTTTTTGATTTTTAACAGCAATATTATGTTTATTAAACTCTTCTTCTTGTTGTCTTTCAAGTTCTAATAACTCTGCTTCTTTACGGCGTCTTGCTTCTTCAAGTTCAGCCTCATGACGATGTCTTTCTTCTGCTATTTCTGCTTCTCTACGGTGTTTTTCATCTTCAAAGGCTTTTTCATTTTGTGCAAGTTCTGCTTCTTTTTGTAATCTTGAAGCATTAATTGCTTCTTCAATTTCTTTTTCCTTTTGACGTTTTAATTCCTCAAGTTGATCGTTGTATTTTTTAAGTTCTTCTTCTTGTAGACGTTTTAATTCATCAATCGATTTTGCTTGCGCAGCTAGTTCTTGTTCTTTGGCTTGATTAATAGCAACTAGTTCTAACTCTTTAGAAAGTCTTGCTTTTTCAATCTCTAATTCTTTTTGGCGTTTTATTTCTTCAAGTGTTTGATCTTGCTCTTCTATTTCAAGTGAACGCTTAAATTTAAGTTGTTCTAATTGTTTCTCATGTTCTAATAAAATAATTTCTTTTTGTTTATTAAGCGCTTCTAATTGGGCCTCTTTAGCAGCGAGTTCTTCTGCTTGATGTTTAGCAATTTGTGCTAATTCTTTTTCTTTACTTTCTAATTCTTGTGCTTTTTGATCAGAAATAAATTGGTTTTTAGCCATTTGTTGTTTTCTGATTTCTTCAATTAAAGCATTTTGTCTAGCAAGTTCTTTTTCTGATTCTTTTTTAACTAATTCTAGTGATTCCGTTTGTTTTAAAAGTTCGGCTTCTTTTTCTTTTTTGATAAGTTCTAGATGATGCGCTTGTTGAGCTAGTTCAATTTCTCTTTGATGTTTTAAATCTTCAATTGCTTTTGCTTGTTCAAGTAATTCTAATTCTTTTTTATTATTAAGTTCTGCAATTTCTAACTCATGTTTTTTCCTTGCTTCAGCAATTTCAAATTCTTTTTGTTTTTTTAGTTCAGCAAAAGTTTTTTCTTGTTCAGCAAGTTCTTTTTCTTTTTGAAGATTAAAAATTTCAAGTTGTGTATCTTGTTTTTTTCTAGCCTCTTCTAGTTCTAGTTCTTTTTGACGTCTAATTGTTTCATAAATTGGGGCGTACTGAACCTGAACATATCTAACATCTTTATCTCTTTCATAGTTAAATCTAGCGATTTCTTCTCTTTGCTTGTTTAGTTCTTGAAGTTCACGAACATGTCTAAGATCTTGATCTCTTAGAAGTTCTTCTCTTCTTCTACGAGCATATTCAATCTCAAAATCTCTTTGTCTTCTTGCTTCTTCAATTTCTTCTTCTTGACGTCTTCTTAATTCAGCTAGTTCTAATTCTCTTTGCTTACGAATACGTCTAAGTTCTTCTTCTTCGTGTCTCGTTGTATGAACAAAAGTATAAGAACGAAGTTTGGCTAGTTCTTCTGCTTTTTGTTTATTTAATTCAGCAAGTTCATATTCTCTTTGTTTACGAACTTTTTCAAGTTCTTCTTCTTGACGACGTCTTTCAATTTCAAATTCAAGTTGTTTTTGAATTCTAATTTTTTCAAGTTCTTCTTCTTGACGACGTTTTGCTTCAGCAAGTTCTAATTCTCTTTCTCTTCTTGCCTTTTCAAATTCAGCTTCTTGTCTACGGCGTGCTTCTTCAAGTTCAAACTCTCTTAGTTTTTTTGCTTTTTCAAACTCTTCTAACTGACGACGTTTTTCTACTTCTAGTTCTAATTCTCTTTCTCTTCTCGCTTTTTCAAGTTCAACTTCATGTCTTTTCTTTGCCTCTTCTAGTTCGAACTCTCTTAATTTTCTTGCTTTTTCTATTTCTTCTGCTTGACGTCTTTTTTCTTCTTCTAACTCGATTTCTTTAATTCTTCTCGCTTTTTCTAACTCTTCTGCCTGACGACGTTTTGCTTCTTCTAATTCAAGTTCTTTAATTCTTCTCGCTTTTTCAAGTTCTTCAGCATGACGCATTTTTTCAATTTCAAGTTCTTGTTCTTTTCTTCTGCGTACTTCTAAAAGTTCTTCTTCTTGCTTACGAAGTGCTTCTTCTAATTCTAGTTCTCTTACTTTTCTTACACGTTCTAACTCTTCTTCTTGACGGCGTCTTGCTTCTTCTAGTTCAAATTCTCTTTCTTGTCTAACTCTTTCCAGTTCTTCTTCTTGACGACGTTTTGCTTCCTCAATTTCGATTTCTCTTTCGCGTCTTACTCTAGCAAGTTCTTCTTCTTGGCGAATTCTTTTTTCTTCTAACTCAAGCTCTTTTTGCTTTCTAACTCTAGCAAGTTCTTCTGCTTGACGTCTTTTTTCTTCAGCAATTTCAAGTTCTTTTTGTCTATGTTCAGCCTCAAGTTCGATTTCTCGTCTTCTTCTTTCAGTTTCAAGTTCGATTTCTTTTTTACGTTTTTCTTGTTCTAATTCAAGTTCGTGACGCTTTCTTTCAGCCTCAATTTCTTGTTCTCTTTTAGCGTCTTCTAAGGCTTGTTTTTCGATGCGTAGTTTTTCAGCAAATTCTTTTTGCTGTCTTGCTTCTTGCTCATCATATATAGAATCCGATGGGATTGTATTAGATGGATGCGCAAATGCTTTTAGTTGATTTTCTGCTTCTTTCTTTTGCTCGCGTAGCGAAGCAAGTTCTTTTTCATATTCTTTAAGTTCACCAAGGGTTCTTCTTTTTTCTTCTTCAGCCATTAGTGCTTTTTCTTTGGCTTCTAATCTTTTACGTTCAGCCTCTAATTCAGCTTCTTTTCTTTCAAGTTCTTCTTGTTGTTGCTTTGTTAATCTATCTAGTTCTTGATAGTCGATTTTTCCATCAAGATTTATATTTTCAATGCCTCTTTCTTCAGCTTCGATAATAATGTTATCTTTAATAATGTCATCAACTTCAAGTGTATAAACTGCATCACTACTTGGTTTATTATAAATGCCTTTTGTCTCCTTAGCATTTGAAAGAATGTATTCAATAATAAATGCCTTGTTAAGATCCGGTGAAACAACAATTTTTTTCTTAACACAAAATCTTTGAAGTTCAGGTATTCTTAAAACAGCAAGTTTCTTTTCAACCCCTTCTTCATAAATATGATTTTCTTTAAGTGCTTTTATTATAAGATAAATAAACTCATCTTTTTTTAGTCTTTGTGGAACTTTAATATCATATTTTTCTCCAAGAGCACGTAGTTCTTTTATAGTTGAAGATTTGTATAATACTGTACGGAAGTTATCGATACTAAGACCATCTAAATGTCTTTTCTCGTCAATGAATACTTTGTTTAAAATTAGATTGTACCTTAAAAAGTTTAAAGGAATTTTTTGTTCTGTGTTTGTTGCTATATTGATAAGGCGCAAAAAATTTTGATCGCTTATTTTTTGCTCGATCATATAGTTAAGAATGTTTATCCATAACTTTCTTAAATATTTTAAATTTAGATCTCTATCATTAAAATATTCTAAAAGATTTTCTAATTGGAACTCTGAAAAAGTTTGAAACCATGTTAGACGATATTTTCTTTCATCTGCCACAGTTAGCTTAGATCTTCTAAGTTCTAATACTGGTTCTAGTAGGGTATCTTTCAGTGCACGGATTTTTATTGCTTTAGGTAGTTTGAAATCTATGTAAGAAAAAAACTCAGCAACCTCCATTCCTGATAGACAACTTAAATAGTTAATTAAATCTGCAACCTTATATGCCCTTTCATTAACTACAATTTTAGATTCATTTGTTAAATTCATTTAAACACTTCCTTTATCAAGTTAGAATTATACTAGTATATTTTACTTTATTGTTTTAATTTTTATATATATAATGCTTTTTTTCTTATTCTTATGCCATTTTTCATATCTTTTAAACCCTAAATTACTATAATTATTGCCTATTGGTGTAGTATTTATGTAATATGCCTTATACAAAAGAATATTAAATTATTCACAAAAATAATATAATTATCTTTTAAAAAATAAAATGAGTTTAAAAAATATTAAAAATCATATTCAACCTATTAGCAAAAAAGCAAATATCACCCTAGTTTGTTATAATATAAATAGATAGATTTTAAGGAGGACTTATGAAATATTTTAAAAAATTATTTGTTTTATTTTTATTTTTATCATTTGCCATAACTTTAGTTGGTTGTTTTAATTTTAGACCACAAAATCCTAATAACCCAGATCAAAAAGAAAATACACCTAAAAAGCCGAATGAAAAAATTGAAAATGTTTTTGCTGCTAACGATGTTGATTTCATTAAAGAAGAATACCATGATACGACTAAACAACTAGCATTAACCTATAAGGTAACTACAAATGATATTAAGCAAATTTTAATCTTTTATAAAACTTATACTAAAGAACAAGAAATTATCGAATCAGATTTTATAAGAATAGATTCTAACATTGATAAAGATGTAGAAAAAACACTTAATATTCCTTTAAAAAAATATGCTAAGATTGATTTTAAATTCATTACTAATAAAGATATAAAATCTTATGATACTGACAATTATTACTTCTTATTAGTTAATAATGGTAATGCCGGTAATTATGTAGTTAGTGTATCTAAGCTAAATAATAAATTTCCCTTCCTTAAGCCAAATCTAAATAATAACTATGCCATTAGAGGATACTATTATGACATCTATCAAAATAAGCCAGTAGAAAGTAATGATTTAGTAGAATCAAATAATATAATCTACGCTGAGATAACACTTGATTTTAAAATAATCAATAAACTTCAAACTGATACTATTAAATCTAATGTTACGATCTATGCGTCTCATTTTTACGGTTCAGGTCAATCACAAGGCAGTGGCGCTGTAATTCAAGAAACTCAAAAAGGATTTTTTATTCTAACTAACTCTCATGTTGTTACTACTTATCAAAATGGACATAAGATTGATTTAACTAATATCCAAGTTGAAAATTATAAAAAGCAACGTTCTTCAGGCCATCTTGTTTATAATGCACCTAAGTATGATTTAGCAATTATTTTTGTATATAAAGAAAATACCTTTTGGGATATGGAAAGTATGAAAGACTTAAAACCGCTTAAGCTTGCCAAAAAAAATCCGCAAGTTGGTGATCTTATTATAGCAATTGGTCAACCTAAAGGGCAAAAAAATGTTATTACAACTGGACGTGTCCAAGGCTATGATCAAATTAAATTAAAAGATGGTGTCTCTCCAGAATTTAAAACTATTAAACATTCAGCCCCAATTGATCATGGCTCTAGTGGAGGTATTTTATTAAATACTGCGAATGAAATTTGTGGTATCAATTTTGCTGGTTCTACTGATCTTGCAAGCGAAGATCCTAACTGCTACGCAATTCCTGTTGAAAAAATTAGAGCAATGATTGAAGAATATAATAAAACCGTTAAATAGCAATGCAGTTATTTAAATCAAAAGAATTTTTCTATCGCATCCCTAGTTTAATTAAATGCAAAGATGTCTTAATTGCTTGTTGTGATAAAAGATATTATTCTCCTGCTGATAACCCTAATAGAATAGATAAAATAATTAAACGCTCCTTAGATGGAGGAAGAACTTGGAGTGAAGAAATAGTTGTTGTTTCAATGCCTGGTGAAAATATTAGTAATAGTGCTGCTGCAATAGACCCGCAACTTTTATATAATGAAGAAAGTAATACTTTATTTATGATCTATTCACTAACACCAGCAGGGATTGGTTTATTTAATTCAAAAGTAGGTACGGGTTATATAAAAAATAACTTATTACTATTTAAAGACAATAATAAGTTTTTAGTAGATACTAACAAAATTTATAATATTAAAACTAAAGAAGTCTTAAATCTTGAATATCAAAATTATACAGTTAACAATAAATCTGTACTTTTGAATAATGAGTATAAAATCTTTGATACCTCTTATTTAATGCTTACTAAATCAACTGATTTAGGTGCTACTTGGTCAGAGCCTATATGTCTTAATCCTCAAGTTAAAACTAGTAAAATGGCTTTTATTGGTGCAGGCCCTGGAGTAGGTTGTATTATTAAATTTAAAAACACTACCAGGTTATTATTTCCAATTTATTACACTATTTTATTGAAAAATGAAATCGTAGCAAAATCAGCAATAATGTACTCAGATGATAATGGGATAAGTTTTAAATTATCTAAATCGCCCAAATTATTAAAAGATAATAATCCCCAGGGGAGTTATAAATTCCTAACTGAGAGCCAAATCTTAGTTGATAATAATATTGTCTATCTAGTCCAAAGAAATCATCACTCCAAACGTAAAGTTTTAATTTATCCATCGTATGATTTTGGTAAGAGTTTTAAAAAAGGCTTTTTTACAGATATTGACCAACCTATTTCTATGATTGCTGCAATTAAATATAATAATAATTTTTTAATCTCTAATTCATGTGATCCTAAAGACAGGCTAAATGGTACTTTATCGCTTGTAGACAAGAATTTTTCACTCTTAGGGCAAAAACTAATTACTAAAAATAAAAGCGATTATTTTGGCTATTCATCAATATGTTTAATAGATAATAATACCTTGGCTATCCTTTATGAAAACACAGATAAATTTAGCTCGATGGAATTTGATTTAATAAAGCCTAATTTTTAATAAAAAAACTGTAAGATACAAATTATATCTTACAGTTTTTATTTTTTTTATTTTACCAGATTCTTACCCATTTTTCTTTTGGTAAATACATTCCGTCGCCTTCTTTGATATCAAAAGTTTTTTGGAATAGCGAAAGATTCATTAACTGGATATTACATCTTAGTTTAGCAGGAGCATGAACATCTGCTCTTAGAAGGATTTTTTGGTGTTCTTCTTTAGCCTTAAATCGCCATGAAGTAGCCCATCCAGCAAAGAAGTCTTTCGGTTCAAAGCCTTCAACTTTTTTAGCCGCACTTAAAGCGCATCTTAGTCCGCCGCAGTCAGCGATATTTTCAGATACAGTCAAACGACCATTACATTCACCTACTTCAGTAGGAACTTTATCGAATAAGACAACCATTTTTTCAACTAGCTCATTAAATCTTTGATTATCTTCTTCAGTCCACCAATTATTCATATTGCCATTTTCATCAAACTTAGCACCGTTATTATCAAAAGCATGAGAGATCTCGTGAGCAATTACTGCCCCAATCGCACCATAATTTCTAGCCATTGGTTGATTTAGATCATAGAAAGGTTTTTGTAAAATTGCTGCCGGGAACACGATATGATTATGGAATGGGTTATAGTAAGCATTAACCATTGCTGGCGACATATGCCATAATGATTTATCAATTGGTTCAAGGTATCTTGAAAACTCATATTTTTGTATTTCAGTTCTAAAAGCAATCACGTTAGTAATTAAATTACCACCACTTTCGTATGGTTTAACTTTTAAATTAGCATAGAATGGATGAATATGATCTGGATATCCTACATAAAGTTCTAGTTTATCTAATTTTAGGATTGCTTTTTCTTTAGTAGCCTCTGATAACCAAGTATTCTTAGAAAGTCTTGCTTTATAAACTTGGATCATTTCTTTAACCATACTAATAACTTGATCTCTGGCTTCACTTCCAAAATATCTATAACCATAATATAGGCCAATTACTTGAGAGAAAAAGCCATTAGCAATATTGTATGCAACTTTTTCAAATGGTTTAGCCTCGCTAGTTCCGGTTAGAGACCTACGGAACTCTCCAGAAATAATACGAGATTGATCGTCAGCATATTTTGCTAGATCAATAACATTCATTACATAAGTCCATGCTTTAATAATTTCAAAGTTGCCAATTGAGAATATTTCATTTAGTCCTTCCAAAAGTTTAGGGTTTACTAAGTTAATATAAGGAATTTCTTTAGTAATAAGTTTTTCTAAAATACTTTGAACTTTAATATTTTTAGATGCACTAATAATATCTTCGTAGTTAATAGGATTGTATAATTTAGTATAGTCTGCCTGTTCTTCAGCAGATAGGGTATAGTCAACTAGGATTTGGTCAAACTTAATTGCTTTTTCGATCATTGTATCGGCTTCAATCTCGTTATGACCTACTCTTAATAGTAGTTTTTTAGTACTAGCGGCAAAACTATCTAAAAGTGCTTTGGCTTTTTCCTTATCAGCATAATATCCCTTTTCAGGTAAGATTAAATTAGCAATATCCATTACTAAGATCATTTTTGAATTGTCTAAAAAATCTTCCATTAAGCCAAAATTTAGTGGTAGCTTAAAATCTTTAAGAATAAATTCATGATAATGTCTTGAAAATTCATCGAAGTTTTCTAATAGAATAACTTGTTTTAATAACTCTTTAAGTGGTTCTAAACCAAGGGCTTCTCTTTTTTCAAAATCCATTGCCTGTGCATAAAATTCCACATAGTTTCTAATTAAAGGAAATCTACAAGGGATAAGCGTTTTATTTCTTAACCAATTGTTAGAATCCTGAATAAGTAAGTTTTCTACATTTTGGTCAATTGCAGAAAAACTACCAAATGCTGATTTATCAGCTGGGATTTCAACATTTTCTAACCATTTATGATTAATAAAACCATAAAAGTCATCTTTTAATTTAGGTCTTTCCATTTTTATTCCTCCTATTTAATTTCGCAATCAGCAGGGAATGTAATATTCCACTGGTCATGGACTAGTTTAAATTTAGCATCATAGATATTAATAACTGAAACTCTAGTTTTAATGTCAATATAGTCAATGTATTTTTTTATATCTTTATCATTATTTAGTTTAAGGTCCACTAAATTAACACCTAGTTCTAAATCATTTAATTGCTTATCGCCTAACAGGCGTTTTAAATCCATAGTTATATTATACCTATTATCACTAATTACCTGATATTTTTTGAATAATGCATCAAATAGAGGGAGCTTATCTTTATCAAATTCAGAGCCACCTGTGTTAGGTTTAATATTTTTTCTTAACTCATTTCTTACTAAATCAGATAATCTTAATACATCAGCTAGGTTATCGGCAAAGTTATCGTCAAAGAAGTTAGCATAATATTTTTTCACAGATTTATACCAACTATTTGGTGTGATTAAGGTTGCCCAAGTCTTTGCATATAACATAACTTGTTTACCTTTAATATAAAGATTAACTTCATTTCGCGCTGTCTTTAAATAGGTAAGTGAACCGCTAATATTGTAGTGAAGATGCATTAAATACTCGCCACTTGGTAAGACCTCAATTTTAAAGTCAACTTCTTGAATATTTGGATAATAGGCTAGAATATTCATCTTAATAGATTTATTATTACCCATTCCGATGATATGATATTTCTTTAGGGCCGCAGTTCTAAAAAAGGCACTTGTTAATATGTCAATATTTTTAAACTCTATTTGATATCTAGCCTTTTCACTATCAGTTAGTATTGCATTGAAATTATCAGTAATTTTTTCTAGTTCTAATTTTAAATAATCATTTTTAGCAGAATATAGATGGTTAAGACTAAATTTAGCAATCTTATTATTTTTAATATCTAAACTTGCGTCTAAATTATATAAAGCATTATAGTCTTTAAAGACTGATTTATCTACTTCAACATTAAAGTTATCGCCAAACACACTAGCATTAAGAACTATTTTATCAAGATCTAATATTCCGCTTGAACCTTCTGGATTAAAGAAGTTTTTAAAAATATCACCATAATCCTCACTACTTGAGCCAAGCATTTTCTCTAGTAGTTCCGATTTTATGCCTAAGCCTGACATTACTGACACAATTAGTTTTTTAAGTGTATCTTCATCTAACTTAGCATAAAGTTCACCATAGTTAAGGTAGAAGGTTTTATCATTATAAGTTAGCTCAAAATTATGAATTTGATCTTTTCTAGTGTGGTCTACTAACTGACCTCTTATTCTAAAGTTGTTATATTGCGAATACCCAAGGGCAACTTTTAAATTAAAAGTATACTTATCTTTTTCATAGTAAACTCCACTAGGGTCTTTAGCAAGTCCTACCACTTTACCACTTAGTGAGTAGTTATGCTCTAGCGTATATGTAAGATCTTTTTGATTATATGTTTTAAATATATTATTGATAAACGCTACTTTAGTTTTAAAATCTTGATAAAGGTCTTGATCGTTTACGTCAATATCTTCAGCCTCAATTAAAACATCACCATTATTTATAGTATCTACTACTTTCATTAAAAGATCGTATTTAACATCTTTACTTATAAATAGTGATAATAGGTTATCACAAATTTTTTTAATAACACCTTTATTAAAGAAAGCATCAAGATCACTTAGTGATGATTGAATATTAGTAAAATCAATATTTGAAAAATCAAAATTTAAATTACTAAATAGCTCACCTAAATCTTTTAGTTCACTTAGTGCTAATTTAGTTCTTAAGTTTTGGAAAAATTTCAAATAGATTATATTGTTTTTTAAAACTAATGAAATTGAGAACTTATTATTATTTATTACTGCGTAGCCAGCAAATTCTGCTCTTAGGTTAACTATGTTTAAACTAAACTTACCATATAAATAATTACTATTTCCTAAATCAAGTCTTAAGTTTTTAATAGTTAGTGCTTTTTTATCATAAATTGGTTTAAAGGTTTTTAGTAAATTAGCAAAATTAGATAAATCACTATCAGTAATTTCTTTTATATTTTGCAAATCAATTACAATATCATCAAATTCAGTAATATCAAAATTAAAATTAACTGTTGCTTTTTGGGTTTTAATTAAAGACCTTGCACCAAGGTTTTTGAATCTAAGTTTAAGATTAAAATCATCTGTTATATCATTTATTTTTGAAAATAATAAATCAACTTTATTACTATCTATGGTAATTGATTTAATTAAAGTATTAATATCTAATTTAGGGATTTGAAGCTTTAGTAAGTTATTTATAGTAAAGTCATCTTTAGAAAATAGTTTTTTAACATAGTTAATAGTTTTTTTATCTTGATTAAAAAACTCCATCATCGCTACTACTACTTCTTCAAGGGCAGTTGATTTAATCTTTACTACTTGATTATTATATTCAATTAAGAAATCATTAAGATCATATATTAGTTTAACTTTATTTACTTCGCCATCAGATGAAGTAATTTTTAACTCTACTTTTAATAAAATATCATTATCTTTAAGGTGCGCAAAAATTTTATATTCAAACTTAGTAGTTTTATTATTAATACCTAAATCCAGTGAGCCGGCAAGTTTTGCTTTAACTTCTTTATTTTTAATTATTTCCTTGCCTTGTTCAATTAAAGACGAAATATTGGTAAATAAGTTTTCCAGGATATTGTTATCTAAAGTTATACTATCATTAGGAATACTAATTTGAGCCTCGTTTGAAATACTAAGATCAAGATATTTAATTAGTTCACTTACTTTAAACTTATTAAGTTCTATATTACTAAATTGTTCTGCTAGATGAATAATTTTTGAAGTTAGTTTTTCATCACTAAATAAGATATTTTTTAGCTTAGTTATTTTATCTATATCTAGTTGCTTATAAAAATATTGTTTTATTAAACTAATACCATCAATATTAAAAGTAAATGTTTGATTATTATAGCCAATGTATATATTATCATTATCAATTGCAACTTTTACATTTAGGCTAAATTGATTACTTGCAAGTTCAAGATTAAAACTAATAAATTTATCTAATAAAGAAATATTTATATCGCTAAGATTAACTTGGTAATCATTAAATCTAAATTGGTACTTAGCAAGTGATAGTTTTTGCTCTTTAATAAATGAAGTTAAAACACTACTGAAGTTAATAATTTTATTAGTTAGTTGCTCATCAATAATAATACTATTAAGTGAACTAAAACTAATTTCTTGATAATCACCAATTTGGCTAGTGAAAGCAATATTATAATTATTAAAACTAATATTAGTTTTAACCTTATTATCTAAGTAAGTAAGATCAAATTGATTATTATTGTAGTTAATATTAAATAGAAGTTCTTTATTATTTACATCAATTTTTTGTAGCACTTTATTTAAATTAACTTTATTAAAACTAAAATTAGCCGTTAATAAATTATTAACTAATTCTTTATATTTTGAAGCAATTTCTAAGTTATCTAGTAATGATTTAATAATTAGTTTTACTCTATCCTTAGTAATACTAATAACTTCATTATTATATTCAACGTAAATACTATCATTTGTATAACTAATCTTAATTTGAACTTTATTTAAGATAAGTTCTAAGCCAAATTCTAGTGTTTTATTCTTATAGCCTAAATTTAAAAGATACGAAATAATAATATCTTGGTTATTAAATTTAGAAGTAATTTCTCCAGTAAAAGTTAGTTTTTCGCTGCCCTTTAAGAAATTTTCAATCTGGTCTTTTCTTAAAGAGATGGTATTTAAAAGTTCTTCAATTAAACCTGATGTAATAAAGGTATAAGTATCAAATGAAGTAATACTACAATTTGGGGTAAAGTTTAGATTTAATATTTCCTTAAAATCAGTAAAATTAAAACTAGGCAGTTCTTTATGTTTAATTAAATTAGAAAGGGCTACTAATTTATCTAATAAGGCCTCTTTTCCAAAGATAGTATCTTTAATATTATTAACTAAGTTAATATCTAGTTTTGGGAAAAGATATTTTTTAAATAGTTCTAAATTATTATAATCTAGTTTAAAGATATGATTATTATATTTTAAATAGATATCATTATTGACTAAATAAGCACTAAATTCAAGGCTAAATTTATCATTATCGATGCTAATATCTGTTGCAAAATAATTATCTTTAAGCGAAATATTTAGATTAGTTAATCTAATATTAGTATTATTTAATTTATACTCAAACTTATTAAGAGCTAATTTTTGGGTTTTATAAAACTTAGTAAAAGTATCTACTAGATTTACTAATTTTTCATAATTATTTTTAGATAGGTATTCTTCAGAAGTAATTGCATCTAGCTTATCTTTACCTTCAGTTAAAGAAAAATTATTAGATTTAATAGTTAATAATTTATCTAGTGCTACGTTTAGGGCTTGCTTATTTACTTCTAGATTAAATAAAAGGGAATTGTTTTTAATCGTTATTTCTTTTACTAAATTATTAATATCGATAATGTTTTTAGGAGTAAAATTAAAATTACGAATAATTATATTTTTAAATATTTCTTTATATTGGCTTAATTCTAAATTATCAAGGGCATTATTAACTAATTGGATAACTTGGATTTTTGATAGTGAGTATAATTTATTATTATATTTAAGGCTAAATGCATACTTAGATAAATATAGATCTAAAGAAATTAAAGTATCGCCTTTTTTAACTACTAAATTAAGTACTAAATCTTTAGTACTAGGTTTATAATTTATTACTCCGTTAAGTTCAAATCGATGATTATGGAAGTTAAAGTTGAAACTAAAATTATCTAAAAGGGTTGCTTCGATAAAACGATTAACAATACCAATAAATTGATCATAGATATAAGCTATATTTTGATATTCATCTAAATTGAAATTAGCAGTTCCTGCCTTATTACCAATCCCCTTAATTTGATAAGTAATACCTTTAGATTTAGGAATATTATCTATAATTATTAGTATTTTATTAATTATTTTTTGATAGTCTAAATTATCAATTTTGGAATTATTTAGAAGTGTAATTAAATCAACAATCGGCGAAGTAAGAGATGAGAGAGTAAAATTAGAATTTAGAATACCAATTATGCTTGATATCTTGTTAATATCATTAAAACTAAAGAATAATTTTGAATTATTATATTTTAAATACAGACCATCCTTAGTTAGGTGGAAATCAAAACTAATTTTTACATTACTAACTAAAATATCAACTGTAGCAGTAAGAGATAAGTTTAAAAAATTTATTGAAATATCTTTAATTAAAACATCTAAATTATCTTTTTTCAGACTTATTTCATCGATACTTAAAAATTGGGTCTTAATAGTGTTTTTGATTAACTGTTCTAAATTTAGGGCTGGATTTTGTGGGTTAAGAACTACATCATTTGTTGTTTCTTTAACACTTAAACGGCCAAGATATTTTGCAAGTGATGGGGTAATAAGTTCGTATTTAATATCCTTATAATCTTTTGATGCTCTAATCCTTAGAGTAGCAATCGAGAGGTTAATAGAAATAATATAGTTTTCATATTCGTCTTTAACCATCTCTATATTACTACCACTTGTAATTTTATCAATAGGAATAATTTGAGTTAATAGTTTGATAAAACTTTTAAATTTTGATTCATTTAATGCTTGTTCTAAATTAGCCAAATCAATAACTTCATATTTATCTTTATAGTATAGATATATTTTATTATTAAAATATTTAAATCGAAGCCCAAATCTAGCAAGTTCTCCTTGAACTATAAACTCACCTTTAGTAGCCTCATCTAGTGAAGTTGATACATTTAAAAGTGCAACTTGGCCAAGCTTATCTGATGATATATCTAGCTTTAAGCCATCCTTAATTTTATCAGTAAAAATTTCAGCTAAAACCTGCATCGGTGATTTTTCGGGTTCTGGGTTTTTATCTGAGATATTAGCATACTTTTTATAATAATCTAGCTGCTCTATTTCTTTATCTAGATAACTAAAATGATGCTCCATTACTGTATTACAGGTAGTGCCTCCACCTTTATCAATTTGATAAATAGTTTCTGTTTTAGTACTTAGTGTTTGCCAGTTTTTATCAATAATAGTAGTGAAAATAATCTTTTCATATACACACTCACTAGCACCTGATTGGGTTGTGATTGTTCTTTTATAAAACTCACTTGCAAGGTCTGCTTTTAACTCGGTAGTTATTTTAATTGTTCCATTAGCAAGTATTTCCTGACTTGCCTTAATAACAGTTTGCTCATTTAATATAAATGGTGATGGTGTATGATTTTTAATTCCGTATGATTGTTGATAAGCCAGTTTTGAATACCTTGAAGGTTTTTCATTCCATCTAAGATTAGTTCCTTCATTACCATCTGCATTACCTTTGCGCACTAAAAAGATCCCTTGTGAAGGATTTTCAAAATGTTCTTCTATTACGCGTGCCATCGCTATTTTAGATGGTGATATTCCTGTTAGCACAAAATTTCCATTTTTATAAATTGCATCTTCGATAATTTTTTGTGTAAACGAGCCAAATATACCAGTATTAGCAATAACTTTTCCCTCACCATGAAACTGGTAAGTTTTTTGATTTTGCATTACGCCCACAGAGATAAATAAATTCTCTAAAGCAGATAAATTCAGTCCTTCCTTTCCAATTGGTTTAGGAAGAACCTTTGATTGGTATTTAATATCAGTTGTATCTATAATAGGTTTTTTAAAAGGTTTTTTAATAAATAAATTAAATGTAAAAGTTAGAATAGAAGTAAGTAGTATTGATATGATTGACAATAGAATAAATTTTCTTCGCATGCAACCTCCTTGTCTATAAAGATACAATATTTTACCACTTTAATAAAATAATCAAATATTTAAATAATGATTATGGGAAAAAATGGTAGTTTTTTATTGATTTGAATAATTTAAATAGGTAAAATTTTCATATATTTAAGTATTTAAAAATAAAAAAAAATAGTAAATGGTAAAATATAAATGTGTATTGTAAAGAAAATTTTTCTGTAAGTAAAGAACTAAATTTTAATAATATACCAGAGGCTAATGCTTCTGTTTTTGATGTTGAAAATAGTATAAAAAATGACTATCTCTCACAAAATAATAGTTTTATCATTAAACCGTTTGTTAAATGGGTTGGTGGTAAAACGCAACTTTTAAAAAAAATAATTAGTTTATTACCTAAAGATTATAATATTTACATAGAACCATTTATTGGTGGTGGAGCACTATTTTTTTATCTTCAGCCTAAAAGAGCTATTATAAATGATTTTAATAGTGAGTTAATTGGCACTTATCAATGTTTTACTAATGACGAATTATTTACTAATTTAAAAACCACACTAGATATACATACTAAAAATAATTCTAGAGAATATTTTTACGAAATAAGAGATCTTGATAAAGAAATAAATTACCTAAAATATCCTATCTATGTTAGAGCAGCAAGAACTATATATTTAAATAAAGCAGGCTTTAATGGATTATACCGAGTAAACCAAAATGGCTATTTTAATGTTCCTTATGGACAAAAAATTAATTTAAAAACTTATAATGATTTTAACTTTAATCTAATAAGAAAATTTTTCTCTAATTCAAATATTACTATTACCAATCAAGATTTTGAAAATATTGCAAGAATGGCAAAAAAGGACGACTTCATCTATTTTGACCCACCCTATGATAACTTCCCAGATAAGAATGGATTTGTATCATACACTAAAAATGGATTTAATAAAGACGATCAAATTAGACTAGCAAATTTATATAAAGTGCTTACTAATAAAGGTGTAAAGATAATGTTATCTAACCATAATACACCTTTAATTAGAGAACTATATAAAGAATATAATATACATATTGTTAATGCCAAACGAATGATTAACTCAGATGCTACAAAAAGAGGCCCTGTTGAGGAGGTTATTATTACTAATTATGAAAAATAACTATGAACATCTTCTATCATCATTTAAGGATAACATTGCAAGTTATGAACAATACAATAATTTTATAAAAGTATATGATAATATTGCTAAATATAAAAAAGAACTCAAACATCTTAACACACTAATAGGATCTAAAAATATAAAAAAAGATTTTTTAAATTTAGTTAGTAATCATCCTTCATGCTTAAAAGCAATTCCCCTATTACTTGCAATTAGAAAAAATGACATTAAAATTACAGATGAAGGAGTAGACTATATTTTTAATTTTAAAAAAATGAATTACCCTCCAGAATTATATGCAATTTTTATGCAAAAATCTGGCCTTTTTGATCTATTATCTAATCATTTAATTAATAACCTTTTTGACTATGTTATTGGTATTGAAGTAGGACTTGACTCTAATTCTCGTAAAAATAGAATTGGTATAACTATGGAAAATATAGTAGAATCATATCTTATTAAAGCAGGTCTTGTAAAAAATATTTCTTATTTTAAAGAAATGTATGTAAATGATATTGAAAATAAATTTGGTATTAATTTATCAAAACTTTCTTCAAACGGCAAATCTAATAAACGATTTGATTTTGTTATTTACTATCAAAATAATGTGTATGCAATTGAGTGTAATTATTATTCTTCAGGTGGATCGAAATTAAACGAAACAGCACGTTCATATAAAGATTTAGCCATAAATTCAAAAGATATTCAAGGCTTTAAATTCATTTGGATTACAGATGGAATGGGTTGGCATATGTGTAAAACAAATTTACAGGAAACATATGAAGTTTTAGATAACCTATTTAATATTAGTGATTTAGAAAATAATATATTGATAAAATTATTAAACAATATCTAAAGTAAACACCACCTATTGATTATAGCCCAACTATACAAGATAATTACTAACTAATTACTATTTTATATTAAGGGGTTAAATAATCTCTCCTTCTAGCATAAATGAACGCGCATTAGTAATTTTAACTTTGACAATTTTACCTATTAATTCATTATTACCTTTAAAGTTAACAATTTTATTATGTTCAGAATATCCATATAAAATAGTATTATCTTTTTTAGAAACACCATCAACTAGCACTAATACATCTTTATTTAAAAATCTTAAATTACCTAATCTAAAACCTTCATTTACTACTTCGTTTAAAGCATTTAAACGGAGTTTTTTTTCTTCATCATCTATTTGGTTTTTAAATATTGCTGCTGGTGTACCTGCTCTTTTGGAATAGATAAATGTAAAAGCTCCATCAAATGAAACTTTATTACAAACTTCTAGTGTTTGATTAAAATCATCTTTATCTTCACCAGGGAAGGCACAAATAATATCGGTAGTAATTGCAATATCAGGGATATATTGTTTTAATAAACTAATTTTTTCTAAATATTCTTCGATTGTATAGTGTCTATTCATTTGTTTTAAAATTTTATTAGAACCCGCCTGAAACGGTAAATGAATATGAGGCATAATATTAGAATACTTAGCCATTACTTTAATTGTATCAAGCGATATATCTCTAGGATACGAGGTCATAAACCTAATTCTAGGGAGCCCTAATTTAGCGATGTCTTCTAATAAATTAGCAAAGTCATACTTTATAGTTTTAAAGTCAAGTCCATAAGAATCTACATTTTGGCCAATTAAAGTAACCTCTTGATAGCCATCATTTAATAGTTCCCTACATTCTTTAATAATGCTTTTAGGTGAGCGCGATCTTTCTTCACCTCTAGTATACGGGACAATACAGTATGAACAAAACTCATCACAGCCTTCCATAATAGAAACAAAGGCTTTATGTTTATGTGCTCTGTTTTTTGGGAGTCCTTCAATAATTTTACCTGGTTGTGATAGGACTTCAATTATTCTTTTTTTATTGGCTAATAACTTATCAACATAATCAGGTAATAAATAAATATTGTGCGTCCCGATAACTAAATCCAAAAGAGGATATTTTTTTATAATTCTATTAACTACTACTTCTTCTTGTGGCATACAACCAGAAATAGCAATCACAAGATTAGGGTTTTTCCTTTTGTATTTAAAAAGTCTTCCTAACTCACCATAAATTTTGTCTTCTGCTGTTTCTCTAATTGCACAGGTATTAAGCATAATAAAATCAGCCTTATCATAAGTATCAACTTTAATAAAGCCCATTTTTTCTAATGCATAACGCATAAACTCACTATCAGCCTCATTAGCCTGGCATCCATAGGTTTTAAGACAGTAAAACTTATTAGGATATTTTTTAACTAAATCTTTTCTAAACAGATAGTTAATCGTCTCAAGTTTTTCTTTAGTTCGTTTTCTTGCTTTTAATAAGTTAGGAAGTATAAACTCATTCATGAATATTTATTCTTTCGATTTTCTTTTCTTTATCATTAATAGTAATTATTGCTCCGTTTAATTGCCTTTTACCTGATGCAAGCTCTTTTGGAACTTTTACACCATTTATAAATTCATCAATTATATTTTCTGATTTAACGCCAATTACACCATCATATGGACCAGTCATCCCTAAATCACTTTGATAAATTGTTCCTTGAGGCAAAATAGTACTATCACATGTAGGAACATGGGTATGGGTGCCATATATTAGTGATGCTCTTCCATCAAGATATCTTGCAAAAGCAATTTTTTCAGAAGTAGCCTCAGCATGAAAATCAATAATAACATAGTCGTGTGCTACACTACTAATAATTTTATCAGCAATAATAAAAGGATTTTCTAGATTAAGATTCATGAAAATTCGTCCTAATAAATTAATAACTAAAACCTTTTTACTATTATAATTAACTACCTTATAGCCATAATTATAATATTGATAAAAGTTTGCTGGGACAATTAACTTAGGATTATCTTTAAGAATTTCATAAATTTCTTTATGTTCAAATGTATGATTGCCCATAGTTATTAAACTAACATTTAAATTAAGTAGTCTCTTATAGGCATCGATATTGATACCTCTACCGTTTCTTGCAAGGTTCTCACCATTAACGATTATAAGATTAGGTTTATATGTAGCCTTAATTTCAGGTAGCTTTAATTCAAGAAATTCTAAGCCTATCTCACCTACAATATCGCCTATACATAATATTTTCATAAGGTCTCCTTTTTAAAAATAGGAACTACATGGTAGTTCCTAAATTGTTTATTTAGCAGTTTCTACTGCTCTAGTTTCTCTTATAACGGTTACTTTAATAGTACCTGGGTATGACATTTCTTCTTCAATTTTTTCTTTAATTTTGCGTGCAATTGTGAAGGTATCTTTGTCATTTATTTCATCAGGTTTTACAATAACTCTAACTTCACGTCCTGCTTGAATAGCATATGCTTTTTCAATTCCTTTTTCTTCAGTAGCAATACTTTCAAGTTTTTCTAGTCGTTTAATATAATTTTCAAGCGATTCATTTCTAGCACCTGGTCTTGCGGCGGATAAGGCGTCTGCTGCTGCTACTAAAACTGCAATAACTGACTCAGCCTCTTTATCACCATGATGTGATGCAATTGCATCTATTACTTCTTTTGGTTCCTTAAATCTATTAGCAATCTCAACACCAATATCAACATGTGAACCTTCAATTTCATGGTCTACTGCTTTACCAATATCATGTAATAGTCCTGCTCTTCTTGCGATAATTTCATCTTCACCAACTTCAACTGCTAACTTTCCTGCAAGAAATGCTACTTCTAAAGAATGCTTTAACACATTTTGACCAAAGCTAGTTCTAAAGTTTAATCTGCCTAATAATTTAACTAGATCTAAATGCATCTTACCGCAATTGGCTTTAAATAGTGCATCTTCACCAATTTCATGAATCATTAAATCTACTTCATTTTGTACTTTTTCTACTACTTCTTCAATCTTAGCAGGATGAATTTTTCCATCTTTAATCAGTCTTGTAAGTGATCTTGAGGCAATTTCTCTTCTGATAGGATCAAAGCCTGAGATAACAATAGTATTGGGCGTATCATCAATTAAGATATCAACACCTGTAAGTGCTTCAAAGGCATGGATATTTCTACCTTCTCTTCCGATAATACGTCCTTTATTTTCATTATTTTCTAAATCAAATATAGTAACAGTACTCTCTTGCGTAACATCGCTTGCAAGTCTTTGACATGCTTGAGCTAATAATTCTTTTGCTTTTTGATTAGCAGTAGCCTTTGCTTCTTCTTCGGCTTGTTGAATAAAAGAATATAATTCTCTCTCCATTCCTTCTTTAGTTTCATTAAGAATAATATCTTTTGCTTGTTCTCTAGTAAGAGATGCAATTTCTGCTAGTTTCTTGTCTTGAGATTGAATCTTTACTTCTAACTCATTAGTTAGTTTTTCAATTTCCTCTCTTTTTTGGTCGTTTTTTTCCTCTCGTCTACTTAGAGATTCTTCTCTATGATCTAGAACTTCACTTCTTTTTGTAAGTTGTTCTTCACGGAGATCTAATTTTTGTTCTTGCTGAACAATAGATTGTCTTCGTAAAAAAAATTCTTCTTCTAATGACTTTCTTTTCTCATTGGCTTCTTCTTTAGCATCAGATGTAATTTTATCTTTAATACTAGCTGCTTCATTTTGGGCTTTACTAATAATATCAGTTGCTTTTTCTGTTGCTTCTTTGATAGATAAACTAGTTTTTTTAAACTTAATAAAAAAGCCTAGTGCAATTCCTAAGCCAACACCTAGAACTAATCCAATAATCATAAGACCAATGGTTAATCCAGTAGACATAAGAGGAGCAATTAATTTAAACATATAATCTACTCCTTTTGATACTTATATACATTAAATCTTTAAAACTTAAGATACTAATATTATACAAAAAAAGTTTAATATTATCAAATATTAACTTTTATTTGGTTTTTATCTTTTTTTTTGATATAATAAAAAAGGTGAATTTATAATGCAAGAAACAAAACAAAGAAAAATTAAAAACATGAGAAAATTTCTATTATATATACTACTAGCAGTAGTACTTCCTCTAGCAATTTTAATGGCCACAGCAATTGCATTTAATATTGAGGGCCGTAAATTTAAAATCAAAGTTAACAATATAGAAAAAACTTATGAAACTAGTGATTTTGACAGAATTAATACCTACAGAGGAATTTTTGAAAAATTAGAAATTAACAAGCCAAAATATAAAACTACTTATAAAAACAAATCAGATGAAGACCATAAATACAATCCACAAGGTTATGAAATATCATTTGAACTTGAGGCTAAATTAAAAAATACTAATGATATATATAACCTATCTGACGGTATCCAATGTTATGCTGTAGTATCACTTCCTGGTTATAAAAAGAATGGCTTAGTAGTAGATAGAAATGTTAAAATTTCAAAAGACTCAACAACAGCAACTTTTTCAACTATGAAAATTACTAAACCGCTTCCTCACTTCTATCCATTTATGCTACCAATTAGATCTATTGTAGTTTATTTTATTCTAAGAGTTCCTTATACAAAACAAGATGCATTAAAACTTGAAGAACAAAAAAGAGGTAAAACTCTATCTGGTGATGATAAAGAAAAATTTACAGATTACAAGGAATTTAAATTCTATTGGGACTTTACTAAAAATACTCCTGAAGGTGATAAATCTACTGGAGTAAGATAATAAAAAATGAGTCATTAAGACTCATTTTTTTTTGCTTCAAAATCAGCATATGCAAAAATCCCGTAATCCGTTTGTTTACTAATTCCTTCAACAATACGTTGCCACTTGCTAGATCTACCACTCATAAGAGGAATAATCTTACCTTCATCACGAAGCCTTTGAAGGGCACGGTTAATTGTTGTTTCACTAATTCTGGGAAATTCTGTTCTAATTAAATCTTTAGTAAATATTTGAGGGCATTTAAGAATAAAGTTTTCAATACTATCTGATTTATTTCTATGTATTTCAAAACTATATTGATGGGCAATAGCTTTAATATCATTAACTGCTTCATAGTTAATATTAACTAAAATATTAAACAAGCCCATTAAATCATAAATATCATTTTGATAATTAACTAATACTCTATTTATTTCTGCTTGCAAAAGTTTATTAAACTTATACAAATGCTTGAAAAAAGACACATATTTAAAAATAGGGAAATGCTTTTCTAAATAACTATAAAAAATTATGGTAGCAAGTCGTGAATTACTATCTTTAAAAAAAGATATATTTTTAAGATCAAGCCAAAGTGCAATAAAAGTTAATAAATACTCACTTTGATGATTGTGATAAATACTAAGAAAGTGATCAGTATAGGCTCTAATAAATAATCTTTCATTTGATTTTATTGGCGTGTCATTTTTTATTATTAAACTGGCTAAGGTATCACTGTCTTGATTAGCAAGACTATTTTCCTTTAAGCCTTTATTTAAAAGCCTTGCTAAGTCGATTAGTTCAATATCAGATAGGTCAAATTCATCCTTAGCATTATCTAAAAGGTAAAAAGCCTCCCTTATATTTGATAATTTAGCCTCATCAATATTTCTTGGATAAAGTGGTTTTTTACTTAATTCTTTAATTCTTTCATCACTTAAATTAAGCTCTAATATTTTAGCCAAATAAAAAGTATTTTCAAAAAGTCTTCTTTTTTTAAAGCTTGCTTCTTGTTTAGTAAATAAATTTTGATAATGCTTAATTGCTCCGTTTGTTTTATATACTTCTAAAAGATCAATTAGTTTAGGCGTATTGATAATAATATCCTTAATTAGATCAATTACTAATTTCAAACGTAGCGTCCTCCGATAAACTCTCTTAGTAAAGAATTACATGGAACGTATTTATCTGGAATATCAACAAAATATTTTAAAAACTTTAATAAACGATTAGCACTAATAAAATGCTCACTATTTCTTTCTACTGCATGTAAAGAGCTAATAGCATGTTTTTTTAAGACCATAAACTCATATGCAAGTTCAGTAGAAAAGACATAGTCTGCTTGGTCTTGGAAAGGATAGATCCATTTAAACTCACCGCGTCTTACGCTAGGCCACATTGATAGTGTCTCCTCAGCCGATGAATTTCTAAACTTAGCATCTCTTACTATTCTTCTAAGAAGTCGTAAATCAGTAATACTAATTGGATTATGGGTATCAATATGCAGCTGTGTTTGTGGGGCAATATAAATATTAAATCTTCGCTTTTTAGGAATACCTTCGGTTAGGATCTCATTAAGTGCGTGGATACCTTCAATAATTATTGGTTCATCCTTAGATGCTCTAATAGTATCACCAACCGTATTACCACCCATAGCAAAGTTATATTTAGGAAGGGTAATTTTTTCTCCCTTAACTAATTTTTTCATATCTTCATTAAATCTTTTAATATCAATAGCCTCTATTGTTTCATAATCTTTTTCACCATTTTCATCATATGGAATTTTATCTTGTGGAAGATAATAATCATCAATTGAGATCATTCTTGGATTAAGACCTAGACTTTTTAAGGTTAATCTAAGGCGCATAGCAAAAGTAGTTTTTCCTGAACTTGATGGCCCTGCAATAGCAATAATACGAATATCTTCACGTTTTTTATAAATAGTTTGTGCTAATTGAAATAAATTATTAGTATGCTTAATCTCACAAAGATTAATAAACTCACAAGATGATTTTTCTGATATGGCTGCTAAATTCATTTTTGCAATATCTGAAGTATTAGTCTTTTTATTCCATTGCGCGGCTTCTTTTAAGGCGTTTGAAAAACTACTACTAGCATTAAATGATGGTATAGTACCATTATTTTCATGTCTTGGATATTGAATAATAAAACCAGCACCATATAAAAACGAACTATAGTCTTTTAGATAACCTGTTGATGGTACCATTTGAGAAAACATATAATTATAAAAACCATCACATTCATAAATGTTAACATATTCTTCATTACGATAGTTCATAAGTTCTATCTTAGAGTAAAATCTTTGCTTTTTATAGATCATTTTAGCCTCGTCGTAAGATAGCAGTTTTCTTTTGATAGGTAGATCTTTTTTAATAATATTATCTACTTCAGCTAAAAGTTTATCTAGAAATTCTTGGTCAAGTTTTTTGGCTAATCCTTTCACTATTCCTAAAATAGAACGTGAAACATTATAGTTAAAATTAATATCTAACTGCGGATTTAATCTATATAGTGCCATCGTAAAAACAAATCTTAAACCAGCCTCATAAATTCTTGTTACATCACTAGATAATAGATCTAAAAATTCTACGGTTGCATTTTCATAAACTGTATAATTTAGTTCTCTAAACCTACCATTTACTTTTGCAGCATAATATTTTTTATTTAGTTTTTGTGCTAAAGATAGTAAGTTAATATTGTTTTCAAAACTTAGTTCTTCTTTAGTGTTAATAATTTTTAAATTCATTTTAGTCCTCGTCGTTATCAAATAAATCTAGTTTAGTTAACTTAATAATTGGTTTATCCTGATTTACTATTTTATCTGCTAGTGATTTAGTAGATAAAAAACTATCAGTTCTTTTCTTAACTTGGGCCTTAATTTCTTTTTCTATTCCTACTTCTTCCACCACTTCAACATTTTTTTCATTTAAAATAGTAGCTCTAGGCGCATTATTTACATATACTTCTTCGTTATTTGATTTATTAACAATCATTCTAACTGGCTCGCCGTCTTCTTCTTTTACGACCTTCTTACCGTATTTATTACCAAGTGATTTTAGCTCTTTTGAGATTAAGTATACGTTAGTTTTTTTAGTAATAATATTTACTAAAACATTATCTTTATCTTGTTGTTTTGAAATAGCCTGCAGTGATACCATAATATGAGGAGCAGTTTTTAATTGATCGATTAACTTAGTTCCTCTTCTATATCTACCATATAGTTTAAAAGTACTAATTGCTTCTCTTATTACATGACCTCTATTAGTAAGAACCGCAATGTCATCATTTTCACTAATATATGCTGCACCAATTAGTTCATCATCACTATCAAGTGCCATTGATTTAACGCCACTAGCCTGTAGTCCATATTGAGGTAGTTCAATAGTTTTAAAGCGAAGAATATTACCATTTTTTGATACGGAAACAATATTAGGTCTTATATCATAGTCAATTGATACTAGTTCATCACCTTTATTGAGTGAGATGACCTTAATTGGTTTAGAATAGCGTGATACTTTTAAATCTCTTAGTTTAACTTGCTTCATTACTGCTTTTTTAGTTGCTAAAAGGATATCTTGGTTAGTATCAAAGTTTTTAACAATAATAACTCCCACTGGTTTTTCACCGCTTTTAATTGCAGCCAAATTACCAATATGAGTTCCTAGATCACTCCATTTTTGCTCTTCAAGTTTATATAGTGGTAAAAAGATGTAATTACCTTGGTCAGTAAAAATTAACGCAGTATCTAGAGTAGTTGCTTCTCCTTTAAATAAGTACGCATCATTTTCTTTAAGCCCTTGGTTTTTACTTTGTTTTTGATTTTTTAAACTAGATCTAGTAACATATCCTTCCTTAGTAATTCCAAGATAAATTTTTTCCTCTGATACTAATTCTTTTTCATCTATTTTAATAGTTTCAATCTTATCTTCAATACTTGTTTTTCTTCTAACACCTAAAAGTCCTTGTACATTTCTAAGTTCTGTTTCAATTACGTTATTTAGTACATCTTCATCAGATAGAATTAAGGTAAGTTCTTTAATCGTTCTATTTAGTGAGATCATTTCTTCTTTTAAGTCATTTATATCAGTAGTAGATAAACGGTATAATTGCAATGTTACAATTGCTTCTGCTTGCAACTCTGAAAAGTCAAATATTGACATTAAGTTTTCTTTTGAGTTTTGCTTATTAATTGATTGTCTAATAATTTTAATAACCTCATCAATAATAGAGACCATCTTAATTAGACCTTCAACAATATGTTTTCTTTTTTCTGCTCTTTCTAATAAGTAGTTAGAGCGGTTAGTAATAACTTCTTTTTGGTGATTGATATAAGCCTTAAGGATAGGAATAATACCGGTCTGTTGTGGTTTATGATCAATAATTGAGACTATATTATAATTAAAATAAACTTGTAGCTCGGTATTTTTATAAAGGTATGCAATTACTATATTAGGATCAGATCCTTTTTTTAGATCAATTGCAATTTGAAGACCTGATTGGTCAGTTTCATCTCTTATTTCAACAATATCATCTAAAACTTTATCAACTCTTAATTGATCAATTGAATGAACTAATTGTGCCTTATTTACTTCATACGGAATTTCAGTAATAATAATCCTTGGACCATCATCGGTATCTTTTACATGAAGTTTACCTCTTACTACAACCCTACCTGCTCCATTAGTGAAAGCAGATATAATTTCATCACGCCCTTGTACAATGCCGCCCGTAGGAAAATCAGGGCCATGTAAGTATTGCATAAGCCTTAAGACACTAGCATTAGGATTTTTTAATAGGGTAATGGTAGCATTTATTACTTCGTTTAAATTATGTGGTGGAATCTTAGTCGCATATCCAGCTGCAATACCACTAGCACCATTTACTAATAAATTAGGAAATTTAGATGGAAGTACTACTGGTTCCAGTTCTTGGTCATCAAAGTTAGGTATAAACGATACTGTTCTTTTATCAAGGTCTTCAAGTAAAACTTCAGCGGCTTTAGCCAGTCTTGCTTCCGTATAACGCATTGCTGCTGGGCTATCACCATCAATAGAACCATTATTACCATGAACATCTACTAAAGGTAGTAGCATCTTAAAGTCTTGGGATAATCTAATTAAGGCTTCATAAATACTAGAATCACCATGGGGGTGATACTTACCCATAACCTCACCAGTAATACGTGCACATTTTTTATAAGGCTTGCCTGAAAAAACTCCCATTTGGTTCATACCATATAGGATTCTTCTTTGTACTGGCTTTAGTCCATCTCTTACATCTGGTAGGGCTCTTTCTTGAATAATATATTTAGAATATCTTCCAAAGCCATCAGCCATTATTTCTTCAAGGTTAGTGGCAATTATCTTATCATCTAAGAACTTATCTAGCATATCTTTAGCCATTAGTTACCACCGTCCTTAATTAAATCAAAATCATCTGAGATCTCAAAGTCTACATTATTTTCAATCCATTCTCTTCTAGGCTCTACATCATCGCCCATTAGAATTGATACTTTAGTATCTGCTTCAGTAAAATCATCAAGAGAAACATTAACTAAATAACGTTTTTTAGGATTCATTGTAGTATCCCATAATTGGTCACTATTCATCTCTCCTAAACCTTTAAAACGTTGGATGGTATAATGTTCTAGATCGCCTACTTCTTTTAACTTTTCTTCATCCCAAATATAGATCTCTTCTTTTTTACCTCTTTTTCCAGTTAGTTTATAAAGGGGTGGACAGGCCATATAAAGATGACCTTCTTTAATTAGTTCTGGCATAAATCTAAAAAAGAAAGTTAATAATAAAATCTGTATATGTGAGCCATCGGTATCAGCATCGGTCATAATAATAACTTTACCATATTGAATTTTATCAATTTTAAAATTATCACCAAAGCCTGCTCCAATAGTATTTATTATGGTATTTATTTCTTCATTTTTTAATACTTGATCGGCAGTAGCTTTTTCAGTATTTATTACCTTACCTCTTAGGGGAAGGATGGCTTGATGTAATCTATCTCTTGCTTGTTTAGCAGAACCTCCAGCTGAATTACCTTCTACTAGAAATAACTCATTTAAATGATACTCTTTTGATTGAGCAGGAGTAAGTTTACCTGAAAGGATTACTTCTTTTTTACTATCAGCTTTTCCAGATCTGGCCTTTTCTCTGGCTTTTCTTGCAGCCTCTCTTGCTCGTTGGGCACTAATAGTTCTATTGATAATATTTTGAGCAATTTCTCTATGTTCTTCTAAATAAGTAAAAAATTTTTCAAAAACAACTTGCTCAGTTGCAATTCTAGCATCAGGAGAGCCAAGCTTATTTTTAGTTTGACCTTCAAACTCCAAGAGATCTTCTGGAATACGCATACTAATAATTGCTGTTAGACCCTCTCTGATATCAACACCATCAAGGTTATTATCTTTACTTTTTAAAAAGTTATACTTTCTAGCATATTCATTAACAGCCTTAGTAATGGCAGCCTTAAAGCCCATCTCATGTGTACCACCATCTTTTGTTCTAACGTTATTAACGTATGAATAAATTAGTTCACTATAAGTTTCTATAAATTGAAGGGCAACATCAACTACAATCGGATTACTATGACCTGGTACTTTATACTGCCCATTTATAATATCAATTCCTGATACTTGTTTTTTATCTTTATTAATAAATGCAACATATTCTTTTATTCCATCGTTATAACAAAACTCAGTTACTTCTCTAGTTTTATCATCTTTAAATACTAAAGTTAATCCTTTTAATAAAAATGCTGTTTCACGCATTCTTTCCTTTATTAGTTGGGGGTTAAAAATAGTAGTTGAGAAAATCTTTGGATCAGGTTTAAACCATATTGTAGTACCTGTTTTTCTAGTAGTACCTATATTTACTAACTTAGATATAACCGAACCACCTTTGTCAAAACGTTGCTGAAATATGCCGCCATCACGATAAACCGTAACCTCAAGAAAATGAGACAGTGCATTAACAACTGCACTACCTACACCATGAAGTCCGCCTGATACTGCATAGCCTGAATTAGAAAATTTACCACCAGCATGTAGGACAGTAAAAATAACCTCAGTAGTTGGTTTACCAGTTGGATGCATCTTATAAGGCATTCCTCTTCCTTCATCTGAAATCTTAATTGAGTTGTCATTTTTCAAATTAACAGTAATTGTATTACCATATCCTGATAGTGCTTCATCGATGGCATTATCTAATATTTCCCAAACTAAATGATGCAAACCTCTTGCATCTGTTGAGCCTATATACATACCTGGTCTTTTACGAACTGCTTCAAGACCTTCAAGTACTTGGATTGAACTTTCATCATATTTTCTTTGTATAAAAATCACCTAACAATCTAATAAATTTTAACAAAATTATAAAAAAAAGTCAATTATAAAAAATTATATTTTTTTGTATAATATAATAAAGGAGACTTAAATGAAACTTTTTTTAATTATATTATTAATAATTTTATCTTATTTAATTGGCTCTATTCCAGTAGGTTATTTATTTGTTAAAATAAAGAAAAATATTGATATTAGAGAATATGGTTCTCATAATATTGGCGCTACTAATGTAGCAAGAATTCTAGGAAAAAAGTATGGGGCCTTAATTGGAATCCTTGATATTTTAAAAGCTATTTTTATCATTTTAATTCTTTATTCATTAACCTTTTTTAAAGTTGATATCTCCCTAGTGCGAGATATTAATATTAATAATAATTCTATAGCTTCGATAATTCCCTTGTATGGTTTTGCAGCTGTAGTGGGTCATACTTATTCTATTTTTTTAAAATTTAAAGGTGGCAAAGCAGTATCTTGTTCTATTGCAGTAATTCTTGCTACTGAGCCATTAATCGGTCTTATTGGAATAACTATTTTTTTAATTATTTTACTAATTACTAAATATGTCTCGCTTGCTTCGCTTTTAGGAACTCTAAGTGTATTTATTTATACTCCTGTGTATAGTGTTTGTTTTAATACTCCTAATAATTTAGTACTTATTAAATATGTTCCAAGTGATAATTTCCTAGCAAGTTTTAATAACTCCTTAATAATTATTATTGTAGCTAGTCTTTGTTCTATTTTAATATTTGTTAAACATAAAGATAATATTATTAGATTATTTAAAGGTGAGGAAAATAAATCTAAATAATTTATATTGATAAAAGAGATAATACATTGCTATTATCACCTAATTTATAGTTTTCGCCGCATAAGTAATTTATCGTAATTTCTCATTTTGTTTGTAAAGCCATACCCCTAAGAAATTTAAAGAGCCAAAATTCTTTAAACTTGCTAACTGTAATGGTCTCAGTTATTTTTTTTGATAATAGTAATTCCTTTAAAATTAGTATTTTTTTCTCTTTCAATTGAAGTTTAATAAGTAATTTTAATATAGTATAAAATAATAAGTTATTTTTAAAAATAGTACTTTTTTTATCCACTAGATTTCACCCAATCCTTCTAATTCATTAATAAGATTTTTTGCAACTTCTCCTATCATTTTAGTGGGTACAGAATTACCAAATTGTTTATATAATTGACAATCACTTATATTTGGTAGTATAAAAGTATCAGGAAAACCTTGGAGACGTGCACATTCTCTTGGCGTTAATTTCCTCGGATTGTCATTTTTTTGCTTAATTAGAACTTCCGAACCATCTTTATAATATCTTGCTGATAGGCAGGTAGTATATTTTGAACTACTTTCATATATATTATAACCAAAACCATTGCCTTTTACTTTATTTGCTATTTTTCTTCTTTGATGTCCTTCCCATAAATTATTTGAAATAGTATATTTTTTATCTACATATTTTTCTAAGATAGAACCAACTGTTAAGTTATTTTCATGTGGTTCTGGAAAAGTAAAGTTAGCACTTTTATTTTTAATACCTACTATCATTATTCTTTCTCTATTTTGTGGCACATCAAAATCTCTTGCGTTTAGAACTTTCCAAAAAATTTTATAATCAAGTTCATTTTCTAAAATAGTTATTATTTGTCTAAATGTTTCTCCTTTATTATGACTTAATAATCCTTTTACATTTTCGAGATGAAATGCTTTAGGTTGATGAAATTTTAAAATTCTTACTATGTCAAAAAATAAAGTTCCTCTAGTATCATTAAAGCCAAGTCTTTTTCCTGCTATTGAAAATGCTTGACAAGGAAATCCCGCTAATAAAATATCAAAATTTGGAATTTCTTCTTCTTTTATTTTAGTTATATCACCACTAGGTGTTTCCTTAAAATTTGCTTCATAAGTTATAATTGCATATTTATCAATTTCAGATGAAAATACACATTCCCCTCCTAATTGATTATAAGGTAATCTTATTCCGCCAATTCCAGCAAATAAATCAATAAATTTAAATTTTTTCATTTTTTCACCTCTTAATATTATAACTTTTAAGTATTTAAATAATTCTAATAAATTATTTTTAGTTTATAGCCTTAATTAGTTATATAAATATTTTTATTGATAATATAAAGCATAATTTTTACCGTAATAATGTATTCGGCATATTTAAATTAAAATCATATTTAAGATTATTTATTTTTATTAAATTACAATCGTTTAAATTAAATATCTTAATAGATAAAAGATAATCTATACCTTTATTTTATAAAGGAAAATAACAGTGTATCATAAATTAAAAAACTGTAAAGAAACATTTTAGAACTTGTTTCTTTACAGTATCTTTATTTTTATTATTCTAACGTTTAGAAAATTGAGGTGATTTTCTAGCTTTCTTTAAACCTGGTTTTTTTCTTTCTTTTTTGCGTGGATCTCTAGTGATTAGCCCATATGGTTTTAATAGTGCTCTTAGACTTGGATCCATTTCAAGAAGTGCTCTAGTAATACCTAAACGAATTGCTCCAGCCTGTCCACCGATACCGCCACCATCAACATTAGCAGAAATATCATATTTTCCTTCGTTTTTAGAAATATCAATTGGTTGCATAACATCAATTCTAGTTGCTGCTGATGGAATGTATTCTACAAATGGTTTACCGTTTACTAAAAATTGGCCTGAACCTGGAGTAAGGATTACTCTTGCTACAGCGCTTTTTCTTCTGCCAGTGCCACGATATTGAACTAATTCTGCCATTATAATACCTCTACTTTCTCAGGTTTTTGTGCAACTTGATTATGTTTATCATCTTTATATACATATAATTTTCTAAACATATCTGCTCCTAACTTAGTTTTAGGAAGCATTCCTTTAATAGCCATTTCTACTACTTTTCTTGAGTCTTTATCAATTTGTTCTTTAGCAGTTCTTACTTTTAAACCGCCTTGATATTCAGAGTGACGATAATATAATTTATCATCTAGTTTTTTACCAGTTAATACTACTTTATTACTATTAATAATAACTAAATAATCTCCACAATCAACATTTGGAGTATAGATTGGTTTTTCTTTACCACTTAAAATATTTGCAGCCTTAACTGCAATTTTTCCAAGAGGAGCAGTACTACAATCTAGTAAAAACCATTTTTTATTCAATTCTTTTTCTTTTGCTACATAAGTTTTCATCTATAAAACTCCTTCTAAAATGCTTTTTTTTACATACTAAACTATTATATCAAAAACGAATAGTTTTGTCAAAAAATAATTTTTATGCTAAATATTTTTTCTTAAAATTACCTTTAATAGTTTCTACATGCTTAAAGGTTAAAAAGGCATGTGAGTCAATCTCATTAACTATATTTATAAGAGCTCTTCTTTCGTGCGAGAAGATAATTAAATAAATCATTTGTTTTTCATTATAACCATATCCGCCTCTTACATCAAATAAAGTTACACCCCTACCAAGTTTTGCAATTATTGCCTCTGATAATTCAATTGTATGATTTGAGATAATATTAACTTCTGTATAGTGATATGCTGTGTGTAGTTTATCTATAACTAACATTGTAATTAGTAATCTTAAAACTGTATAACTTAAAACTGCTGCTCCATATTGAAAACCTTGCAGTTTATAACCAACAGGTAGTCCACCAATTTCAAGTACACTTAGGGTCGGAATTGAATGAATATAACTTCCATTAACTTTTGTAAACGATTTAATAAATGCCCCTGATGTAGCAATACCAATATTAATCATTGTTGAAATAAAAGCTACCGTTTTGCCAGTTCTATGGGCAACATACTGACCGACAATATCAAAGCCACCAGTAGAGGTGCCAAATTTTAGGGTGCCGCCAGTTCCTACTCCCATTAAAATTGCTCCCATAATACATAAAAGGAGTGGATCTAGTGAAGCAAAAGCATCCCATGTAATAAAAGATAGCACTGTAGATTGAACTATTACTGAAATAATAGAAAAAATAGTAAATTTTTTAGATACACCAAACCAGCCTAGTAAAAGGATAGGAATATTACCAACAAATACAATTAAGCCAATAAGAATATTTTCATTCCAATAAGGCTTATTAGGTAAACTTCCCCCTGATACTTCAATAATATCTACAATTAACTGAGCTATACCAGGAACTCCACCTGAGTAGGTTCTTATTTTAGATTGAATAATAAATAAATTCATTCCAATGCCATAAATAAAAGTAAATACTATAGTAGCAATTATTCTAATAGTAAAATCTTTAATTGATTTTTTATTTTGTTTTACATATTTTTTAAGATTAAATTTTTCCCTAAACTTAGGATTTTTTACTACTTTCATCTTCTAAAATTTTTCCTAACATTTCTTCTTGGTTAATTCTTACAAACATTGCCTTAGCCGCTTGTGGTTTACATACTTGTTGGCCAAAACTATTAAGGGTATCAAAACTTAGATTATTTATCCCAATTTGTCTTTGTATTTCTTTAGCAGTATCCGGAAGAAAAGAGTAAAGAAGTACTGAGATATATCTAATAGTTTCAAATAGATGTGCTAGTACTAGCGTAAGTTTATTATCATCTTTAGATTTAAATAACTCCCATGGCTTAGCAAGGTCAATATATTTATTAGCCTCTCTTGCTAACTCAATTACTATCTCAAGTGCACTAGAAACATTGTTATTAAACATTTGTTTTTTAATTTCTTCAAGAGCACTAGATGCTTTAGTGGCTAAATTTTTACTTATTTCATCACTACTTTCAAACTTACTAAATTTATAACCTGGCATATATTTATTATACATTCCTATTGTTCTGTTTAAAAGATTGCCTAAGGTATTAGCAAGATCACTATTATATCTTTCGATCATTAACTCATATGTTAAATTACCATCCTGGGCATAAGGTATTTCATGCAGACAATAATACCTTGTTGCATCTACACCAAAATTATCAATTAAAGTTTGTGTGTAGATAGTATTACCTTTACTCTTAGACATTTTCTTTTTATCAATTAAAATCCAAGGGTGCGCGAATATTTGCCTAGGTAGCTCAATTCCTAAAGACATTAATAAAATCGGATAAAAAACAGCATGGAATCTTGTAATATCTTTTCCGATAATATTTAGATCAGTTGGCCATAATTTTTTAAAATTAGCCTCATTTGTGCCATAGCCAATACCTGTTAGATAATTTAGGAGTGCATCAATCCATACGTAGGCAATATGGTTTTTATTAAAAGGAATTTCTACTCCCCAATTAAAAAGTGATCTTGTTATGGAGATATCCATTAGCGGTTCTTTAAGAAAACTTAAGATCTCGTTTCTTCTAATCTCGGGAGTAATAAAGTCTGGATGGTCGTTAATATATTTAATTAAACGGTCTTGATATTTTGATAATCTAAAAAAATAAACTTCTTCTTCCATCCAAATTGGTTCATCACCTAATTTTGTTTTACCATCAATTAGATCATCTTCAGATACATATGCTTCCTCAGCAAGCGAATAATAACCCTCATACTTACCTTTATAAATATCATCTTGTTTTAATAATTTTTCGTAGGTTTTCTGTACACCAATAATATGTTCTTTATCTGTGGTTCTAATAAATTTATCATATGAGATATTAAGACTATCATATATTTTTTTTATTTCATTAGAAATATAATCGACATACTCTTGTGGCTGCAAGTTATTTTTACTTGCACTTGACATAATTTTTTGACCGTGTTCATCAGTTCCGGTTTGAAAATAAACATCATAGCCACATTGACGATAAAATCTAGCAATACTATCAGCAAGGATAGTTTCATAGACATTACCAATATGAGGAATAGATGAAGTATATGCAATTGCAGTAGCAATATAAAATTTTTTATTTTTCATGTGGTCTCCTTTTGATTATTAAATCATATATTTGAGAATGTGTGTATTTAGTTTGTATTTTAATAAGTTTAATTATCTCTTTTGTTGAATAATTTTTACTAAGATATTTTTCAATTAAATTATTGATATCGATATTTTCTTCACCAGGATTATTATAAATAATAATAACATATTCTCCCTTTGGTTCACTTATATTAGCAATAACATCACTAATATTGGCTGTAATAATTTCTTCATGTAATTTTGTTATTTCTTTTGCAAGGGCTACTTTTACTTCATTAAATACATCTTTTATAATTTTTAAGGTGTTAATTATTCTTAAAGGTGATTCGTATAAAATAATAGTGCCTTTAAAGTTAAGATAGTTAATAAGTAAACCTTTTTCTTTTTTTCTTGGTAGAAAGCCTAAAAATAAAAAAGGGTTAGCAGGTAGTCTTGAAGCAATCAGGGCTGATATTGCTGCATTAGGGATCCCAATAGGAGATATCTTAATATCTTGTGGCAAGAGTTGTGTTAGTTCAAAGCCAGGATCTGATATAAGTGGTACTCCAGCATCTGAGATAATAGCAACATTACAACCGTTAAGTAAATGATTTATTATTTCATTAGTTTTTACTACCATCTGTTTAAGGTATAGTGATCTTAGGGGAGTTGTAATATTATAATGCGTTAATAACTTTATTGATACTCTAGTATCTTCAGCATAGATATAATTAACTTCTCTTAAAGTTTTTATTGCTCGTGGTGTTATTTCTTCAAGATTGCCAATTGGCGTAGCTACAAGAAATAAAGTACCTTTAGCCATTAGTGCGTTTTAGTTCATTATTGCTAACTTCATGGGAGATTATCTCACCATTAAGCTCTTTTTCAATTGTAACTAGTTGAAGCAATAAGTTGTTTTTTACTACTTTATATTTTTGATTTTGGTAAATGACTAGTTCTCCTTTTTTAGGTAATAAATTATTTAATTCTTGATACATTTTATCTTCAAACATCAAGCAACATCTTAGTTTAGAGCAATTACCTAAATGTGATAATAAATTAGTAGGTAGGTTTTGATTTTTAATTGCAGATTTACTAATTTCATTAAAATTTTTTATTCCCATAGAACAACACTGTTTAACTCCACATATACCATAGCCATTACTTACTGCGGCTGCTTCTCTACTATCACCAATATTTTCTAATCTTAGTTTAATGTGATATATATTACTTAAATAAAATAATAAATCTCTAAAGTCTACCATTTTATCGGCAGAGAAGAAAATAATTAGGGCCCTTTTTTCTAAAGAAAAGGTCGCTTTAATTAACTTCATTTCTAATCCCAGCTCTGCTACTTTTTGTTTAATTGCATATAAAACTTCTTTTTCATCTTCTAAGTTTTGCTCGAAGACTAATTCATCTTTTGGTGCAACTAATCCTATAATCTCACCTTCAAAAAAAGGATTTAATTTTATATCGGGATATCCAACTTCATTTTTTGATACAACCCTTGCTTGATAAGTACCATTACTTGTTTTCACTAAAACCTTATCATTTATATTATAAGCATCACTTGATTGATAAACTTGTATAATGGGATTTAGATTTAATTTGTAATAGTTCATAGATAAATCCTTTCTAATTCAATTAAGAAATTTAGATAGTTAAGTTGGATATTAATATTAGTATTTATTTTACTAAAATAATTACTTGTTAACTTACTAAACTCATATAGTTTAGTAAGCGAGTTATTATCTCTTATCATATTGGAATAATTTAAAAGTGAAGTGAAATTATATTTTTGCTCTTTATTTCTAATTAAATCTAGTGAGAATAAAAAAAGTATTTCAACTAAAAATTTATAAAGTTCTTTAAATTGGGCATTATTTACTTCTTTATAATATTTAAGAACTAGTTGGTTTTTATTAGCAATATCACAATAAATATCTCTAGCAATATTAAGCGCTTGACTAAAATAATTATTATCAAATAATTTAATAGCGCAATCATAGTTATTGCTTAAATGAACTAAGACTTCTTTTACAAGTTGAGAAGTTTCTAAACTAGCTAGTTCTTTCATTATTTCATCTTTACTAGGACTTGGTATATTTACAACCTGTGCCCTTGAGATTATAGTTTTTAATACTTTATCAAGATTTTCTGTTAAAAGAATTCCTATTGTATTAGCATTAGTTGGTTCTTCAAGAAATTTTAATAACATATTAGCAGCCTGCAGGCTAATATCATCAAAATTATTAATGATAAATACTCTTTTACTATCATATAATGATGTTTTAGCAAACTCATCTTGCAATAAAGCAATGTCATCTTTTAGTATTGTTTGCTTTTTAGAAATAACAAATAAGTTAGGAAAAGTTTTTTCTAATACTTGTTTTTTTAGGGTGGGATTTTCTTTTAAATTAGAAATAATATGGTATGAAATTAAAAGCGATGTTTGCTCTAAGGGGGAGCCTGCATCGCCTGTTAAAATGTATAAATGTGCTAATTTATTATTTTGTATAACCTTCTTAAAGAATGGGATTACGTTTTTCATATTTACGGTATTGCTTGTGGCTTTTTAGTTTATCAATCATTTCAATAAATAGTTCTTCTTCACTTTTTGAGGCATCAAGAACTATAAATCTTTTTTTATTTTTAGTTGCTAGTAATAAATAGGCAGTTCTTACCATCTCATGAAATTGTACTGATTCTAAATCAAGTCTATTCATTTCAGCTCTAGTTGAGACCCTCTCAAGCCCAACGCGTGGTTCTATATCTAGTAAAAAAGTGATGTTAGGAAGGTCTTTTTTCTTCACAAAATTATTTATTTTTTTTATATATGCAAAACCAAGGTTTCTAGCAACACCCTGATAAACATATGATGAGTCTAAGTAGCGATCGCAGATAACAATCTCCTTGTTTGCTCTTGCAGGCCTTATAGTATCAATTAGATGCTGATTTCTACTAGCAGCATAAAGTAAGGCCTCACTTTGAATAGTAAGTCCTATATTTTTTTTATTTAAAATAACCTTTCTTATTTCTTCTGCTAAAGGTGAACCGCCTGGTTCTCTTGTGAGAACAACTTTTCTTCTTTGTTCACGTAAATAGGTTTCCAAGCGTTTAATTAGGGTAGTTTTTCCTGACCCTTCGCCGCCTTCAAATGTTATAAGCACAAAATCAACTCCTTGCTATTATTTTATCATAATAATTTATTTTTTATACCAGATATTTTTTAACACTAAACCATTACTTGGGGCTGTGTAGTTAAACTTAGCTCTAGTGCCACTTAGAAGACCTGATTTAATATTATCTAAACTTAGTTTGTTATTTGCAACTTTTACGCACGATCCAATAATAATTCTAATCATTTGTTTTAAAAAACTACGCCCTAAAAATTTAATTGTAATTAAATTCTTATTTTTAATAACTTTAATTTTTTTTATATTTCTTTCATAATCATTCTTCTCATTTGCTTTTGCAAATGCCTGATAATTATGTGCTCCTACAAATAACTGAAGAGCCTTTTTAAATAATTTATAATTTTTTATCTCTAACATTGCATATTTAGTTCTATTAAAGATTGTGCAGTTTTCATCTCTAATAATATAATAGTGATATTCTTTCATTAAAACATCATGGCGGGGATGAAATCTGTTATTAACTTGGCTTAGTTCTTTTACTCTAATATCAAGAGGGAGTCTGCGGTTAAGACCATCAAGATTATTTTTTAAACTAATATCAAAAGGGAGATCAAATACTCCTACTTGCCCTTCAGCATGAACGCCCTTGTCAGTTCTTGAAGCAAGGATTAGTTCAACAGGCATTTGAAATTGTAGTCTTAGTGCTTTTTCTAAAACTCCTTGAATAGTTAATAAATTAGGCTGCTTTTGCGAGCCATAATAATTAGTCCCTAAATAAGCAATAATTATTTTATAACGCATAAATAATCTTTTTATAAACTAATACTTTATAAGTAATACTGGCACTAATAAATAGGATAACAAAAAGTAATACTAAAATGTCGTTTAATTTAATTTTATACTTATCAATACTTGTTCTCTTAGCCCCTACCTGATATCCTCGAACTTCCATAGCATTAGCAAGTTCTTCTGCTCTTTTAAAAGAAATTATAAAAATAGGAATTAAGAGCTTAACCACGGCCTTAATTTTTTTTAGCGAGTTAATTTCATTATAATCTAATCCTCTTGAGGCCTGGGCTTTTTTTATTCGCTGGGTTTCTTCAAAAATAGTAGGGATAAATCTAAAAGTAAGTGAGAACATCATTGCCATTACTTCAAGTGGGAAGTTAATAATTTTTAGCGGATATAATAATTTAATAATTCCATAATTAAGATTACTTGTTAAGGTAGTAAAAGTTAAAAGCGATGTTAATAAAATAACCGAACCAATTCTTAGGAAAAGAAACGCTCCTAAAAAAAGGTTATCATAAGTAAGGGTTATATTATAAGGCTTGCCAATAGGATAATAGATTAAATAATATTGTAATAACACTATAGCAAGAACTACTATTAAAAAAAGAATAAACTTAAAAGGAATAAATCTTTTTATAAATAAATAAATAATTATTATACCGATTGATGTAATAAGATTAGCCCAACTTAATTGTGGCATTTTATTTTCAATAAAAACAATAACTTCACCACTTGATTTTTGATAAAGTATTTGAAGAATTAAAGTAATGGTAATTAAAAATAAAATCGGTTTAATCCCTTGGAGGACTTTAAAAAATGAGATTTTAGCAGAAATAATTAAAAGTTCAATTGCTAAAAAAATACTCATAAAAACAGTTAAATTAACTAGATTTTGTTTAAGGGGTACCAAAAAAATTGCTGTCATTAAAATTATTAAAGAAGCAATTTTAACTGCAGGATTTAATTTATGAAGCCATGAGTTAGTATTTTGGTAGCTCCCAAGTAATATATTATCCATTTTTAATAAAGTTTATATATTCTTCAATACTTTGATAATAGCAATATTTTTTTATTCCTAAAACATTATTTATCTCATCTTGCATAACAAGAATTGGCGGCTTAGCAATTCCATAAAAATTGTAATCACTAATACTAAGAAAATCTTCTTTACTATTATCAAATACAATCTCACCATTTTTTATAATTATAATTCTTTTTGCATACTTTACAGCAAGGTTAAGATCATGTGATACTACAATAATGCTTTTTCCCTCATTATTTATTTTATATAAAAGATTCATTACCTCAATACTTGAAAAATTATCAAGCCCTCTAGTAGGTTCATCAAGAACAATAACTTGTGGATTAGTTGCTAAAACGCCTGCAATAGCTACTTTACGCATTTCACCACCGCTTAATTTAAAAGGTGAGCGCTTAAGTAATTCATCACTAATACCTAATAAGGCTGCGCTTTTTAGTGCAAGTGTTTTTGCCTTCTTATTTAACTCTTTAAAATTTTTAGGTCCAAACATTAAATCATTTATTACTGTGTCTTCAAATAACTGATATTCTGGAAATTGAAAAACAAGGCCAACATTTTTTCTTATTGGTGAGAGTTTAGTATGTTTTTTAATAATATGGCCTAGGATAGTTAAATTGCCTCTTGTTGGTCTTTTTAAGGCGTTAAAATGCTCTAGAAGGGTTGTTTTGCCAGCACCAGTTGAACCAAGAATAAAAATAAATTCATTATCTTTTTTTATCTCTAGATTGATATTATTTAAGGTATTTAGTTTCTCTAAGGGATATTTATATCCTACCTTTTTAAAGCTAATTGCCATATTTTTTCTTTTATTCTTTCTTGATTATACTTAGAATCATTTAAATTATTTAGAATATTTAAATAGTCTGGTAAGTATAAATTTGAACTTTCTAAAAGTTCTTTATTAGTTAGTATTTCTTTAGGAGTACCAGATTTTATAATTTTTCCTTCTTTTAAAATAATAATGTTATCACTAAATAAGGCTTCATTTAAATCATGCGTTATTAAAATAATGGTTTTATTTTCTTCTTTATTTAGTTTAATAATTAAATCCATTATTTCTTTCTTATGATTATAATCAAGCATTGATGTTGCCTCATCAAATATTAAAAGTTCTTTATTTAAGGCCAAAAGTCCAGCAAGGGCAACACGTTGTTTTTGACCACCTGATAGCTCGTGGGGCATTTTTTTCATGATATGTTCTAAATTTAGTTTTTTTGCAATTTGTGAGACTTTAGCACTAATTAGATTAGCATCCAGACATTCATTTTCAAGGCCAAAAGCAATATCGTATTTACAGTTAGCACCAATAAATTGATTATCTGGATTTTGAAATAAAATGCCAATTTTAGTGCGAATTTTAGAAATCGTTTTTTTAGATAAGGTAATATTATCATAAATAATTTCACCACTAGTTGGTTCTAATAAAGCAAGGATTAGTTTAGCCAAAGTTGACTTACCACTACCATTATGACCTATAATTGCGGTAATACTTCCTTTAGGGATACTAAAAGAAATATCATTTATGATATTTTTACTATCATCATATTTAAATGTAAGATTTTTTATTTGTAAAAGCATTATATTAAAAGGAATAAACTTAAAGTTTATTCCTTTATATTTAAACTAATTCAATTAATGCCATTTCAGCACCATCACCTTGGCGCTGTTCTAATTTATAAATTCTAGTATAACCACCATTACGTTCTTTATATCTTGCAGCAATTTCTGAAAATAATTTTTGTAAAATTGTCTGTCCGCTTTCAGTTTTAAAATTACGCAATGTTTCAGCAGCTCTTCTTCTTGCAGATAGCGAGCCATCTTTAGCAAGACTAACCATTTGCGCAAATATTTTTTCAGTTTCTTTGGCTTTAGTTAGCGTAGTATTTATTTTTTCATGTAAAATTAGACTTGACACTAAATCACGTAAAACTGCTTTTCTAGCACTTGAATCTCTTCCTAATTTACCCGCCATTTATTTTCCCTCGCTTGTCTTTTCATTTGGTTTAAGTTCTAATTGATATTCTTTTAAAAGTTTTTTAATAATCTTAATATCATCTTTTTCTAAACCTTCTGCTAAAAGTTCATCTGCAGATAATTTAGCAATTTCTGATATTTTAGCAATGTTATTCTTTTTTAAAACGTTTATTATTCCTACTTTAAGGCCTTCAACTTCAACGATATTTAAATCAGGCAGTTTATTTTCTTTAACGACTTTAGCCTCTTCAAGGAAATTATCTTGGGCTAATTGTGATTGAGAAATTGTTTTAATTTCATTAAAATAATCAATTAACATCTTAGACGCAATTCCTACTGCATCTTTGGCCTCAATTGCACCATTAGTTTCTACCTCAAGATTTAGTTCATCATCATCGCCTCTAGTTTTTTCAACATTATAAGCAACTCTTACAATCGGACTATATAGAGCGTCTACTGCAATAATGCCAATTTCACCTTTTGAGTAAACTTTATTTTGGTCTGCATTAACATAACCTACGCCTCTGCGCACAGTGGCAGTTAAGTTAAAATCATGTTTATCCATTAAAGTACAAATTACTTGTTCTGGATTAACTATTTTTACGCCTGCAAGTTTAGCAAAATCTCCTGCTAAAACTTTACCAGGGCCCATTTTATATAGACTTAATTTAGCCTCAAAATTGGGATCTAGTGAGTCTACTTGGATAACTACTTGCTTAATATTTAAAACAATACTCATGCAATCTTCAACTACACCTTTGATAGTTGAAAACTCATGTT
Organism: uncultured Acholeplasmataceae bacterium; assembly: GCA_963540875.1. Lineage (GTDB taxonomy): Bacteria > Bacillota_I > Bacilli_A > Acholeplasmatales > Acholeplasmataceae > CAUTNH01. Next base: position 35,418 of record CAUTQZ010000003.1, on the reverse strand, counting down.
CTACGCCATCAATTTTAATATTAACAATAGCAGCACCAGGCATTGAGGCAAGAAGCACCCTTCTAAGGGCATTACCTAAAGTAATACCATAACCACATGCTAACGGCTTAATTTTAAAGTTAGCAATTTTGTTTTCATTTGATACTTCTACAACCTGAGTTGTAGGTTTGTCGAATTTTAAATTTTTATTATTCAAAATATGCCTCCTAACTCTATCCTCTAGGTTTTTTAGGTGGGCGGCAACCATTATGAGGAACTTTAGTCGCATCTTTAATTGCAGTAATTTCAAGTCCTGCTGCTTGAATAGATCTAATAGCAGCCTCTCTACCAGGACCAGGTCCTTTAACTTGAACTTCAACTTTTTTCATACCACTATTTTGAGCAGCCTTAGCAGCAGCCTCAGCAGTAATTTGAGCAGCAAATGCAGTTGATTTTCTAGTACCTTTAAAGCCTTGAGCACCCGCAGATGACCAAGTAATTGCATTTCCAAGTGGATCAGTAATCGTAACAATGGTATTATTAAAAGTAGTATGAATAAAAGCAATTCCTTCTGGAATATTTCTTTTTACTCTTTTTTTACCTGTTTTTTTCTTAGTAGCAGTAGCCATTATTATTTACCTCCCTTTTGGGCTTTTAGCGCAGCAGGAGATACTTTTTTACCACGTCTAGTTCTAGCATTATTTCTAGTATTTTGTCCTCTAACTGGTAAATTTTTACGGTGTCTCATACCACGATATGAACCAATTTCCATAAGGCGTTTAATATTCATTGAAATATCTCTTCTAAGATCTCCCTCAATAACTTCCTTACTTACTTCAGTTCTAATTTTTGTTAATTGCTCGTCTGTTAAATCTTTAACTCTAATATCTTCTGAAATATTAGCATTTTTTAAAATCTTTTTTGATAGTGATAAACCTATACCAAATATATAAGTTAAGGAAATTACCACTCTTTTATTATTAGGAATATCGATGCCTGCAACACGTGCCATAAATTAACTCCTATCCTTGTCTTTGCTTGTGACGAGGGTTTTCACAAATAACCCTTACACAGCCTTTTCTTTTTATAACCTTGCACTTATCGCACATTGGTTTTACTGATGATCTAACTTTCATTTAAATTCTCCTTCTTAAATGATAATTATTATTTCTTTCTATAGGTAATTCTACCTTTTGATAAATCATATGGTGATATCTCAAGCATTACAATATCACCAGGTAAAATGCGGATGTTGTTCATCCGGATTTTACCAGAAACATGAGCTAAAATTTGGGTTTTATTATCAAGCTCAACAATAAACTTAGTATTAGGTAGTACTTCTATTACTCTTGCTTGAACTTCAATTACTTCTTCTTTACCCATTTTATTCCTCATCTAATGATAGTATTTCATATCCTGTATCGGTAACTAATACTTGATGTTCAAAATGTGCTGATGGTAAATTATCATTAGTTTTAACTGTCCAGCCATCATCTGAGATATTAATTCCTGCCGTACCTAAATTAACCATAGGCTCGATACAAATTACCATATTAGTTTTTAATTTTTGATTACAGCTTGGGTCAAAATAATTTGGTATGTAAGGATCTTCATGTAAGTCCTTACCAATTCCATGCCCTGTGTATTCTCTTACAATACCGTATTTATAGGGTTTTATATAATCTTGAATTGCCTTTGAAATTACTCCTACCGATACGCCGTTTCTTACTTTACTTATGCCTTGATACATTGCTTCCTTTGTAACATCTAATAGTTGTTTAACTTCATTAGAGATTTTTCCTACTGGAAATGTTACACAAGAATCAGAATAATATCCTTGATATACTACTCCCATATCCACAGAGACAATATCACCATCTTTTAGGCGGTAATCACTTGGGATCCCATGAACAACTGTATCATTTACTGATAAGCAAAGAGTATTAGGAAAGCCTTCATAGCCTTTGAAAGCTGGAAGACCTCCTAAACTTATAATTGTTTTTTCTGCTATTTGATCTAGTTCTAATAAAGAAATACCTTCTTTAATATTATCTTTAATAACTTTTCTAGTTTTAACTAAGATTTGGGCTGATTTTCTAATTAGCTCAATCTCTCGTTGTGATTTAATTAAGATCATAAACTAATCCTTTTAATAATATCTTGAAGGATTTCTTCGATACTTCTTGTAGCGTCAATATCTAATACCATATTTTTATTACGATAGTAAGTAATTAAATCTTCAGCATAAGATTTATAAACTTGAAGACGATTTTTAATCACTTCTTCCTCATCATCTTTTCTAATTACTAAAAGAGTATTACAATTATCACAAATATCATCTACTTTAGGTTTTTTACTTTCAATATGAAAACTAGCACCGCATTTAGTGCAAGTTCTTCGGCCGGATAATCTTTTAATAATAATACCATCATCGGCTGCAAGATTGATAGCACCATTAAGGGTAATATTATTTTTTAATAAAAATTTATCTAAAAATAATGCTTGGTTTACGTTTCTTGGAAATCCATCTAAAATAAAACCTTTTTTACAATCTGGTTCTAATAATCTTTGAGCAACTATATCACAGGTTAATTGATCGGGTACTAAATCACCTTTTTCAATATACGATTTAGCAAGTTTTCCAAGTTCAGTATTATCATTAAAATTTTTTCTAAATATATCACCAGTAGAGATATGTGGAATCTCAAAGTGTTTAGCAATTTCTACTGCTTGTGAGCCTTTGCCAACTCCCGGAGGTCCCATTAAAATATATCTTTTTGCCATTAAAATATCCCTTCGTAAGTATCTTTTTCAGCACTAGTTTCAATTTGTGACATTGTTTCTACTGCTACACCTACTACAATTAGTAAACTAGTACCACCTAGTGTAATTGCTTGGGCATCTTGACCTTCAAGTCCAAAAATTACGCCTGTTAAAACTGGAATTGCTGCTAGTGTTGCAATATAAATAGTTCCTACTACAGTAGTTTTAAATAAGGTTTTTGCAATAAAGTTTTTAGTATCTTCACCAGGTCTTATTCCTTTTATATAACCGTTTTGTTTAGATAAGTTCTCACTAATCTTGCTAGGGTTAATAGTCATAAATGAATAAAAGAATGAAAAGATAACAATTAAAACTAAATATATAACAAAGCCAATTGGTTTTTGAAATGAAAATACTTGGTTTAACCAATATCCCGCTCCTTTACTAGTATCTTTTGTAACAAAGCCTGCAATAGTAAGTGGAATTGATAGAATAGTGGAAGCAAAAATTACGGGCATAACTGAGGCACTATTAACTTTAATTGGAATATTAGCATTACCACCTTGTTGACGGTTAGCATATTGTACAGGGATTTTTCTATTTGCTGCTTCAACGAAAACAATACCTAGTAAAATTAAAAAGTATAAAATAGTAATGGTAATAAACCACACATACTGCCATGCTGAAGTATTATTGATAATATATTTTCTCCACATAGTAGAAAACATTACTGGTATTGATGTTACAATACCTGCTGCAATTAAAATTGATGAGCCATTACCAATACCTCTTGCTGTAATTAAATCAGCAACAAATATTGACACGCATGTTCCCGCCGTAATAACTAGTGATAAATAAACTGAAGCAAGAACATAATTATTTCCTCTAAAATTAACTACAAAGTTATTTCCAATTCCAGTAGTAGCACCTAAAATTAAAGCAAGTGATTGTACTACAGCAATAAATACTGCCACTGCACGAGTAATTCTGTTTAACTTAGCTCGTCCGCCTTCACCTTCTTCTGACCATTCTTTAAAAGTAGGTAGCACTGTTTGTAAAAGTTGCACTACAATCGAAGCAGTAATATATGGTGATATTCCTAGTGCTAATATTGAGAAACGCTCCATTGCTTGTCCTGAGAAGTTATTTAAAATAGCAAAAAATGATCCACTTGACTCAATTAGTGCCTTTATTGCATTAGTATCATATAAAGGAACTGGAATATGAGATGCTATTCTAAACATCATTAGAACAAAGAATGTAAATGCAATTCTTAGCATAACGGTTCTATTAGATAAAACTCGTTTTAAGCGCAGCCACATACTATATTACCTCACAAGTGCAGCCTGCATTTTTTAATGCTGCTTCGGCTCCTTTAGTAATTTTTTTAACTTTGATTGTTAAGCCCTTTCTTTCTAATTTATTAACGATATCATTTACTATTTTTACAAAAGCACCTTCTTTTTTAATCAAGCCTGCTTGAAGAAGTTCTTTGTTAGTAATAGTATCGTTGTCTTTAAACTTATTTAAACTTGATGTTTTAACAATAGCAAACTCTTGCTTATTAACTGGATTAAAACCTCTTTTAGGAAGTCTTTGAAATAGTGGAATCTGACCTCCTTCAAAGCCTGGTCTTACGCCACCACCAGATCTAGCATTTTGTCCTTTATGACCTTTGCCACTTGTTTTACCAAGGCCAGATCCAATACCACGACCTAAACGTTTACGGGCTTTTTTGGGTGTATTTGACATTAAATTATTTAACATAAAAGGCCCCCTTATTTAAGATTTTCAATAGTTAGTAAATGTCTAATTGTATTTACTTTACCAACCATAACAGGTGATAGTTCTACTGTAATAGTGTCACCAATTCTTGTTAAACCTAATGTTTTAGCAGTTGCTACTTGATTAGGTTTTCTGCCGATTAGACTTCTTGTTAATGTTAATTTTGCTTTCATTATACAATCTCTCCAATCTTTTTACCACGAAGTTTAGCCACTCTTGATAGGGTAGTTAGTTTAGATAAACCATCAAATGTTGCTCTTACAACATTTATTACAGTAGCAGATCCAATTGATTTTGCTAAGATATCATTAATACCTGCTAACTCAAAAATAGTTCTTACTGCACCACCAGCAATAATTCCAGTACCTTCACTTGCAGGTTTTAAAAATACTCTAGAAGCACCGGCAACACCAGTAATTTCGTGAGGGATAGTAGTTCTTTGCGTAGGAATTTCAATTAAATTTCTCTTAGCATGCTCAATTGCTTTATTAATTGCGTCTGGAATTTCTTGCGCTTTACCAGCGCCAAATCCTACTTTACCTTGTTTATTACCGATAATCATAATTACAGCAAAACGAAATCTACGGCCACCTTTAACAACTTTTGTAACACGGCTTATATTAACAACTCTTTCTTCAAACTCTTTTTGTTCTTCTTGTTTAATAAAATTTAAATCTTCTTTGTTCATATAAACCTCCTAGAATTTTAAGCCTGCTTCGCGGGCTGCTTCAGCAAGCGTTTTAACTCTACCATGATATAGATAACCAGATCTATCGAAGACTACTTCTTTAATCTTTTTATCTAAGCATTTTTTAGCAATTAGTTTTCCTAGCTCTTCTGCTGCTTTAAGGTTATTATTTTTTAGTTTTAACTCAATTGTATTAGCAGCAACTAGGGTTTTTTGTTTACTATCATCAATTACTTGACAATAGATATTAGTATTTGATCTAAATACTGATAAGCGAGGTTTTGTAGAAGTACCAACTAGTTTAGTTCTAATTCTTAGATGTCTTTTAATTCTTAAATCGTTTCTAGCTTCTTTTTTAATCATATCATCACCTACTTAGCAGTCTTTCCAGCTTTACGACGAACATGTTCATCAATATAGCGGATACCTTTTCCTTTATAAGGTTCTGGTTTACGGTATGCTCTAATGTTTGCCGCAAATTCACCAACTTGTGCCTTATCGTGGCCAGCTACTTTAATATGCGTAGATTTATCTACTGTAATAGTTAGTTCTTGCGGAATTTGCATCTCAACATTGTGAGAAAATCCTAACTGAAGAACTAATTTAGTTCCTTCAACTTGAGCACGATAACCAACACCAATAATATCTAACTCTTTTACAAACGGAGTACTTAAGCCAGTTATTGCATTAAATAAGTTTGCTCTAGTAGTACCGTGTAAAGATCTAATTGTTCTTTCATTATTTGCTCTTTTTAAAAGTACTTCGTTGTTTTTAATTTCTACAGTAATTCCTTCTGGAATTAGTGTTTTTATAGTGTATTTTTGATTAGTTGCAATGCAGAAATTTTTCTCAAGTGATACATTAACTCCACTTGGAATAACGATAGGTTTATTACCAATTCTTGACATAATTTCACCTACCAAATGTAGGCGATAACTTCACCGCCGACATTTTCCTTTCTTGCATCTCTATCAGTTAAGATCCCTTTAGGAGTAGAAACTAGTGCAACCCCTAGACCATTAAATACTCTTGGTAGCTCGGATACTTTACAATATACTCTAAGGCCAGGTTTCGATATCCTTTTTAATCCTTTAATAACTCTTTCATTAGTATCACTATATTTTAAAGTGATCTTAAAGTTTTCACCAAAAGATTCTTTGTTTTTAATTTGTTTAAAATCATTAATGAAACCTTCTTTTTTCATAACAGCAAGAATTTCTTTTTTAGTTCTTGATGCAGGAACTAATACTTCTTGGTGTTTCATACGGTTTGCATTTCTGATTCTTGTAAGCATATCTGCAATTGGATCAGTCATAACCTAATACCTCCTTACCAACTAGCTTTGGTGATCCCAGGAATTTCACCACGATTAGCCATTTGTCTAAACTTAACACGTGAGATCCCAAACTTACGAATATAACCTCTAGGTCTTCCATCTAGGCAATCACGATTTCTTAGTCTTGTTGCGCTAGAATTACGAGGTAGTTTTTGTAAAGCAACCCAATCGCCTTCTTTTTTTAGAAGAGCTCTTTTTTCAAAATAGCGTAGCACCATTTCACGGCGCTTTTCATTATGATTTATTTTTGATTTTTTAGCCATTTCTTACTCCTTAATTTGCTTTACTTTTCTTAAAAGGCATTCCTAAAAGTGCTAATAGATCTCTTGCTTCTTCATCACTTTTAGCAGTGGTTACAATAATTATATCCATGCCTCTTACTCTTTTAACATCATCAAATTTAATTTCAGGGAAAATAAGTTGTTCTTTAATACCTAAGGAATAATTTCCTCTGCCATCAAATGATTTATCAGATACTCCTCTAAAATCTCTTACTCGCGGAAGTGCGATTGCAATTAGTTTATCTAAGAAATGCTCCATTTTAGCTCCTCTTAAAGTAACCTTACAACCAATATTCATTCCTTGACGTAGTTTAAAGTTTGATACTGATTTTTTAGCTTTGGTAATGCATGCATGTTGTCCTGATAATAAAGTTAACTCTCTTTGTGCTTCTTCAATAACTTTACTATTTTCAATAGCATCACCGCAACCCATATTAATTACGATTTTTTCAATCTTAGGTACATTCATTACTGATGAAAATTTATATTTTTTCATTAGTTCAGGAATAGCTTTTTTCTGGAATTTTTCCTGGATGCGTGATCTAAATTTCTTAGTAGCCATTACTATTCCTCCTATTTATCTAGTACGGTGCCAGATTTTTTAGCATAACGTACTTTTTTATTATTTACAACTTTAATTCCAACTCTTGTTGGCTCTTTAGTCTTAGGATCTAAAATTGCTACATTAGATGCATCAATTGGTGCTTCTTTAGTAATAATTTTACCTTTATCATTTTGTTGAGTAGGTGCTTGGTGTTTTTTGATTTTATTAATTCCTTCAACTATAACTTTATTATCTTTATGGAAAACTTTAATAATTTTTCCTGTATTTCTTACTTTTCCTTTTTTGCTATCTTCTTTAAATTGATCTTTTCCTGCAATAATAGCAACCATATCACCTTTTTTTAATTTCATAAAGCCTCCTATAAAACCTCTGGTGCAAGTGAAATTATTTTCATGAAATTCTTTTCACGCAGCTCACGCGCAACCGGTCCAAAAATACGAGTTCCACGAGGTGATAAATCTTCTTTAATAATCACTGCTGCGTTTTCATCAAATTTAATATAAGATCCATCTTTTCTTTTTAAACCATGGGTAGATCTTACGATAACCGCTTTGACTACATCACCTTTTTTAGCAGTGCCGCCTGGTGTTGATTTTTTTACAGAACATACTACAATATCTCCTATATTAGCATAACGATGATGAAAGCCACCAGATACTCTAATAACTAATAACTCTTTAGCGCCAGTGTTATCAGCTACAACTAATCTTGATTCTGTTTGTATCATAACAACACCTCTTAATTTGCTTTTTTGGCTCTTTCAGTTATTTTAACTAATCTAAAAGTTTTTCTTTTTGAAATTGGTCTTGTAACCATAATAATAACTGAATCGCCTATTTTTGCTTCATTCTTTTCATCGTGAGCAAGGAACTTTTTAGTTTGAATAACTCTTTTAGAATAAAGTGGATGCTTACGATAAGTAGTAACTTCAACTGCGATAGTTTTATCAGTTTTATCTGATACAACAATACCTTTAAGAGTGTTTCTTGTTAAAGTTTGTCTTTCATCTGGTTTGTTTTTCATTTCTTAGTTCCCTCCTTCTTATCACGATTAATTCCTAATTTTCTTTCATTTAAGACAGTAAGAATTTGCGCAATTGCTTTTCTTACTTTTCCAATTCTAGCACTATCTTCAAGTTGGCCTACCGCTTGTTGGAAGCGTAAATTATATAATTCTTCACGTAGTTCAAGAACTCTTTTTTCTAGTGCCTTGTTATCGAATTTTCTAATTTCTACAGTTTTCATTATACATTTACCTCCTTATCTTGGGGAGCGACAAATTGCTTTTTTAAATTCCAATCTTTACGAGCGTAAATTTTACAAGCAATTGGTAGTTTATGCATTCCTAATCTTAGGGCTTCTAGTGCAATCGCAGGTGCAACACCAGCAACTTCAAACATAATTTTGTTCTTTTTAACTACAGCCACCCAATGGTCGGGAGCACCTTTACCAGAACCCATACGCACCTCAAGAGGTTTGGTAGTTCTTGATAGATGCGGGAATATATTTATCCATAATTGTCCTAAACGTTTCATATGTCTAGTAATAGCAACACGGCATGCTTCTAATTGATTTGCTTTAACGAAGCCACCTTCAAGTGCAACTAGTACATATTCACCATTAAGAACAACATTTTTTCCTTTAGCAACACCTTTTGTGTAAAATTGGCGGTGAGGACGTCTAAACTTAGTTCGCTTTGGACTTAACATTGCCTGCACCCTCCTTTTTACCTTTACCACTTGCTTTTTCTACTGCTTTTTCAGACCCTTTAGTTGGAGCATTACCACGTAGTGGAGGACGTTTTTTACCATCTTTAGAGAAAGATTTTTGACCTTGTGAATATTTTTCTTCTTCTTTTTTATAATTTTCTTCTCTTGATTGTCCTTTTAGTACTTCACCTTGGTTAACCCAAACTTTAATTCCTAAAATACCATATTTAGTTAATGCTTCACTTGTTGCATAATCAATATCCATTCTTAGTGTATGAAGCGGTACTTGACCTTCATTATAACCTTCACCTCTAGCAATTTCAGTTCCACCAAGACGACCAGAGATTAGTGTTTTAATTCCTTTAGCACCTAGTTTTAGTGCTCTTTGAATAGCAAGTTTTTGAACTCTTCTAAATGATGCTCTTGCTTCTAGTTTTCTTGCCATACTATCAGCAATAATTTGTGCATTTCTTTCTCCTAATTTAACCTCAATAATACTTAATTGAATATCAGTTTTCATTAGTTTTTTTAATTGTTCAACAACTTCTTTTTTTAGTGCTCCATCTCTACCAATAACCATACCAGGTTTAGCAGTATGAAGTGCTACTTTAATTACTTTTTCACCTTTAGCATTAGTTCCTCTTGAAAGTTCAACTTTCGCAAGTGCTCCATCACGATATTTTTTAATTAAGAAATCGCGGATAATACGGTCTTCATGTACAAGTTTAGCAACATTATTACGTTTAGCATACCATGTAGAATCCCAAGAACGAATAATACCTAGACGTAGTCCAATTGGATTTACTTTTTGTCCCATACTTTCACCTAATTTCTTTCGCTCACATATATTTTAATATGTGATGATCTTTTCTGAATTGTATCAGCAGAACCTCTTGCTCTTGGAAGCATTCTTTTAATAGTTCTTCCTTCATTAACAAAACATTGTGATACATATAATTTATCTTCATGTAAATTGTTATTATTTACTGCATTAGCAATTGCACTTTTTAAACAATCAAGAATTGGTTGTGAGGCTCTTCTTCTAGTAAATTCAAGAATTGCTTTGGCTCTTTTTACATCCTCACCTCTAATTAGATCAATTACTAATCTAACTTTTCTAGGGGCGATACGTACATTTTTACTTATTGCAAATGCCATTTTCGGAGTCTCTTTTCCTAATACTTGAGCTTGCTCTTTTTCTAGTTTTTTCACAGCGACTTTTTCCTTAGTTGCACTAGCAGTTGTTTTAGTAGTCGTCTTAGGGGCTGCTTTCACAGTAGTTTTTTTAGCAGTAGTTGTTTTAGTAGTAGTTTTAGCAGCGGATTTTGGTGCTGTTTTAGTAGTTTTTTCTTCAGCCATTTAAATACCTCCTACTACTCTTGTTTATCTTCTGCTTCTTGAGCAGCAATAGCAGCCTTAAGAGCAGCACTTGTTAAACCTGTTTTTCTTGTTTCTACTTTTTTATCTGATTTAGCATGGCCGCGAAATGTTCTAGTTGGTGCAAATTCACCTAGTTTATGTCCTACCATATCTTCAGTAATATAGATAGGCATATGTTCACGACCATTATGGATTGCCATTGTATGTCCTACAAAGTCAGGGAATATTGTTGAGCTTCTTGACCATGTTTGGATAATACGCTTTTTGTTTAGTTGATTGAATTTTTGAACTTTTTTAAGTAATTTATAATTACAAAAAGGTCCTTTTTTAACAGAGCGTGCCATTAATATGCCCTTCCTTTCCTATTTCTAACGATAAGTTTATTAGATTTTTTCTTCTTATCTCTTGTAAGAACACCACGAGTTTTCTTACCCCAAGGAGTCATTGCAGCAGGTCTACCAATTGCAGTTCTTCCTTCACCACCACCATGAGGGTGATCAACTGGGTTCATTGCTGATCCTCTTACATGAGGACGAATGCCCATATGTCTTGTTCTTCCTGCTTTTCCGATATTAACTAATTCATGGTCTTGATTACCAATAACACCAATAGTTGCACGGCATGTTGCTAAGAAATGTCTAGTTTCACCAGATGATAATCTTAATAAAACATATTTTTCATCTTTATTAATTACTTGGCAAGACGCACCTGCAGATCTTGCTACTTGTCCACCTTTACCAGGCTTTAACTCAATATTATGAATAAATGTACCAACGGGGATATTAGCAAGTGGTAAACAATTACCTACTTTAATATCTGCACCTGCTCCTGATTCAACATACATTCCTTGTTTTAGTTCGTTCGGAGCAAGAATATATCTTTTTTCTCCATCTTTATAATGAAGCAGTGCAATATTAGCACTTCTATTAGGATCGTATTCTATTTCAGCAACCTTTGCTGGAATATTATCCTTAGTCCTTTTAAAATCAATTAGACGATATTTTTGTCTAGAACCACCACCAATATGTCTTACAGTTAAGGTTCCTTGACTATTACGTCCACCAGTTTTTTTCTTTGGCACTAGTAGTGATTTTTCAGGAGTTCTTCTAGTAATTTCTTCTGAGACTAGAACGCTCATACCACGATATCCGTTCGTAGTAGCTTTCATTTTTTTAACTGCCATCGTTAAAATCCTCCTCTAATTTTCACTAGTATTATTGAGCGTATTTATCAATCTTATTGCCTTTTTTAAGGGTAATGATTGCTTTTTTATACGCATTTTTAAAACCACTATGTCTTCCCATTGTTTTAGGTTTTGCATACATATTAATGGTTCTAACTTTTAATACTGTAACTTTATAAATTGTTTCAATTGCTTTTTTAATTTCTACTTTATTAGTTTTTTTATCCACTTTAAATGTATATGAGTTAGTATCCTCAACTAGTTTTAAAGTATGTTCAGTAATAATAGGTTCTTTTATAATTTCATAAGGACTCATTATTTTAATACCTCCTCATAATGCTTGATAGCATCTTCAGTTAAGACTAAATTTTTGCAATTTAACATATCATAAACAGTGCAATGTGATGCTTGGTTAATTACTAAATAAGGGATATTGCTTGCTGATAATAATAACTCTTTAGATAATTGGTTATCTACTAATACTGTTTTATTATTAGCCTTAATTGCTTTTAGCATTTCTACCATTTTCTTAGTTTTAATTTCTTGAACTTCTAATTTATCAAGAATAATTAAAGTTTTATTTTGAGCATGATAAGCAAGTGCAGATCTAAACGCAAGATCTTTAACTTTTTTGTTTACTTTCTTAACATAAGATCTTGGAGTTGGTCCAAACACTACACCACCACCTACAAATTGAGGGGCTCTATTAGTTCCTTGTCTTGCTCTACCAGTTCCTTTTTGGCGATAAGGTTTTCTACCTCCACCACGAACTTCACTTCTGCCTTTAGTATCAGCATTGCCTGATCTTAGGGCTGCGTTATGTGCAACAACTACTTGGTGTATTGCATGCTTATGTGGTTCAATTTCGAAGATTTCTTTTGATAAAACTACATCTTTTACTTTTTTACCTAATTGGTTAATTACATCATATTTCATACTAGCACCTACTATTTCTTAACAGCAGATCTTATAACTACTAATCCTTTTTTAGGACCAGGAACAGAACCGCTAATTAATAAAACTTCTTTTTCTAAATCAATTTTAACTATTTTTAAGTTTTGAATAGTTACTTGATCAAATCCCATATGACCTGGTAATTTTTTACCTTTCATATTATCTTTAATCGCACCCATAGAACCTGGACGGCGATGGTATCTTGAACCGTGTGCAGCAGGTCCTGTACTTTGGTTATGACGTTTAATATTACCTTGGAAACCTTTACCTTTAGTAATAGCAGTAACATCAACAAACTCATCTTCAGCAAAAATATCTGCTTTAACTTTTTCGCCTACTGGGATATTTACAAGCCCGTTTTCAGCGTCATCAAATCTAAATTCTTTAATGAAGCGCTTAGGGGCTGTTTTGGCCTTAGCAACATGCCCACTTAATGGCTTAGTCGCTAATTTAGTTCTCATTGTTTCAAAGCCAACTTGGGTTGCTGTGTAGCCCTCTTTAGCAGTAGTCTTTTGTTGTAAAACTACATTATCAGAAACATCAAGAACAGTTACAGGAATATTAACTCCATCTTTGAAGATTTGTGTCATTCCTAATTTTCTTCCTAAGATTCCTTTTTTCATTTACATAATCCTTTCGTAATTATCTTTTAATTTCAATGTCAACACCAGATGGTAAATCAAGATGTGATAAGGCATCGATAGTTTTAGCGTTTTGATTTTTAATTTCAATCCAACGCTTATGAGTTCTTCTTTCGAATTGTTCTCTTGCAGTTTTATTAACATGCGGAGAACGAAGAACTGTAAACACCTCACGCTCAGTTGGTAGCGGAACAGGTCCGATAACCTTTGCACCAGAGTTTACTGCGCTTGAAACAATTTTTTCAACTGCTTTATCAAGTAAAGCGTGATCATATGATTTCAAGCGAATTTTAATTGTTGTTTCTTTTGCCATTTATTTATTCTCCTTTCGCCTACGATCTTGTATAGACTTGCTCCTTGGAAAAACCCGTACACGACAACGGCTATCCGTGTTTCGGCAACCTTCCAACTCACAGCCATTTTCACAGCACTATTATTTTAACACTTTGGTCCTTTTTTCGTAAATTTAATGCTTTAAAATTAAAAAAATAAGCTTTTAGTTTGTACTAAAAACTTATTTTATTTGACATAATTTTAATTTTTTTATTTTTGTTTTATACTAGGACCTTATGATAAAATTTAACTATATAAAAAATATGTGAAGATTAACTTCTGAAAAAAATATAAACTATAGAAATTTATTATTCTTTAAAAAGTGTTAAGAATAAGTCGTCATAATAAATTCCATCTCCACTTTCTAAATGTTTAATATGTTCCCTTGTTTGTAGTATAACTCTATCTTTTCTAAAAGAAATATACATGTCATATTTCTGTTCTTCATAATAAAAATAATAACTAAATGCATCTGTACTCCAATAGTCTGTAATATAAGCCTTAAAAATATACTCTTTATCAAAAACTATATGTATTGTTGTATCATAGTGGAAAGAAATTTCTTTTTTAGTGGAGTTAGGCTTTTTAGTAAATTTAATGGAAATTTTTGAAACAACCATATCTTTTTTATTATTTCTTATAATAACATTTTGGTTAGTTGTATATGTTGCTTCTGATATTTCAAGTATTTTATCTCTTTTATCTACTGACTCATATTTGTAAGTTGGTTTTTTTCTACATCCTAAAAAGGTGAAACTAACTAAAATTAGCACAATCAAAATTACAACTTTATTAACTTTCTTTCTATTACTAAGCACCATATATTACACCATTTCTAGTATTTCGAAGATGAAAAACGTTTTGATATACTTGATTTTCTATTTGAAAATCAAACACATACAAATCTCTTGTAAATGTACTCCTATCTATATTTTTAAATGCAATTGCATCATATGTTTTGTTATCTTGTTTTATCTTCACATCAAGTCTATAATAAACATCAAAATGAAAATCAGCAAAAACATTTATTAAATTAGATTTTAAATATTCTTCTTTAGATATTTTTTTTATGTTAACAATCATTTCATCATATTTAAACTCTATTGTACCTTTAGAAGTTTTTTGGAACAAATATCTTTTTTTTAATATAAATTTAGTGTCATTAAACGGATACTTAGGTGGCTTATGAGTAGCAGGGGGCAACTCTATCAATATTATTATCGCAAATGCTATAATTGCCGAAAGAATTATAGTGCTTATAAGAGATACTATTATGATAGTAACTTTCTTTTTCTTACTCATTTACTATTAGGTTGTCTATAACAACTCTTCCTCTATTCCAATTATTATAATACGAACTATTTTTCTTAACTTCTAATGTTACATTATATACTTTATGTCCAAAATTCATATAAAATGGTTCTAAATCAAGCATATATCTGCTGTTATACATATTTTCTAAATTAAATCTATATACTTCTTTACCATCAGCCAGTATTTGAACATAATCATAAGATGAGTCAAAATATTCTTTTTCACCCCATTTAGCAATATTAAAGGTAATTCCCGTAATTCCACTATTACTTTTAATAGTAATGTTTGAAGATTTAGCGCCATTTTTATGAGATGATAATGTATTAAACATACCATCTTTTACATGTGGTCTATAATATGATTGTATATAACCTGCACGTTCATATTCAAGATCTAAAGTTTCATTTTGCCTATTTTTCATAATTGTTGTTTTTTTATATTCGTAATAGCGATTTTCAATTAAATTAAACTCATTACCATGGAAAAATTTATTATTTTTAACTTTTATTTCAATCATTCCCCAAATACCTGTTAATTTATTTTCATCAACATAAGTAGAAGAACCTTCTTTTGAATCAGAAGTTACTTTTAAAAATGTAATATTAAAACTCTTACCAGTTGTTTGGTTTTTTACTTCCCATACTTCATATCCATGTGTAACAAACCAATGATTATTTTCTGCAATAGCTTGATTTAATGTCCAAACTAATGAAGGAAATCCATTGTCGATATTATTTTTAATGCGCCAGACTCTCTGTTGAAAAATATTTGTTCTGTTGGCAGAAATTACATTCTGTAAACCAAGCGCATTTATGGTATTATAAATACCTGCTATCATTTGATAAGACCATGTGCTAGTCACGTCTGGATCTTTTCCTGTGTTTGTTTCGATATTATCATAAATAAAATCTGCAAATTTTAATCTTTTTATAAATTCTTGTGATTTATCATTGAAATAGTTCTCTGTGTTTTCTTCTAAATAATCAATATTCCTTTCTTTAAAAACTCTTTTTTGTAAAAGTTGTTCATAACCATAATTATTAATTATATACTGCATTAGTATATATTCAGCAACAGGACCGCAACCTCCATAATTTGATGGTTTTTGTCGATATTCACCAATTTTGTATAAATCGGATATAGTTAAGTTATTTTCTACATTATCATCAACAATATTACATTTTTGTTTGTTAACCTGATTTATGTTTTTTAAATCGATTCTAGTAATTATATAATCATTACCGTATGTTTTTTCAAGATATTCTTTTACATCAGTAATAGGTTTATAATTTGTATTGTTATTAAATAATTTAGTATCACTTTGAATGAATCTGAATACAATATGCTTTTTATTAAAAACATAATTATCGGATACGGGTTCTAAATATCCTTTATCATCTAAATAAAAAATATTTTTGTAGTTATGAAGAGTTAAAAATTTCTTGTAATTAAGTCTTTCAACTGTTTCACCGTTTTTAAAACTTTTTTTTAATAATTTATACGCATTTTGGGATACATAATTAGTTTTTGAAAAACCAAATAAAAAGGATGCCATACTAATTATCAAAATAAACGATACTAATATTTTTATTTTTCTCATTCTTTCACCTCAAATAAATTATATCATATTAAAATTAAAATAAAAAAATATTTACATTTTTTTTAAATAAGATAATTATAAATGAATAAATGATTACATGAATAATTACAAAAAGTACAGTTTTTATGCCTTATAATATAATTTTAAATTTAACATTATATAATATCAACATATTTTTTATAAACAATTCATCTTCTGTATGAATAAAAATATAAACTTTATCCACTATTTTTTTAAAATATAGTTTTAACTTTTTTTTAGTTTTATAGCAAGACCCTTATAATATAAACCAGAGTAGGCTCCTTGATATATTATATGATTTGATTTATGAATATATAAATAATTTTTTCTAATTATTAAAGTTATACTCTGGAAAGTATCTTTTACAGTAAAATCCAACGAAACACGATCATTATATTTAGATAGTTCAAATCTGGTTTTAATTTTTTCTTCCTTATCAGTAAATAAAATTATATTAAATTTAAAACTGTATGGTGAATACTTATTTATTTTTTGTTTTTCTTCGTTTTTAATAATTTCTAATTTAAGCTTAGAAGTATACATTGTATCATCGTCGACCTTAAAAATAACTTCCTCAGTACTTTCGTATATTCCTTCATAAATAGGATACGATAAATAATTATCTAATGCACTAGATTTAGTAAAATTTATAACTAAAACTACTAATATAGCAACTACTAAAAATATAAAATTATAAATGGTTTTTATATACTTCATAATTATCCTAAACTAACTCTAACTCTAAAGTGCGACGCACAACTTATTATTAGTGCCTTTTCAAAAATCATATTATTAATCTCTATATCGATTGTATAATATTCGTATCTATGTCTATTATGAATTCTATATGGTGGGGAGAAACTGTTTAAAAGATTAGCCGTATATTCCTTATTATCTTTATAAAAAACCAAAGACATTCTAACATAAGAATAAGGCTCATTTGTTGAAAAAATATTAACAATATCGTTTTTACTTACTTCATCTGCAGGAACTTCTTTAAAATCTAATATAGCCTTATCGTATTTAAAACTATATGCTTCTTTTAAAAATTTATACCCTTTTTTAAATTTTAATTCTCCACTATTAAATTCATATTTTTTTAATTCAAAACGGGGATGGCCCAGAAAGCTATCAAAAAGAATTGAAAAAATCAGTATTATTACCGTATTTATTATAATAAATTTTAAAAGCCAGAAAAATGAAAATAATACTATTATACTGTTTTTCTTATTCATTGATTATTAAATTATTGATAACAATTCTGCCTTTGTTACTTTTTTCATTAAGCGTATTTTTATAAACCTTAATAGTAATCCTGTTAACTTTATTATCTAGTTTTAAATAAAATGGTGTTTTATCCAAATCATATCTGATATTATATAGATCATTTATTTTAAAACAATATACTTCTTCATTATTATATCCTGATAATATACTAACATAATCAGTACTATTATCAAATTCTTCGTAATAGCCCCATTTAGCGATATTAAAAGAAATACCTTGTATATTTTTAGAATCACTAATAAAAGTCATATAAGCATCTTTTTGATTATATCTTCCCGCAGAAAAAGTATTAAACATAAAATCTTTATTGTGAAATTCATTATATGATTGTATAAAACCAACTCTTTTGTACTTAATATCTAAACTTTCATTAAACTGGTTTTTCATTTGTTTTACGACATATTTATTATTGTAATAATTATTCCTCAGGTTGAAATCCGAATCATAAAAAAATTTATGTTTTTTTGTGTAGAACTCCATTGTTCCCCATATGCCATTGATATCTGCCTCATTCAAATAGCGGCCTTTAGTATCACTTGGATCATCGCATATTTTATATAATGTTACATATTGACTTTCTTTTGTTTCTTCATTATAAATTTTCCAATTTTCATAACCATATATAGCAAACCAATGATTACTTTCGTGAATATGATTCATATTATATGTCCACATAAGTGAAGGCATACCATCTTTAATTCTTTCTTTCACTCTTTTACATCTTTTTTGAAAAATATTTGTTCTATATGGTTCTATAATTTCTTTTAATCCTAAACCTTCTAATGATTTATTAATTCCATTTAATAATTGTCTAGACGTTGTTGCAGTTTGATCTGGTTTATAATTATAAACATTAGTGTTAGAGTAAACAAAATCAGCAAATTTTAATTTACTTAATTTTGAATCTGTATAGGTTTTATTTAAATAGTCTATATTTCTATTTTCAATTATTGATCGTTTTAATAGATTATCAAGCCCATTTGAACTTATTAAATATTGAAGTACTATGTACTCTGCAACAGGTCCACAGCCACCGTAGGTTGAGTTAGGCATATGTAGTTGACCTATTTGATATAAGTCATCTTGGAGGTTTAAATTCTCATATGGATTAACAAGACTAAGCTTTTTTTTACTAAAAGGTTTTACTTCGATATCAAATATTTTTTTTATAATTATATTTTCATTAGTATTTTTATTATATTTTTCTGTTACATATTCTTTCGAGTCCTTAATACCATGTTTTTTATACTTATCATTTAAAGAATTATTTTTTTTTAATGTAATATTATGTTTTGTAGCACTAAAAACAATATGTTTTTTATTGTTATATTCAATATTTTTATTAAAAAAATCAATAACTCCTTCATCATCAATATAGAAAATATTTTTAAATGATGTTATGTGCTTTACTTCTTCCTCATTTAAAGCAGTAATTTCTTCATTATTTGTTAAACTTTGTCTAAGCAAATCAAAAGCAATTTTTTGTGGAGATTTTTTTGAAATAAAACCATAAATAAACGATGCAAAAATAACAATTATCAATACATTTAGTATTTTCTTTCCAATGTTCATTTCTTCACCTCATATTTATTCTATCATATTTTTCTAAATGCAAAGAATATTTATATTATTTTTTGGTTCTTGTCTAAGGACCCAAATGAATTATCTCTATGTAGGCCAAATGTATTAATAACACCTATTTTTTTTATATCCTTTGAATTAAAGAACATAAAAAAAGCCCACACAATTTAGTGTGAGCCTAGGACTATAATTAAGCCTTGACCATGAACTTTGGACTAGCGCCTACATTAATTTGTTCATATAACTATACTAACTTAAATATATCAAAGCCAAGTATTACTACCATTAAGGCTAGTAAAAGAATAAACATAATCAAATTTAGTCTTTTCTCTAATTTCGGGAAAACTTTTCTTCCGGTAATAGTTTCTATTAAGAGGAAAAATATTCTTCCTCCGTCTAAAGCAGGAATAGGAAGTAAGTTAATAACACCGAAGTTAAGTGAAAGGATTGCAATTAAAAGAAATAAATTTGCAACTCCTTGCTCTCTTGTTTTTGATACTAGTGAAAGAATTCCTACAGGACCTGATAAATCAGATAATCCGACTCCAGAGTTAGGAGATAATAGTGCACCGAGAGACCTAAATATTTTTCTAGTATTAGCCCATGTTTGAGTAAATGCACCTTTAAAAGCATAAAGGACATCAAATTGATTTTTACCATATAGTCCTAAATGAATAATACTACTAGGAGCTCCTTGGCCTTTTAATGTATCATCTGAGATTGCATTTAGAGTTATTGTTTCTTCCTTATTATCTTTGTGTTTAACAGTAAGATTAAACTTAGTTTTTAGCCTATTTTCATCCCTATCAAGATATCTTATTAGCTCTAACCAATTAGTAGGACTATAATCATCTATTTTTAAGATCTCATCACCTTTTTTAATCTTCTTATTAGCCAGTTTATAACTCTTACCAATAATAGGTTTTAGGGTTTTTAGCCCTTCATTTGAAAGTCCTATTTTTAAACTTATTACCGTAGGAACTAAATTGATAGTTTTTAGCTCACCATTTTTTAACTTAAAATCAACAGGGTATTGTTCTTTTATATCTAGACTAGGATTAGCAAAATAATTTAGGACTCCATTTATGCTAGGATCTTTTTTAAATGCTTCGCTATTATCAAGACCTACAATTTGTGCGCCTTTAGATACTCCGCCCTCACTTAGAATTTTTTGATAGTCTTGATCAATTCTTCCAATAACATTTGTCTTTTGTGGCTTACCTTGAATTAAAAGAGCAATAAAAAAGACAAATACTGCTAAAATAAAGTTCATCATTGGACCTGCAAAAAGAATTAAAAAACGCTCAAGTTTAGGTTTTGCCTCAAAAGATCTTGACTTAGGAGCAATTTGTTGATCATCTCCTTTATCAAAGACATAAAACATTTCTTTAGTAATAAAATATTTAAAAAGGCCGTATTTATTATCTATAGTAATAAATAGATCTCTACTATCATCATATAAATTTAGTTCAACAACCTTACCGTATAGGTCGGCTTTTTTATTTTGAGCTAAAACAATATTTTTAACCCATTTTTTCTCATCTAAACGAAGCCCTACTACATCTCCTTTTTTTACATATGAGGTAGCCTCGTCTTCACCAGCCATTGCAGCATAGCCGCCAAAAGGGATAGCCCGAAAAGAATATCTAGTATCACCATAACGACGAGAAAATATTTTAGGACCTAATCCAATTGCATACTCATGAACAAGAACTCCTGATAATCTAGCCACAAAAAAATGACCTAGTTCATGAATAGCAATCATCACCATAAGGGCGAATAAAAAGATTATTATATCTACTGCTAGCATCATTTCCTCCTTGAAATTTCTTGATTTATTAAAGTTATTTTATCTTCTAAACTGAGATTAGAAGTTAATATCTGATAGTTAAAATTAATTACACAATCATTAACACTTAATTGTAATTGGTTAAAATCTATATTATCATTTAAGAATAAATTTACAAAATATAAATTACTTAAAAAATAAACTAATAATTTATCCTTATTACTAATAATAGTTAAACCAAGTTTATATAGGGGATATTTTTCCTCATTAACTTCACTAAAACTAAGCGCTTTAGGAAGATAGTTATATCTTGTTGTATTGTTTATTTTAAATACTTCGTTTAGGGCCAGCTCAATTGGATGGCTCATTTTATTTACTGAAGTATTTAGAATTATTTTTTGATCATTAGTAATAATAGCACTATGGACACTACTTTCTCTATTGATTAATACTAACAAATCTTTATAATCAATACCAAAGTAGTGATGGGCTTCAACTAACTCATAAATTTTATTAACTAAGGTAGCTGAATAAACTGTTATCTCAGGAGCCATTTGCCATGTAGGATGATTTAAGACTAATTCTTTAGTTATTAAAGTATCGGGACTAATATCTCTTAGAGCGCCGCCGCTTGCAGTGATAATATACTTAGCAATATTTTTATTAGTATTTATTAAATACCGCAATGCATATATTTCAGAATCAACTGGAATAATTCTTACTTTACTTTTTTTAATCAGTTGCATAATATTATCACCATCTATTACAAAGGCTTCTTTGTGTGAGGTAATAATAATATTATTTTTTTTGATAGAATATAGTAGTGCTTTATAGCCAATTATTGAAGGTAGTAAATTAATTACTAATCCCTTAAATTTTTTTATATAATTATGTAAATTATCCTCACCACTAATAAAATTTAGACTAGGATATCTATTTTTAAAAAACTCTAATTCATTAGGACAATAATATGTAGTACTAATAGGATTATCATCTAAATATTTAATATTTTGTTCTTTATTAAGATCAAGTGAAATTAGTTTAATATCTAATTTATCAATAAACTTTGGCAGCACTTCATTTAATGAAGTTCCTACCGATCCAAGAAAGCCTAAAATAATTGTTTTCATAAAAAAACTCTAAATAAAAAGATTAAAACTGCTACAAAGATAAGTGAATCAAAGCGATCTAATACTCCGCCATGACCTGGCATTAGATTAGAATAATCTTTAATATTACTATCTCGCTTAATACTGGAAGCAAATAGATCACCTAATTGTGCGATAATTGATAACATAATAACTAACGGAATTAAAACTAATATTTGATAATGTACCTTGGTGTCCTGCATAAAAGTATACTTAAAGATATTACTAGTTGCATCTAGGATATTAGAATTAAAATTAAATAGCTTATGATAAAAAACAAATAGTGGCACACAAATTATTGTAGCCATAGTAGTTCCGCCAACTGCTCCCTCCCAGGTTTTTTTAGGAGATATTTTTGGTGCCATTTTATGTTTACCAAAAAGCATTCCGCTAAAATATGCAAAGGTATCAGTTAATGCACATATTGCAATGGCAAATAAAATATAAATAGAGCCACCAATTCTAAGGCTACTAATAGCTCCAAAACCAATTGAGGGGTAAAAGATAGTTAATAAAAATAAGAATAAATTTTTTCTATTTAATAAAATAGTTGGGTTAATAATTAAGAACAATAATAGATTTATAATTGCTAATAAAATAAAGACTAAATTAAATAGCTCACTTTGGTAGTAGTTCGGATAAATAGCCAATTTGAAATTTAGAAAAAAGATGTAAATTGATTGTGAGGCAAGCCATAATAAAATTTTATTAAAAAGATTTAAATTATAATTTTTTTCAAAAATTTTAGTTAGTTCATAAGTTGCAAAGGCGTTAAAAAAACCAACTAAAATAATAAATATTAGTTTAAATGGTTCATAACTTTGATACTTAAAATTTAAAATAAGTATCGGTGTTAATAAAGCTATTAGTATTATTGCAGTAGGTAGTCGTTTTTTCATTTAGCAAAAAAGCCCCTTAGGAGCTTTTATATTTTTAAGACCTCTTGTGTTTTTTCTTTAGTAAGATTATCTACTTTTTGAATATAATCATCAGTTAATTTTTGAATATCATCGCTAGTTGAGTGTTCTAGATCTTCAGGTAATGATAATTTTTTTAAAGCATCGTTAGCATTTCGTCTTTCGTTTCTTATAAACACTTTGCCCATTTCTGCTTTTTTCTCTACTTCTTTTACGATCTCTTTACGTTTTTCTTCAGTTAATTTAGGAAAGTTTAGTCTAATAACATTACCATCATTAACCGGAGGAAGTCCGATATCAGATGCATTAATAGCACTTTCAATTAAAGTTAGGGTTGATTTATCAAAAGGCTTAATTGAAAGTTGAGTACCTTCAAGCACTTGAATAGTTGCAATTTGATTGATTGGGGTCTCAGCGCCATAGTAAGAGATCTTAATGCAATCTAAAACTTTAGGATTTGCTCTGCCTGATCTTACTAACGAGAATTCATTAGCTAAAGCCTTAAGAGCTTTTTGCATATTTTCTTCTGTATTTAATAATAATTCTTCAATTTTTTCATCCATAATCTCACCTATTTATAACTAACAATTGTTCCACAATCGATATTCTTGATAATCTTTTGAATATTATCATCATTATTCATATTAAAAACAAGCATTTCAATTTTATTTTCATTGCAGATACTTGCTGCTGTTTGATCAATTACTTTTAAATGTTTTTCTAAAATTTCTTGGTAGGTTATTTTTTTATATAATTTAGCATCTTTATTAACCTTAGGGTCATCCGAATAAACACCATCAACATCATTTTTGGCAACTAGGATCTTTTTAATATCTAGCTCTGCTGCTTTTAGGGCTGCGGCTGTATCAGTTGAAAAGTAAGGTGAACCAGTACCACCTGCAAGAATTAAGACTCTATCCTTTTCAAAGTGTCTTAGTGCTCTTCTTCTAATATATGTTTCGGCAACCTTATTAACCTCAAGTGAGGTCATAACCCTGGTAGGAATGGATATTTTTTCTAATACTTCTTGCATTGCTAACGAGTTCATTAAAGTACCTAACATTCCCATGTAGTCGGCCTGCGATCTATCCATACCTAATTTTTCGGCTGTTGCACCGCGGAAAATATTACCCGCACCAATAACAATTGCTAAATTAAAATTAGCCTTAACTAACAATTTAATTTGTTTAGCAATTTTTTCAAGCGTTAGGTAAGAAATAATTCCAT
This sequence comes from uncultured Acholeplasmataceae bacterium, assembly GCA_963540875.1. Lineage (GTDB taxonomy): Bacteria > Bacillota_I > Bacilli_A > Acholeplasmatales > Acholeplasmataceae > CAUTNH01. The sequence continues at coordinate 10,938 of CAUTQZ010000003.1, read as the reverse complement.
TCTCACCCTTTAGTGCTTCTCCACTTAATTTTAAAAGTAATCTTTGTTTCATTTGGGTTATTTACCCATTTGTTCTTGCACTTCTTTTGCGAAATCTACAACTCTTTTTTCAATTCCTTCGCCTACTTGATATCTAGTATAACTAATAACTTCAGCCTTATTATTTTTTAGGTATTGTTCAACTTTTAGGGAGCCATCTTTAATAAAGGCTTGATTAAGTAAGCAAATTTCTTCGTAGAATTTATTCATTCTACCAAGAACAATTTTTTCTGCAACATTAGCAGGTTTACCTTCTTTAATAACTTGTTCTTTAAGAATGTGTTTTTCTTTTTCAACTTCTTCACTAGGAACATTTTGAGGAGCAAGATATAAAGGATTAAGCGCTGCAACTTGCATCGCCATGTCAAGTCCTACTTGTTCATTTTTAGTATTAAGAATAACTACTGCAACAATTCTACCTTGTTGATGTGAATAAACATTAAATGATTGCTCAGTAGTTTTTTTAAGATTAAGTACTCTTCTAAGAGTAATTTTTTCACCTATTTTTGCAGTTAAACTTGCAATTTTATCAGCAACTATTTGCTTATCAGCACAAACTAATTTAAGAGCTTCTTCAGTATTTTGAACTTTATTTTTTAATAAAAGCTCTCCAATTTCCTTAGTAAGATTGATAAATTCATCGTTTTTAGCAACGAAGTCAGTTTCTGAGTTTAGCTCAAATAAATATCCTTCGTTATTTTTTGATGTGAAAATACATAAACCTTCTGCAGCGATTCTCGATGCTTTAGATTGGGCTTTAGCTAGTCCTTTTTCCCTTAGAAAATCTTTTGCTTTTGCAATATCTCCACCGGTTGCTTCTAAAGCTTTTTTGCAATCAAGCATTCCTGCTCCAGTTAGTTCTCTTAATTCTTTTAATTGTTGTGCACTTACTGCCATATATATTCCTCCTATTTATTTTATATTATAAGTTCCACACTTTATAACTCTAATAGTTTTTAGGTGTGGTTCAAATCTTGATTTAGTAACTACAATGGTAAGGGTATCTGTTTTTATTTTATCAAATTTAATTATTTTATTAAAACCTACCGTTGTTCCTTCATAAATTAGCTTTTGTTCACAATATAATTTAAATTCTTCAATTCTTTGTGAAAATGATGTATCTTCTTGCAAAAGAAGGGTATCAATTTTTGTTTGCGGGAATTTTATGTAATAATAGTAATTATTATTTTGAGGAAGAAATGTAGTTCTAATATCCTGAACTTGTAAAGTAGTAAACTTTTTTTGTTCTTTTGCAAATTTATTTAATTGTTTAATATCAATTGGACTTATTACTCCATCTTTATTTGGTGGGATATTTAATAAAAGAAATGAATTATTACCAATTGAATTATAATAAATTTTCATTAATTCATTAATCTTTTTTACTTTTTTATTTTCATCTTCATGATAAAACCAACCAGGTCTAATAGAGACATCTACTTCTTGAGGATAGTAAATAAAGTGTGAATAATTTTTTAAAAACTCTCTTGAGCCTAAATCTGGTAGGGTGCGATCTAAGGTTTCATTATCACTTAGAAAATCGATATTAGGAACTACTGAGTATTCACTAGTTCTACTTTTACCTTCTTCATTACCACACCATCTAATATCAGGTCCTAGGTTAGATACTAAAATATTAGGTTGTAGCTCTTTGGCTAATTCAATATATTTTTTAAGATTGTATTTTATATCTTTGTTTTCATTAGCACCATCTAACCATAACATATTTATTTGACCATAGTTAGTTAATAATTCTCTTAATTGGGATAAATAAAATGAGTCATAATCTGTTGTATTATATAAAGGTGAGTTCATATCCCATGGTGATAAGTAAAGACCAAAATTAAGATTATATTTAGCACAAGATTCAGATAGTTCTTTTACTATATCGCCTTTACCATCTTTATAGGGAGTATTTTTAATTGAAAAATCTGTGGTTTTAGTTTGGAATAAACAAAAGCCATCGTGATGTTTTGCAGTAAAAATAACGCCGCTAAAACCTGCTTTTTTTAAAACTCTACACCATTTATCAGTATTTAATAAAAGGGGATTGAAAATAGAGATATCTTCATTACCTTTACCCCATTCCTGATTAGTAAAAGTATTTATTCCAAAATGAATAAAAGCATAATAGGGGTTTTCTTCTACTGCCATTTGTAGGGCAGAAGGTTTAATTTTTACTAGTTCTTCAATTAGTTTATTTTCTTCCATAATACTCCATTTGTTAAAAAAGGGGGAGTCCCCCTTTAATAATTATTTTGCAGTCTTTTTAGGGGCTGACTTTTCTTTTTTAGGTTTTTCTTCTTTAGTAGCTGCTTTTTTCTCTACTTTTGCTTTAGCAGGCTTTTCTTCTTTTGCTGCTTTTTCCTTAGTTTCTTTAGCTGGTTTTTCTTTTGCAGGCTTTCCTTCTTTAGTTGCTTTTTCCTTAGTTTCTTTAGCTTGTTTTTCTGCTTTAGGTTTAGTATCTTTGACTGTTTTTTCTTTAGCAGGTTTTTCTTCTTTTGCTTTAGTTTCTTTTGCAGCCTTTTCTACTTTAGGCTTAGCCTCTTTTACTGCTTTTTCTTTAGCAGGCTTTTCTTCCTTAGCCTTAGTTGTTTTTGATGTTTTAACATCTTTATCCTTAACTGCTTTATCTTCTTTTGCAGCCTTTACTTTAGCATCTTTTGTAGGCTTTTCTTCTTTTGCTGCTTTTTCTACTTTTGTTTTAGGAGCTTTTTCTTTTACCTCATCACGTTTAGATAAATTAGCCTTGGCATAATTTTTAATGCCTTCTTGATTAGCTCTTTTATCTTTATCGATTCTTCTAACATCATCAGAAGTTTCTTCAATAAAGATAGGTTCTACTGTGCCACCTTGGCCTTCAATAATAGCATTACCCATTACTTGAATAATTAACTTAACTGCTCTTATTGCATCATCGTTTGATGGAATTACATAATCAAGTACTTCTGGGTTAGCATTAGTATCACAAATTCCAAAAACAGGAATACCAATTTTTTTAGCCTCTTGAATAGCATTTAGCTCTTTAGTAGGATCAACTATAAATAGTGCATCTGGTAGGTTTTCCATTTTTCTAATACCTGTAAGGTTTAGATCTAGTTTATTTTTCTTTCGTAGAATATCTTGAACTTCTTTTTTAGGGTATGATTTAATCTCACCACTTGCAATTAGTTTTTCAACATCTTCTAAAAACTTAATTCTTTTTCTAATTGTTTTAAAATTAGTTAGTGTTCCACCTAACCAACGATTATCAACATAATATTGTTTAGTTTTAGTTGCTACTTCTTTTACTATTTCTTGTGCTTGTTTTTTAGTTCCAACAAATAATACCTTACCACCATTTTTCACAATGCGAAGGATTTCTTGGTAAGCAACATTAATTAGTTCCTCGGTTTTTTGTAGATCAATTATATAAATACCATTTCTTGCGGTAAATATATATTTTTTCATTCTTGGATCCCAACGATTTGTGTAGTGTCCGAAGTGCACTCCTGCTTCTAGTAATTGTTTTACTGAAATTACTGACATATTTTATCATTTTCCTTTCGTTTTTTCTTCGGCTTTATTATCTTAGCCACCACAATGGCACTCGGCATAAGAAAACCTAAAACCTGTTTATTAACATCTATATATTCTATCACAGCAAAGTAATTTTAGTTTAAAATTAGTTTTTATCACTAGAACCAAATCCTCCAGTGCGTAAATTATTTGATAAAATTTCTTGTGATACTTTTTTAAATTTTAAAAAAATACCCTGCATTACCCGCTCACCCTTTTTAATTTCTACTATCTCTTTAGAATAATTTAGGACTGGAAACATTATATGACCCTGATTATCTGATTTAAAATAATCACTATCAATTACTCCTACACCGTTAATTAAAACTAACTTTTTCTTTATTGCTAAAGATGATCTTGGGAAAATAAGGAGTACTTCATTAGATGGAAACTTGGCTGCAACACCAGTTGGAATCATAGTTATCTCCATAGGGTTAAGTAGTATATCAGTTGCTGCTTCAAAATCATAACCTGCTGAAAATTTAGTTTGTCTTTTAGGAATACTAATATTATTATTTTTATATTCATCAATAATTTTAAAATATCTTTTCATATTACTCCTTTTTATTTCTAGGGTTATATAAGTTAAATTTTCTAATCATCTCCTGGTTTGATACATGGGTATAGATTTGAGTAGTAGATAAGTTTTCATGACCAAGTAGTTCTTGTACTACTCTAATATCTGCTCCATTATTTAACATTTCTGTAGCAAAAGAATGTCGTAGCATATGAGGTGAAATACGATATGTTTCACCTGCTTTTTTAACAATATCAGCTAAAACTTTCCTAACTCCACGAGGGCTAATTTGAACACCACTATGATTTAGGATTAAATAAGTAGTGCTTAAATCTTTAGCATTTTTTAATAACTTATGTCTTATTGCACGCAGATACATTTGAATGTTTTCTACTAAAATATCATGTAGATAAACCATTCTTTCTTTTGCACCTTTACCAAGAATTTTTATCTCTTTTCTAATTAGATTAATATTTTGAATTTTAATATTAACTAACTCTGATACTCTAATACCTGTTGAGTATAATAGATCTATTATTAAGTAATTTCTAAAATCTAATGTTTTGGATAAATCAAGTGAAGACAATAAATAATTTATTGCACTATCACTAATTTGTTCTGGTAGTTTTTTTTCTAGTTTAGGAATATTAACCAACATAAAATAGTTTTTTTCTATAACCTTATTTTTTAATAGATAATCATAAAATGTCCTTAGTGAGGAGATTCTTCTAGCGATACTCTTTTTTTGATATTCTTCATTGGCTAAATAATTAATATAGTGTCTTGCGATACGTTCATTTGGTATTTCTTCAAGTGAAGGAGCAAACTCTTCTCTTAGAATAAAAGCTTCAAAATCACTTATATCATTTACATAACTAGTAAGGGTATTAGGTGAATATCTTTTTTCAAAAGCAAGATAGTCTTTAAATAATACTAAATATTTATTCATATAACTCCTTACTAATACTATCTATAATCTTAATTGCGTGTGCAATTTGCCTTTCCCTATCGTTTTTATTTTTATCATTGTATATATTTTTCATAATCCCAAAATTAGCCTTAATCGGAAGATATTTTTTTGTAGCACTAATTGAGTATTTCATAAGGGAGCCAATAATAGTATCATTATCTAAATTTAGTTCTTTTCCACTCGCTCGATAAATAATATCAAGGGCTGCTAAATGTGCTGATGCAATGGCTTCAATATAGCCTTCAATACCGTTGATTTGTCCAATTAGATAAATGTTGCTTTTATCTTTAAACGAATAATTTTTAGTTAACAAATTGGGGGCATCTAAATATTTTGATTGGTGCATTCGTCCATACTTTATAACTTTAACTTTATTTAACCCCGGTATTAAGGAGATAATTTCTTTTTGCATTTTTTCATTTAAACCTGTTTGAAAGCCAACTAGATTAAATAGATTTTGGTAATTATTGTCTGCTCTTAACTGCACTACAGCATAAGGGCGTTTATTATTTTGTTCTAAACCTATTGGTTTAAGTGGACCATATAAAAGTGTTTTATAGCCTCTTTTAGCCATTACCTCTACCGGCATACATCCTTCAAAGACTTTATCGTAGGTAATTAAATTAGAGTATTCTAATAATTTTTCGTATAACTTATTATACTCATCCTTAGTTAATGGGCAATTAAGATATTTAATATCACTAGCTTCATCAAACCTATTTTTATAATAAGCAATATTATAATCTATTGTTGCAGCATCTATTATTGGTGCAGTTGCGTCGTAGAAAAACATTTCTTTAGTTTTAAAATAACTATTTAAAAAATAAAAAAAATCATTATCAGTACAAGGCCCTGTAGCAATTAAATAAATATAATCACTACTAAAATCAATCTCACTTACTTTTTTACAAACTATTTTTATATTAGGGTTATCTTTGATCTCTTTAGTAATTTGTTTTGAAAATTCATCTCTATTTACAACCAAACTATCTCCGATACTTATCTGATTTAAATAAGCAGCATTTATTAATGGAGATCTTAGAATAGCTAATTCTTTTTTCAAAAGCCCTGCACCATTACGAAGATTTTGGGAGCGTAGAGAGTTAGAACATACTAGCTCTGAAAAATAAGGTGTAGAAAAAACCTTCTCTTTGGTTGCTGGTTTCATATCAATTAGGGTAATCTTAAAATCAAATCGTGCTAGCACTAATGCTGCCTCGCAACCTGCAAGTCCTGCTCCTATAATAATAACTTCTTTTTTATTATCAGGCTTTAACATTAGAGAACTCCCTAGAATATTCTAAATTAAATAATTCTTTTTTTATTCTTGAAAGAATTAAAAAACTTATAAAACTTAGTGGAATTGAAAGAATAACTACATTTATGCATCTTATTAATAATGATAGTCTAAATAAGTCTTGACCATATCTTATCCAAATGGCAAGTGAGTTAAAAAGAGAGGCTAAAAGATAGGTAATAAATATAGATACTAAAAGTTTATAATAAGTAAGCTTAGTTCGTTGAAACTTAAATAAACCAGGCACTAGTCCCCAAATTAGAGCATGTGGTACAAAAAGAGGATCATAGCCATACTTACCTAAAAAGCCAATCGGAAGATCGGCAATAAAGGCCACAATAATACCAAATTTCCCACCATAAAGAACAGATATAACTATTAAAGGAATAGTATAAAAAGGAAGATTAAAGTTCTTCCCCACAGGGAGTATATAAGTAATAGTTAAAGAAATCACTGCTGAAAGGGCTGCAGCAAGGGAACCATGGATTAACTTTTTAGTCGTTAGATTGTCCAAATATTATCGCTCCTAAGTTATGCTTTATTAAATAGTTATTAATATTTATAAATAAATTAGAATCATTAAACGAAGGATATTCTCCTAATTTTTTGTGATTACTTAAACCACTTGGGTGGGACTGACAAAGGATTAAATTATTAGGAGCAATGTATTTTTTTAAATTTAGCGCACTTGCTCCTAATAGAACATATACTAAATTAGTATGAACTTTATTTAATAAAGTAATAATGTCTTTTAATAAATAATCAAATTCTAAATAATCATAAAAATTAGCTCTACCTTCTTTAGCGATTAAGGTTTTATTTATTAATAAAATCCCCTGGCGGGCCCAACTATTTAGTGATGTATCTTTAATCTTTTGTCCAAGATTATTAAATAATAAATTATTTATATTTCTTAATGATGAAGAAAAATAGTTATTATTAGTAGCAAAAGATAGTCCATTTGCTACTCCTTTTTGGTAGTATGGATCTTGCCCAATTATAACTACTTTTACACTCTTAAGTGGTGTTAATAAAAAGGCTTTAAATAAATCTTTTCTTTTAGGACAAATTGATTCAGTAAAATATAAATTATTAATAGAAAACATTAACCTCTTAAAATATTCTTTTTGATTAAGATATTTAAAAAAATTAGCCCATGTATACTTTCTAAAGTTTTTATTTATCATATAAATAAAAAGGGGAGAAAATCTCCCCTATAAATACTTACTAATTAAAATGAAGCTAACTTCTTAAGGGTACGAATCATTTGAGCAGTATAGCTCATTTCGTTATCATACCAAGCCATAACTTTAACTAATTGTTTGCCCTCAACTTCAACGATTTGAGTTTGATGAGCATCAAAGATTGATCCGTGAGTTTCGCCAATAACATCTGATGATACAATTGGATCTTCAGTATATTTAAGAGTTTCACTATTTGCTTTAGCAAATACTTTATTTATCTCTTCAATTGAAGTTTGTTTTTCAAGTTCAACAGTTAAATCAACAATTGAGCCAGTTACAGTTGGAACTCTTAGTGCACATCCATCTAATTTACCTTTTAGATGAGGTAGTACTAAACCAATTGCTTTAGCAGCTCCAGTTGATGCAGGTACGATATTTTGTGCACATGCTCTACCACGACGAGAATAAATTCCTTTTTTGTGAGCACCATCTACTTGCATTTGATCAGCAGTATATGCATGAACGGTAGTCATTGCACCGCGAACTACTTTAAAGTTATCATCTAATACTTTAATTACAGGAGCTAAGCAGTTAGTAGTACAACTTGCAGCAGATACTACATTATCATCTTTTGTTAAGATTTCATCGTTTACATTAAATACAACAGTTTTAAGATCGCCTTTTGCAGGAGCAGAAATTAAAACTTTTTTAGCACCAGCTTCTAAATGCCAGCTAGCTTTTTCTTTATCTACAAATAATCCAGTACATTCTAACACTACATCAATACCTAATTTTCCCCAAGGAAGATTTTTAGGATCTTTTTCAGAAATAACTTCAACTTTAGATTTACCAATAGTAATAAAATTTTCTTTAAAAGAAATCTCGTCAGCATGAAATCTGCCATGAGCAGTATCATACTTTAATAGGTAAGCTAGTTGTTCTGCGTCAGTTAAGTCATTAATTGCTACAACCTCAAATTGAGGGTCTTCATGCATTAGTCTAAATGCAAGTCTTCCGATTCTACCGAATCCATTAATTGCTACTTTAATTGTTTTTTTAGCCATTACATTCACTCCTTATATATATTATTTATATTTTATCACAAATCTATTATTATAAATTATTCCTTGCTTTTTTCTTCTAATTCACGATAATATCTATCAATTAGTTCTCGATATTCAGTTTCATTTTGGGTCGTTTTTTCATACATTATTCTTCTTCTAAGATCGCGAGGAATAAATACTCTAATTTCTTCTTCGTTATATCCTACTTGAATTTTACCATTACCAATAATAATAGGGCGTTTTAAAATTGATGGATTTTGCAGGACAAAGTTAATTGCTTCTTTAATGGTAAGATTACTTAAAACAGTATTAGATTCTCTTATTACTTTAGATCTAGTTGAAATAATATCGTCAAAACCTTCTTCAGCACATTTAACCATTTCAAGAATATCTTCATACTTAAGATCTTCGTGAAAGATATTTTTTTCTTGATATTGAATTCTATGTTCTTCTAGCCATTTTTTTGCTTTTCTGCAAGATGAACAGCTAGGTGTTATATATATTGTAATCATTAAATCACCTTTTATATGATAGCATAAACTAATAAAAAAAGCAATAGTCTAAAAATATTATCGGCAATATTATATATAAACCTAAAAAATAATATTATTTTGCCGATAGTTATATAATAATATTATGAAATATTTAAAAATATCAGAAATATCAAAAAAATGGAATATACCAACAAGAACAATTAGAAACTATTGTTATTTAGGAAAAATAAAAGGAGTTAAAAAAATAGGGAAAATATATTATATTCCTTTTTTAGCTAGTCCTCCTATAGAAAGAAAAGAAAAAAATAGTTTACTAAAAACTTTAAGAGAACAAAAAAAGTTAAAACTTAAAGGTAGTATCTATCATAAGCTACAAGTTGAGTTTGCATATAATTCTAATCATATTGAAGGTAGTAAACTAACTCTTGATCAGACTCGTTTTATTTATGAAACAAATACTATCGCTCTAGAAGATAAAAGTACCAATGTAAATGATATTATTGAAGTAGTAAATCATTTTAGATGTTTAGATTTTATAATAGATAAAGCAAATTATAATCTAAGTGAAAAATTGATTAAGCAAATACATTTTATTTTAAAAATTAATACATTTGATACTGCAAATGATTGGTTTATAGTTGGAGATTATAAAAAATACCCCAATGAAGTAGGAGGCTATCCTACTACTAGTCCTCAAAATGTAAAAAAAGAGATGAGTAATTTACTTAATTGGTATAACTCAATAAAAGTAAAAACAGCTAATATAATAATTGAGTTTCATTATCGCTTTGAAAAAATTCATCCATTTCAAGATGGTAATGGAAGAGTTGGGCGACTAATAATGTTTAAAGAATGTTTAAAGCAGAATATAATCCCATTTATAATTAATGATAATATTAAACTTTTTTATTACCGTGGATTAAAAAATTGGGAAGATGATCCTAATTTTTTAATAGATACTTGCCTTAGTGCTCAAGACAAATTTAAAACATATCTTGATTACTTTAAAATAAAATAGCAAGCTATTAATAAAAAAAAACTATCTTTAAATAAAGGTAGTTTATTTTAATGCGCCCACACTAGGACTCGAACCTAGGACCCCTTGATTAACAGTCAAGTGCTCTAACCAACTGAGCTATGTAGGCATTTATGAAAGAGAAACTGGCAGCTTCCTATCTTTGCCCCGTAGGACTATTTTCGGCGTTAAAGTGCTTAACTGCTGTGTTCGGAATGGGAACAGGTGTTGCCACTTTGCCATTGCCACCAGATTTCTTTCAAAACTAGATAAATTCTGCAAATTGTTTTTAAGTTTTCGACTTATTAGTATCAGTTAGCTCAATATATCACTATACTTACACACCTGACCTATCGACCTTGTCGTCTACAAGGAGTCTTAAGGAAATCTCATCTTGAGAGGGGCTTCGCACTTATATGCTTTCAGCGCTTATCCCTTCCGCACTTAGCTACCCAGCTATGCCATTGGCATGACAACTGGCAGACCAGCGGTGCGTTCGCTCCGGTCTTCTCATACTAGGAGCAACTTCTCGCAAATTTCTAACGACCACGACGGATAGAGACCGAACTGTCTCACGACGTTCTGAACCCAGCTCGCGTGCCACTTTAATGGGCGAACAGCCCAACCCTTGGAACCTGCTCCAGCTCCAGGATGTGACAAGCCGACATCGAGGTGCCAAACGGCTTCGTCGCTGTGAACGCTTGGAAGCCATTAGCCTGTTATCCCCAGGGTAGCTTTTATCCGATGAGCTACGGCCCTTCCACGCGGAACCGTAGGATCACTAAGCCCTACTTTCGTAC
>CAUTQZ010000002.1:0-164106 GCA_963540875.1 uncultured Acholeplasmataceae bacterium | reverse complement strand
CTGGAAATAGGCTTGGCATTTCAGTTGGTTTTAAAAAAGTAATTCCTGCAAACATCCCCTGAATTTTACGATCAAAGAAAATAGTATCCTGAATTTTTGGGGCTAATAAATTAGCTTTTTCTGCAAAGAAAGTTGTATAGTATGTATCACCAAAATTCCAAACAAAGGAAAAAACAAATACAGTTAAAATCATAGAACCTGCATTAGGTAGCATTACTCTAAAAAATACACCTAAATAAGAACAGCCATCAATTGTTGCAGCTTCTTCAAGTTCTTTAGGTAGACCTTCGAAGAACTGTTTAAATAGATAGATAAATAAACCTGATTTTAAACCCATTGAAAATACTGCTAGTAAATAAATTGATGAGACTTTACCAATAATTTTCATTTTAGAAAAATATAAAAACTGTGGTACTGCTAAAGCCTGGGCAGGGACAATAATAGTAAGAATAACTAAGGCAAATAAAATTTTTTTAAATTTAGACCTCATCATTGCAAAACCATATCCTACAAAAAGAGCAAGTGCTACCTGAATTATAGCAATACTTAAAGCAAACATTATAGTATATGGAAGGGTCTTTTTATACTCAATCATAGTTGAGGCAAACTTAAAATTAAATAGTGAGGTTTTAATAGGAAACCAAATTGAGTTAGGTTCTCCTAAATACGAATAGTCAGTTATAGCAGGAATTAAGGCACTAATAATAGGAAATAAAATTACAAAAGAAAGTCCTACAATTAAAATAGTTCTAAAAAGGACTAATAAGATATTTTTTGTAGCTTCTTCTCTTTTAATTTTCTTAACGTTTATTTTTGTCACGCTTGCCATAATTATCTAGTCCTTTCAAAATGCCAATAATAATAAATAATAAAACCATAGTTAAGATTAAAAATACAACCGCAATTGCAGAAGCAATGCCATTTCCGCCATTAGGATATTGTTGTTTTCTTGTATAAGAAATAATACTAGTCATTGGAGAACGATATAATATCTCAACAAATGTATAAACTACAGTTGTAATTGATACAGGTAAGATTTGAGGGATAGTTATTTTTAAGAAAGCATCGTATTTAGAAGCTCCTTCAATTTTAGCTACTTCATATAAAGTAGGATTTATTGATTGAAGGGCCGATAAAAAAATTAGTATCTGCACACCTGAAAAAGAGATAATTGAAAATACTCTTACTACAAATGAATTTAGCACCTTAATTGCTTGGGATGGGATAAAAATAGAATTAAATAAATAATCTAAATTTAGCCTTTGATAAGTGCTCTGATTAGTAATAATTGATTTATAGTAAGCATCAAGCTGGTTCATTTGAGCAAGAGATGCAATAATTCCGCTACCAAAAATAATAGGTAATAAAAAGATGGTTCTTGCAATAGCTCTTCCTTTAAATTTTTGATTAAGAATTAAAGCAATAATTAAACTAAAGATAATAATAAACGGGAGCTCAATTAAGACCATTAAAGTTGACTCAGTTAATACTCTAGTAAAAGGATAATCAACTCCATCAAGTTGGGCATTAAAATTAGTAAATAATAATTTATAATTAGTAAAACCTACATTAGAATATTTAAAAGTAATACTATCTTGTTTTAAAAAAGAAAGCCAAAAGGTTCTAATCAGTGGATATAAGAAAAATAGTAAGAAACCAATAATAAAAGGGATGGTAAAAAGAAAAGAATATAGTTCTCTTTTCTTTTCATAACCTAATTTAATTTTTTGCTTTTTTATTTTTTTATTCATTAGTCCTTTTATTCTACATATGTTTCTAATTTATCTAAATCATATATTTCTTTTATCCCTGATTTATAACTAACCCTAAATTTATTTTGCTCAATAAGCTCGTGGTTAACTATCTCATCATTATGATATTCATTTAATATCTTATAGTTATTATTTATCGCATTAACTAAATCAGTATTTTGAATACTTGTTCCATATAAATAATTAAACGGTGATTCTTTTGTTAATACTGAGTGATTATAAGTAAGGGTGTATTTAAGACCACTTTGCGACATCTTAGCATAAAGAAGTGCTTTCTTAATTGAATTATTATACTCGATATTCAAACTCCTAGAATAGATATTTATAAATGGAGCAAATAATAATTGTAAGAAGGGAATTTCTTGGTAGTAGGCTAAATATGAATTAGTACTAAGGGGCATATTTTCTAGGGTAGTTGCATATCTAGCAATATGAAAATAACTACTAGATAATAATAAATTACCTTGCTTTCTAATTTGCTTAGCAACTTCACTTTGTACATAGTAGCCATAATCAACTGAGGCGATATCTTGAGTGTAGCTAGCAATAGTATTATTTCCTAGATCACTTATTGAGTAATTTTTTAGCTTAATATTTTTAAGAAAATAATCAGCATAACTATTCAAATAATTAGGTGAGATCAAGTAGTAGTTATTATCTTTAGAACTAGTTAGATCTCTTCGGTTATAGCTACTAAATGAAGCAGCCACGCCACCAATTAACTTAACGCCGTGCCGCTCTTTTTTAAAATATCCTTCTTGTTTAGTGTAGTGCGATAACATATTAAGATCTAAATAAGTACTACTATTTAATAACTCCCTATATTCTTTTTTACTTCCTAAGGCACTTTCATAAGATATCTTAGTTGTATTATAACTATTTAAGCCCCCCTTAGTGAAGCCACTATATTTGTAAGTATAGCTGCCTGTAAAAATATCTTGAATCTTTTTAAATTCAGTATAACTAGTTAGTGAATATACTTTGTTATATGGAATCCCTAAGATATGCTCTTTAGATTTAATAGCACCAATAACATCAAACATTACTGGATTAAAGGTATTTTTTTTAGTTGTAAAATAAATATTTTGTAAGTATTTTATAAAATCAAAATAAGTGGCTTTTTTAGCAAAAAGATAATAGGTAATACTAATATTATCTTTTTTATTTATTGGCTCATAGCCAATAATTTCCTGTCCTTTGACAAATTCATATTTCTCAAATTCTTTTAATTTAAAAGTAAGATTCTGGTGATAAACAAATTGCTCATTTTTTACTTCAAGATTAGCCATCCCAACCCCTGATTTAAGATCACCTAAAATAGCGCTATCATTTGAACCAATTCCAAAAAAAGGTAAAAGATTATTTTCTAATAAATTAGCTTCATTAATATTTTGCCTTTTTAATTGATTGTTATTATAAAAATTTAAATTAATAACACTACTTTGAATTACTTTACTTGGTTTTATTATTGCCCCCATTCCATCAGGAACAAATAGATAGTCATCTTTAAATCTTTCTTTAAATAATTCATTTTTAGCATAGTTTGTACTACTTGTTTTCATAAAATAAGGTAGCAGGTTTATCTCAGTTAACTTAAGCGTTAAATTACCTGCATCAGGTGATAGTTCTTTAATTCTTGAAGTTTGGACTTTTACATCTAGATTACCATCACTTGTAAGTCTATATTCAACTGGAATAATAAAGCGTGGCTTTTTAATTAACCTTGGGGTAATTGAGTATAATTTATTTTTTTTAATTAACTCTTCATCAGTTAATTTATACTTAGTAGTCCATAGTTCATATACTTTATCAATATATTCTTGTTTAGGGTTTTCTTTAATTACAGTTAGTTCTTGGTTAGGCTCATAGTTATATACTTGTTCTAAGTAGTATTTATATGATGGATTATCGTTTATCATCTTTAAATATTCATCTTTTTTAATAGTATGGGGTATCCATGATAGGTGTGGGGTACGCTCCGCAAGATCATATTCTACCCTAATTCCATCTTTAAGTCGATAAACTTTATAACTATTTGTTAGTATAGATGATCTAAAGCCATCTAATTTAACAGGAATATCAATTCCTCTATAAATATATGATATATTTATTGGTGATAAATACTTTTGCTTAGAGCTATCTAAAAGATAGTTAGGATCACTTATAAACTTTCTAAAATCATATTTAGGTCTATGAAACTTATCTTTATCTAAACTTTTAAAATAAGTATATGGAATAGTTTCAAATTTTTTGCCATTTTTTTTAACTATTACATTAGTAGTCATATAATCAAAATAAAACTCGGCTGCATCATTTTTATAAAGAATTTTTTCTTCGTCACTATAGGGGTTTATTAAAGTGCCTTGTTCAAATAAAGGAGATTCTCCTTGAACATTAGCCTTTAAACGATATTTAAATACATCTACTATTAAAAGAACCACAATAAATAAAAGGGTTGCTCCTAATAGGGATAAGATTACAATTTTATTTACTGATAGTAATAATTTCTTCTTCATTAAAAACCTCTAATTCGATAAATTATTTCTTTAATTACTGATTGGGAAAAACCTAATAGTTGCGCAATTAGATTTACTACTAAAAGAAAAATAAAAATAATTACTAGCATTGCAACAAATGTTAATAATAAAGATAGTAAATTTTTACCTAAACCATACTCATGAATTACTCCAAGTCCTACAAAAAAAACTAAGCCTGAGATAACTGCTCCACCAATATAGATTGTAGTAATTAAACTAAGCTCATCAGCAATTGCAAAGTTAGAAATACCAATCATTACTAATTTAGCAATAATTAGGGGATATAGTGAATATCCAATTACTTTATATATCTCTTCAAAAGTTCCTTTACCATCTAAAAATGAAGTTATTGCTAAATTAGCTAAATTAAAAATAACAATTGGAATAAGCGAGGTAGCAATAATTAGTAGCATATTTAGATTATTAGGATTATTACTATTAAAAATAAACCCCATATATTGATATACTAAAACATTAATAAAACAATATAATAATAAAAGAATGCTAGCTCCAGTAATAGTTCCAATTTGTTTTTCTTTTATTTGTTCAAATGTCTTAAACGGCCTTACTAAGATGCGATGTGGTAACGCTATTTCATCATATATATTTATCTTTTTTTGCACCAATAAACTACTCCTCTACTAATAACAATTAAAGTAATAAAGCCAATTAAAGCAGGAATCATTACTCTACCTAAGCGTTCATTTCTTATTTTTTTATAAACTTTTGAATAATAGATTCTACTATTGCCTTTACTAAAATACTCAAGAGCGGCTTTATTATTTTGTTCTCTTAGGGCAATTTTACCAAGGCCAATATAAGCAAGTTCATTATTAGAATTACTTAATAGAGTTTGTTCCCAATAAGGTTTAGCTTGAGAAAACTCTCCTTTTTCGTAAAGTGCAACTGCACTATTAATATTTTCTCCATATTTAGTTGGAGCAAACTCAATTAAGCGTGATAAGTTATTACCATTATCAAGTACAACTATTTTCTCTTGATCCCATCTAACTACTTTCGGGTTAGCTAAAAAATCATAAGAGTCGCGTCCTTTAGCACCAATTATATATAAAAGATCACCTGAGCTATTATAAGCAAAAATTCTTGATTTAGGGACAAATTCACCATCTTTTTCACTTGCTACTGAATAATCAAGTGCTAAGTATACGCCATACTCATTTACATCTATATCTTCAAAACTTGATTGATACTTAGGATTATCATAAATATCACCAACTACTTTTGTATTACCATTTTCAACTAAGACATTTTCACCTTTAAAGTTTAACTTCTGAATTGGTTTACTATCTTTAGAACTAGTTGTAACATATAAAAAGCCTCTATTATCTAGTGCCATTGATGAGAAGGTAGTAGGAATATATTTTTTCTTACTCCCGTTATCTGGAGCAATTTTACGCCAAAAAGACTCAAGGGCAGATAGTGTAATTTTGTTAGTTCCAATAAAACCTTTAAAGTTATTGTTTTCATCAAGCTCAAGTATTCCTTCAACAAGGTTTCTACAAATTACATAAATAGTACCTGTTTTTGATACTCTTACTTTTAAGGGAGTAAAACCAACTTCTTTAATACCAGGCACATTAGAATTATTATCTAAATAAAGTTCTTGGATAACTTTTATGTCTTTATCATTTAATAATTTAATTAAATCAAATACTAAAATCTTAGATTGTTCATCAGAGATATTTGCTACATATAATTTATTATCCATAAAAGCAAGTGATGATATTTCATCAAATTCTGTCTCCGTATTATCTTTTGAGATAAATTTATTAAAGCCATTAAATTTAGGGTTTGTTTTATATATTAAGTTATAGTCTTTATCATAGATATAAATAGTATTTTTAGTAGTAATGAATTTATAATTATCTGCAACTAATAAGTCACTCATAACTTCGTTTTGTTTGTTAAATCCTAAGTTATAATAATTAAAGTGTTTGCTTCTGTTATAACTTGCAGGAGCTGCTTTAATTTGTTTATAATAATCATAACCGTAGGCAGTGGGTTTGGCTGCAACTAAAAAAGTTAGCATTGTGCTAATTATTATTAAAAAGATTATATTTTTAATAAATAATTTATTCAAACCCAAACTCCTTCCTTTTAATTAAGATCTCTTTATTTATTTCTTCAATATATTCATGCATTATATCATATGGTGATTCTCCGTTATTTACTACTTTTAAGAAAGCATAATTAACTTGTCTTGTAGTCATATATCCACCTGCAACTTGTGGAATACCAAATGTTTTTTGCATCTGTTTACTTATTACATCTAAATCTTTTGATGGCCATGATAGTTTTGATAATGCATTGATATTTGCAGTAGTATATCTTGCTGCTTGACCAATAATAGTTTCTAACTCTCTTGCGTAATATATTTGTGTTTTATCACTGGTCCACCATTTTAAAAACTCCCATGCAAGCTGTGGCTCTTTAGAATTTTTTAAAATCATTGCTACTGCGTTAGTTCTTCCTTGGGTTAGTCCTGGAGTACCATCGTAGCTTGGAATATTAGCAATCCCCCAATGGCCTTTAATCTCAGGTGCGAATACACTTAAGGTATTATAAGTTGAATAATCAATAACACCCATTGCAATCTCACCTGATCTGAATCTATTAACAAAATCTGCCTTAACTGGTAGTTTGTATTGAGTAAAGTATTCAGTAAAGGTATTAAAACTCTTTAGTGCCACTTTACTATCAAGAGCAGAACTTCTAAAATCTTTAGTATAAAATCTGCCTCCGTTTTGATATAAAAGAGTAGAAAATAAACCAACATTAACACTATTTGCTAAAGCCTGCATAGTAGTTGTGTCAGTTAGAGCCGCAACTCCCGATTCAATATAAAAATTAAAATTATTAGTATTTAGGGTATTCATTACTTTAGCTAGCTCTTCCCAAGTTTTAGGAACTTCTAAACCTAGGTCTTTAAAAATGTCTTTTCTATAAAATAATAGCGGAAATATTTGCTGTTCTGGTAAACCGTAGTAGCTAGTTTTATTATTTCTTACTAATTTAAGAGGATCCATAGCCGAGTCGTAAAAGCGTTTTTTAACCTCATTAAAATCACTAAAAGTTGAGAGGTCATATACTGCTTTTCTAAAGGCAAAATCAATAGGAGTCCCTTCAGGAACGGACAAGGCTACATCAGGGCCTTGGCCTGCAATAGTTGCTTTAAGAAGGGCCTCTTTAGAAACTACATCTAAATTTATTCCTATTTTATCTCTAAATTCCTCATCAATAATTCGTCTTAGAATATTAGCGTTATCCCTACTTGCAGTAATCCAAACCGTTAACTTCTTTTTAGATTTAATGTTACCAGCAATGTTAGTTTTATTAGAAAAAGAAAAGATAAATTTAGTAAAGTTAAGCCACATATTCTCAAATAAATTGCCTCTTGCTCGCTTTAGCTTATAATCAACCGAATGGAATGTAAACTGGTCCATAGTAAATGGTTGTTCTTGTTCTTTTAAAAGCCATGTACCAAGTGCAGATATATTAGATTGAAATGAGCCTAGCTCATAAATAATAGATTCAATATTTTTGATAAATTTATTTAACTGTCTTTTAATATTATATAAACCTGATAAATTACCCTTAGCCTTATTTACTCCTTGATACCACTCAATTATCTTAGTTAGCTTGGCTTCGTGTTTATTTAGCTCTTCTACTAACTCTGGATATCTTTTAGCAATTTGGTAATCTCTATTATAATCTGGGTTAACTGAAGTATACTTAATAATTTTTAAATAAATTTTATTTAGGGCATTAGTTAAATGTTTTAACTCTCTTAAAGGAGTAGCAATATTACCAAGTGAGTTATTAAAAGTAATGTAGTTAGTGCCTTCTTTTAGATAAAATAAATATTGGGTTTTACCATCTTTATATGTGTAATTATTTAGATCATTAGTATAGTTAAAGCTTAAATAACTGGCTTCTCTAAAAGGAATTTCATTATTGACTAAGATTTGTCTTGAAACAAAACCAGACTCTTTAATATTTTGCATACCTTTTATCGTTAGAGCATATAAGCCTTGCTTAGGAACATTTATTTTATAGGTAAGAGCATATCCCGGTAAGCGCCATGAATAAATTCCTACGACATTAAGTTTAGCTTTATTACCATTATTATATGGGCTAGCTTTTGCTTGCGTATTTAGCTCTAGCGGGATTAAAACTGGCGTATTTTTGCGATAAATATGTTCTGCTTCAGTAGTAATTGCAATATTTTCAACTGGCTTATAACCAAGCCCTTGCCAATCTTTTAATTGATCTTTATAATTTTTAATTGGCCTAACTGGCAGAATTTCAATATTTTTAATAAGCAGTGGCTCTTTAGTACTAATAATCGATAAGGTATTTTCTCCTTCTTCAAAGTAAAATTCTAGCGGTTCGCAAATATAGCGTTCATAATCCATCAAAGGCGTTCTTTGGATATCTTTTACTTCAACTTGCTTAGGTCTTATCTCATCACCGCTAGCATTAGTTAAAAAGTTGCCACTAACATCATCTTGGTATTGTCTTGCAATTTTAATATTTTCTGCTTCGGTATAAGGGAGCTCTCCATTTATTTTAATAGTTCGCTCTATTTCTAAACCTTTTCCCTTGCTAGGAAAACTAGCAACATCGTCTTCGCACAAATAGGTTAGATAAATATTATATCTTCCACTTGATAAAAAACTAAACTGCCACGAAATATTAGTATCGTCTCCAGTTAAAAGACCGTCTTCATAGCGAATCGGTTTAACGCCACCATTATACTTATAATCAAAAAGTTTGTTTTCATCCTTAAAATTATAGCTATCTTTTCCTATATCAGGATACTTTTTTTGATAAGCAAAAAACTGCTTAGAATCACTAAGCGAGATTTTTGAGTTCTTAATATTTTTAGCCCCAATATTAAAATTAGCAGCTATTACTGAATATAGTATTAGGGCTACGATTGTTATTAAAACACTATATAAAATTGTTTTTTTAATTATTTTTATTTTCAATTATCTCGATCCATATATCCTCATATCGTAAATTCTTGCAGTGATATCAAAGCCTCCGTTAATAACATTAAGTTTAACATATTTAGCCTCAACTGCTTCATCTAATTTATCGATAGTGATATTATCAGTATTATTTTTATGATGAACTACTTTAGTCCAATTGATTCCATCAAGAGAAGTATAAATTTCATATTCAACGGTATTAATACCTTTCATATTTTTATCGAACGAATTGCTAGTACTTGTTGCTCCATGAGCTAGCATAAATTTTGTAATTGATACAACATCACCAAATTCTAGGACTACCCATCTTTGGTTAGGACCTTTAGCCGAACAGCACCACTTAGTAGCAAGATTTGGTTTACCATCAACATCTTTATCAATTAAATATCTTGGTCTTTCAGCGTTATTTGGAATACCTTTTGAGTAAGTAATATTTTCGTTTTCAAACTCGTCATTGATACTTGCATCACCTGTAAGGTCTACTTCTGATTCTAGTGAGTTAGAAATACTAATTCCATACTTAACATCAATTTCATCAACTTGGCCTGATTTAGAAACTACTTTGTATCTAAATGAATAAAATCCTTCTTTATAAAATACAAGAGATATTTTATTGCTTCCGTTGATTTTTTTATAATTTACTAATCCGGCTTGTGCCTCTCCTGGTTTATTAAAAAAATCTATTTCATAGCTAGCAAAGTTTTCATCTTGAATTAACTCCATCGTAATTGCTTCTCCAACTTTAGCTATTTTTTTATCAAGTTTAACTTTAGCTAAAGATATATCTTCAACAGGAGAGCTCCATTTTTTAGTTAATTCTTTTTGTCCTACAATTTGACCTAGTGCGTTAATTGCTACTACTTTTAACTTAAACTCTTCATCATAACTAGTTCCGTTTTTATAACGTTTAATATTTTTAATAAATTGGTTATTTTCATAGCTTGCTCCTAGTAAGTATTCTTTATCTCCTACTACTTGGTATACTAAATAACGATTTAGTCCTTCTAATTTATCATATGTTAAAAAACAATCAGCGCTAATATATCTATTATAACCTATTTTATCAATATTAAAGTTGCCTAATTCTTTTGGGGCTGGTAGGACTTGGTTTGGGCCGAAATAAAGTGATACTAAATTTAGATCTACTTTATTATTAGTAGTTTCCTGATTAGTAATTTTTAGCCCAATAGCAATAATATCTTTATTATCATTAGGAAGACTAAACTCCATTGTAGTAAGGTTATTGTTAATAACTTCTTTAGAGCCAATGATGTGATTAGTATTATCTGATGTAGTATAAAATAGTTCTAATTTAACTTTGCCACTACTTTGCAATTGATACTGGATTTTATAAACTTGTCCTTGGCTTTTATCTTTAATTGCATATAAATAAGTATTTAGGAAAGCACCAGCTCCAAATAGACCAAGGTAGTTTAGATTACTACTTCCCTTAAATGATCCTTTATTAGAATAAGTAAAGCTAGAATTATTTGATGTATTATTAAGCCAAGTTGGAAGGATGTCTTGCAGGGCTAACTGGTTAAAGCCACCTCTTCTAAAGAAGTCCTTATAGTTTTTAAAATCAGTTTCATTACTGCTATTATATTTATAGGTATTAGCTAAGTTAAAATTAGTACTAATTGCTCCTACTAAATGACGGGGAATAATAAACTCTGCTAAATTAAAATATCTTGCTTTATCAAATTTAATTTTATCTTCACTATTAGTTAATCTATTTAATTTAGATAGCATCTCGTCAGTTGCATTATTATATAAATTATTATAGGTTGTAAACATAGTAAGTCTTTTAGCATAATCATTATAATTATTAGAACCGTAGAGGTTATCTTCACCTAGAGGATTATCATCAGTATAGTCTGCAGTTTTATTTTTAATACTAAATAAACGCTCACATACATTAACTAAAAATAAATTAGTTGCTAATTTTTTATCTTTTAATAAATTGAAGTAGTTATTTAGTGTATCTACATTATCAATATTGTATCCCGCATATAAACCTTTATAAAAGTTATCACTTGATAGCAAAGTGTCATTTTTAAATTCATTTAACTCATCTACGATATCTTTAGCACTAGATAAATTAGCATCGTATGAGGTAATAAAATAGTTAGTATTTTGAGCAAATTCTTTTAATAGGGGATTATAATTTCTAGAGCCTTTATCATTGGCATCAGTATTTAGAGCCGATTCTAATAAAAGATCTTTATGATTACTATTTAGTTTTTCCTTAAGTTCTTTTAAGAAAGGAAGTATTTGATTTTTTACTATTTCTTTAGCTTCTGCTTGGTTATCTATTTCTTCTTTTTGTTTAGCTTGTGATAATTTATTAAACTCATCTGAATAATTATATAGCCCTCTTTTAATTCCTATATGCCAGCCATCAAAGCCTAATTCTTTGGCAATTTCATTTAATATATCAATATTTTCTTTTTTACATAAAGAGATAATATCACTAGCTTGTCCGCCGTAGGCTGCACTTAAAATATTTATTGAACCATATACCTTAACTCCATTACGGTGAAATAAATTGATAATATCGCGTGATGGAATAGAAATGGAACCAATGTTATTATTTACTACAATGCCTTTGATATAGTTAAATAATTGATGATAATTTTGCATATGATAGCCATCTAGTTTATTAACTAAGTTTTTGAATTGTTTTACTTGATCATATAAAATAACATCTCTTTTTGAAGCATTATTGTTATATCCTAGTTGGCTATATTCACGCTCTTTAAGAGGTACTGTTGCCTTATAATAGTATTTAACTAGATCATCACTTAAAAATGACTTAATGTTTTTAAGATCACTTATATTAAGCATTTGTTCGTTTAGTGATAGATTTGATGATGTAATTTTACTATTAGATTTAAACTGTGGTGATTTAGGGAGTACTATTAGTTCTTTAGATACTACTTTTGAATAGTTATGCTCATTATCAATGGCATAATATTTAACATTAAATACACCATAAAAATCACCTGCGTCTTTTTTTAGGAGACCATTTTCAAATAAATGGTTAGCACTTTTTCCACTAGCATAGAAAATATCATATCGAATATTTTCTTTTTCTAATATAAGGTTATACTGATCTTTTGCTCGAGCAAAACTTCTTAGATCGGTATTTTTTAACTTAGAATAAGCTAGTACTTCCTTAGGCTCAGCAACAGATATAGTAGGAGCAATATTAGTATCTTTATTTTTAATAACTAATCTATATACTTCTTTAGAAATAGTTTCGTTATTATATTTATCTTCAACTTTAATTTGAACATAAGTAATACCCGTTCTATCATATCTAATGTCTTGTTTAAAACCAATATTAACTGAGATATCTTCACCAAAACAATCCTTAGCAGTAATGCCATAGTTGGCAAATAAGTTTTCATTTTTGCCTTTAGTTAGAACAAATGTAGTGTTATTGGAAGGTAAATTCTCAAGCTTGGGCCTAGTGGCACTAAAAGGGTTTTTCCTTTTAAGGAAGGCATATTCTGCTTTAGGTAGTGCTTTATTTAGATTATCATCTCTAATAAAATCAAATAAAGTTTGCATCTCTTTTTGAGCCTCAAGATATTCTTCTTTAAAGTTAATTGCATTTACTAAATCTGCAATTTTTTCATTATAGTATTTATCATAGAACTCTTTATAATCAGCTTTATAGTTATAAATTTCTAGATCATATAACTTAGCTAAATACTCACTAGTACCACTTAGCTCTTCAGATTCTTCTGGAGTAATTTGTTTTAGGTTAGGGTTAATATTTTGAAAAAGTTCTTTTTTAATACTATTTATTTCACTCTTAGTAGCATTACTTTTTTTGATAATCATTTCTGCTTCAGTTATTTTTTTGCTAACATAGTCATACTCATCACTATCAAGATATTTAACGCCACTAAATTTTAAGACATTTTTGTCTTTAATAATGGTAGACAATAACTCTTTAGTTTTATTTAGTTCTACTACTAAATCTCTTTTATCTACTTCAGTTGCTAGCTCTACTCCTACAGCCTTAGCATAAGTAAAAAGTGATAGCATTCCTAAAAGTATAGCTAAAATAATTAAACGATATTTTCTCATATAACACCTACTCATAAATAAATGTAAAATTCATATTATAATCAAGTACTGCTAAATTACTTGTTAAAAATTGATTAATGGTTAGCTCTTTATTTAAAGAAGCATTTCCAAAGTATTCGATTCTAACTTTGCTTGCTATTACACCATCTTTTTTAGGCAGGTATAAGGTAAATAAATGATTTAAGACTGAGTTAAAATCACGACCATATAAAAGAGTAAACTTAATTTCTTTAGTTAGACTATTGTATGTTGCATTATGTTTAGCTAGATAGTTATTAAACTGGGCATTATTGTCTATCTCTCCACCATTAAGGTTAAATGTTAGTTCTTTTCTATTGGCTTTAAAATAAACCTTAATAATTCTTTGTTCTTGTAAAAGGGTATTCATATTTACTAAATTAAGGACTGATTTAGCCATATCTATAGTATGTCCTTTAGGGATTTTGATATTACTAATATTATGGCTATAATTAGGATTTATAACACTAAACTGATCTTTTTTAACTAAGTTATAACTATCAGGACTAGCTGGATTTTCGATATATTCTTCATAATAAACAATGCTATTAGTATTTAGGTCATTATATCTTGCTTTTAAATAAATATTTTTAGTCCCATCTAGTATTTGCTTAGATAAATCTACTAAATTGCCATCTTCATTTTCCCAGCCAACAAATGATTTAGTATCTTTCCATTTAGGGTTAATATTTATTGTTGCACTTGCTAAAAGGGCTAAATTTTTACCTACTTGATGATAAAATGAATTGTTAAATAAATATTTAGTAATTTCACCACTAATTGATCCAATAGGCTCATCGGTGTGGCTACTTTGATTACTACCAAGATCTAAAGATACTTTATTATATTCACCAGGACGATATATTGGTTTATAGTAGCAAATTATTTCTTGGTTTTCATTAGTTAACATAAACAAGTTATCTCTACTAATTAAAGAACCTTTGTAATAACAAACTAGCTCGTAGTTAGATAGCTCATCTATTAAGTTATTAATATTTATTGGGTAATTATTAAGTTGACTAGAAAAATTTAGTACTTTAGCAACTTTTTCAATACCTTTGTAAGTAATAGTTAATTTATAATAACTAATTAAATCTAAATTATTAAATATAGCATCACTATTTTTAGCACGCTCTCCAGTAGATAAATTAAGTAGCTTTATCTCAATATCTTTTTTAAATAATCCTTTTAAATTTCTATTATTAGCAAGATTTGGCCCTTTATATAATTTAGCTTCGACTACTTCATCGCTACTTTCAATAAAGAAATAACCTAATTCTTTTCCATCTTGATAATAGATAAAATCAGTTAATGGATAATCTTTACTAATACCATTGGAGTATTTTACTTTTAAGATTGCGTCATTAAAATTATCTAAATTATTTGTTTTCTTTAAGCCTAGAAGTAGCTTACTAGTATTATTTTCATAACTAAGTACTTTATTAGAACCTTCGAAAACAACATAGTTAGAACTGCTACTATTAAAGCCAATTTGAAATGTAGTAGCATATTGGCCATATTCTTCAGAAGAACCCAAATAGAAATTATTAAATAAATGCGAATATTTATTATTTTCTAGAATTTCTAAATTATATACTTTCGAATAACCATCTTTAATATCACTACTATTTAATAGATAAGTATTAAATCCTATTCTATATACTAATTTAGCCTCGTTATTTAATGAATAGGCTCTAATTGAAACAGTTCTTTTTTTAGCGATAATAAGTTCTAACTTAGTTGGAATATCACTACTAAATTTATTTTTAAAGTTAACTAACTCTTTTTTTATTGGGTCGTAAAATAAAATTTCTTCATTTTCAGCTAGATTAGCAACACTCAATAAGTTTTTATCTATAACTTGATTAGTTCTAGCACGGTATTTTAGGCTAGACTCATTATTAGAAAAAGTATAACCATTAGGAAGAATAAATTCATATTCACGATATTCTCTTTTAATTTTAAAATAGTTATCAAGAATTGGTAAATTATGCTCACTTATATAATTAAAAAAGTTATTAGAGTCTACTATTCTATCATCTGATTTACTTAACTTCTTTTCTTTTTGTTCTTCAATAGATAACTCAGATTTATATAATTTACCAGATGAACTGCAATCAGCAATTAACTTACCATCAACATATGGAGTTAAATCTAGGCCCACAATACTTAATCCGAATTTATTAAATCTAGCATATCTATGAAGTGATGATTTATGAAAATAATATTTTGTATTTTCATTAGTATCATATACCTCACCATTTGGAGTTCTATCTTTTAGGGTCATCCCCATATGACCTTTAATTTCATAATTAGGGTTATTGATAATTTCCTCATCAGTTTTATTACCATGAAATTGGAAAAATAACGATCCATCCCAATGTGTATACCTAGCTGGCATATTATGGTCTTTGTTTATATGATAGTCTGCATCTGCTGTAACTAGGCCTTTTGATTGAATTTGAATGCAACTATATAAAGAAGCATTAGCGTATTTATCTTGTTCTTCAAAATCAAGCGAAGTAGTAAAAGCATGAACAAACATCCCTTTATTTAATTTACCATCAGTCATTTGAAGTTCATACGGTAAAATATCACCCCATTGATAAGAAAATCTATTCGTATCAGTAGTTCCAAAACGATGGTTAATTAAAGAATATTTTGTTGCTTCAAAGGCTACAAAGCTTCTAGCTTTTTTCTCATCTTTTATACTTAAGCCAATTACTAAATCAATACTATTTAAATCGCTTCCATACTTCATTTTAAGTTCTAGATAGTTAATACCAAAATCATATGAAAAAACAAATTTATACACTTTATCATCATAATCTACTGGTTTATTAAGATATTCTTTGCCATCACGAATAAAGGTAGTATATAAAGACATCTCTTCTGGGGTAATATATGAAGCGTAGTAAAAAGTAATAGTTTTTTCATCTTTTTTAAAGTTAAACTTAATATTATCTCCAGTTAAGAGAATATCATTTTCTTTTAATACTTCGCCATCTCTAGTGATAGTATCTATAACATAACCATTATAAAAATTATCCTTAACTAATGACATTAGTACCGCTACAGGAGTACCACTTGCAAAAGTAATGCTAAATCTAGAATTATCAAAATTAGTCCAGTTATCATACTTAGGAAATACTAGTTCATAATTAACACTAATTTCATTATTTTTAATAACTAATTCATTTTCAATATCATCAATAATAAATGAATTATAGTGCTTGCTACCTGAGTTAATAAAATCTTGCTTATCAATTCTTGCTACTCTAAATGGCGCATATAAAACATTTTTTAAACTAACTACATTGCCTTTTCTTAGTTCTAAAAATAATTTTCTAGCTTTATTATTTTTTTCATTAAGAAGTAGGTAAGTAATATTACCTTCGCTATCACTTGCCATTACTTGATAGTATTTATCATTACTTAATTTTTCTATCTTAGTTGCTTCTCCTGCACGAGATAAAATATTTAAATTATCAATATTACTATAGCCTATATAGTTTTCTTTAACATTAGCTAAATCCTTAGGATCAATATCATTACTTAATGCTAGATTTATTATATTAACAGGTGTTTTAGGGTCTGCTTTCATCACAAATGAATAAAATCTTCCCGCCGTTTTATTATCATTAGTAAAATATTCCTGTGCTCCCCAACCAAGAGTTCCTGCGATAGTAATTTCGTTATTATTAGCTAATTTTAATCTTTCTTGAGGTCTTACTGAGTCGTAATCAAGTAGCATATAATTATTATCTACTTTTAAGATATAGTATTTATTATCTTTAGTAATACCATTAACTGTTGCCTTTAGTTCGATAATTTTATCTTTTAACTCATCAATTTTTTCTAAGTGGTCAATATCTAGTTTTTTTATTTTTAATTGATTGAGCTTAACTAATTGATCATAGCTTAAGCGGTAAACAAATTCAAGAGTAGTGCTTTCCATATAATTATCATCTATATTTGCAACCTCTCCAGTAGTAGTGTTTTTGATATAACCTTTATTAGTAGCTAAATCAAATTGCGCTTCTTTAGGAAAATCAATATTTTTAAAAAACACTGGATCTTTAATCTTAGTATTTTTTTCAATATAAAGATTTTCGCTAGTTTGTACACGATTATGTAGCTTTCCTCGGTAGTCTTTATAATAAGAAATTGTTGCTACATCATTTTTATTAACTACTTTAGTAATAAAATCTAGCTCAATATTTGATAATATTGTACTGCCTAGTGTATAGTCACTATTATCACTAGTATTAACTAATTTATCAAATATTTCGTATTGCTCATCACTAATTTTTTTGATATATCGTTCTGGTAAAATAGCAAAATAGGCACCATATTTTACAGTTTTGCGATTATTAGTAAGGCCAAGCGATGATAAGTCATCACTTGAATTTATTGATATATTTAATTTTTTCCTTTTTAGGTAGATTTTAAATTTAGCTCCTTTTTTAATTCTAGAGTGAGCTAGAACAGATTCATCCTGATCAAGAATAAAATTTCCATTTACTAAATTAGCCTTATACTCATCATCAATATTATTAAGATCAAATACTACATGATCACCTGATTTAACACTCTCACCAGAAGTAATTACTTTCGAAGGGGTATTGTAATAACTTGGTTTTTTAGGATCTGAGTTTGGATCGTCTAGATAGTATTCAACTTGATAATTAAAATCAATTTTAGTGAAGCTATATATAACTTTTAATATAATTTCACTAGTAAACACATAGTTATTATCAATTTCATCATCAGTATGAGCATTAACTAGTTTTTCAAATTGATAATTACTTCCTAATAAGTCATTAGCTTTTAAGACAGATTTAATCTTATTATAAAAACTATCTAGTTTATCACCATAATTTAGTTCAATAAACTCTTTATTATAGCCATTTATTTTGCCTCCCCCCAAATCAAGCGGTATAATTAGCTTCTTTTGTTTATAGTATACTTTTAATGTTAGTGCTTTATCCTCACTTAAAAAACCTTGTAAAAAGGACTTAGTTGCATCAATATCAAATTGTGGTAAAGTCTCTGGTTCATAAACAATATTAGTATTAGTATTACCACTAAGTTCCTTTGTCTCTACTAAAGAATCATTATGATATATTTCTACTTTATATTGTTTTTTACTATATTCTTTACTACCAGTAGTAATTATAGAATCAAGTTCACTTATTTTAGCGCCAATATTAGATGCAAACTCATTAATTTCTTTAATGTTTTTAGCTACTTGATTTAGGTCTTTTTCATTAAATAGAGACCTTACTAATTTGTGTTTAGCATCGCTTAATAATTTAGTGATTTTCTCAAAATTTACTTTATCAATTAGCTTATTATCTATATAATAGCCATTTTTTTCATCAAGTGAGTTTATAATAGTTAATTTATTAATAATAGTATTAAGAGTGCTAAATTTTTGTTCTAGATTAGTTTTGGCGTCAGTTAACTCTTTTTTTAGTTTATCTCTATCTACTACATCGTATTCTTTAGTACCAATAACTTTATTATCTTTACACTCTTTATAAGTAATTAATAACTTAGCATAAGTATTATTAAATACTTCTTCAGAAAAATTTTCATTTTTTATTTCTTTAATTAATTTATTAAAATCTTTTGTTAACGCATCGTAGTTATCTTTTGTTATAACTACCCTGTTAACAAAGTATGCTTCTTTGGCTTTTAGTTCAATATCAAAATAAACATTATTTAGGAAGTCTTTTATCTCATTATAGTCTTTACTAATTTTATTAATATATCTAAAATTTGATACTTTTACTAAATCAAGGTTATTAGTAATAGTAATTTTATCTTTATATATATTATGACTAATATTATCTAACCAGTAAGTATTTTTGTCTAAATCAAGTGTAGATAGATACTCCATTTTAGTTTCATTACCACTAATTTTTACACTGAACTCTTTAAAATTAAAATAATAACTATATTTTTTTACACCTTTTGTTTGGTCTATTTTAGTATCATGCAAAACGTAGTGAGTATTTTTTAAAAATAGATCTGTTTCTTCTTTAAAGGTTTTACTAATAAACTCATCATTAAATGAGCTTTTTGCAATAGTTGATTTCTTTTCATATATTAAACTATATTCAGGTTTAGTATTGTTAGTAGTATTTATATAATATTGTCTTATAAATTGATAGTCTTTTTTACAAGCAAACAAAATAATACTAAATAGTGAAATTGTAATAAATAATAATATTTTTTTTACTTTCATATATCCTCCTTAATTTTATTAAACTATTATACTATATCATATAATACTTTAATAAAATCCTAATAAAGAGCCCGCAAGGGGCTCTTTACTTAGGAAATATTATATTTTAATTTTTATAGGTATTTACCCATTTAATTAAATTGATTATTTGATTTAAGTCGTTATGAAGAAATTGAATTTCAACCTTAAATCTTTCACTTCCGTCCTTAGTAACAACTACATTTAACTTACCTGCAAGTGTTGCTCCTAATTTAGCCTGAAGATGGTTTTCAATAGCACCTTTAACATCGTTAATATCAGCCTCTTCTTTATCAAAGCCTAATTCATTAACCTCATTTAGTAAATCATTAAACTTAGGTAGAGTATTACTATCAATTTTATAAAGTGCTTTTAAATTGCTTGCTTTTGATACTTGATAAGAATTAATATCTATAATTTCATTCGTATCACTATCTTGCCAGCATAGGAATTCATAGCCTTCTTTAGAAAATCTTTGAAGTTTAGTTGCATCTAGTAGCTCTCCTTGTTTAACCTTAATAGTTTGTTCTTGACTCATATCATCATTATATGTTAATACTACATTCACTTCATCTAAAGTTTTTTTGTAAATTAGAACTTCTCTTTCAAGAACAAGCTCATCACTATGGTTATGAGTAAGGATGATTTTATACTTATTATCTGCTACTAATTCAACATCTATTAATAGGTCTTTATTAGTTAATTTAGCCTTAATAGCTTCTTTAATCTCATCAATAGAAGGAGTGTCAGTAGCACTTTCTACATATAAACTATGATAGATTTTATTAAAGTTATTATTAAGATCTTTTTCATATTCTGGGTTTAATTTAAAGATAGCCGTTAACTCTAGATCGCTATTAACTGGTTGGTTAAATTTAAATACTTCGCCTGGGGCCTCTGAGCTTTCCCAATGACTAAGAATATAGTGTTCTTTTGTTAGTGTAGGAATTAAATTGTTCATAATATATTCATTATCATATACCTGAATAGTTTTTTCATCTTCACCTGGATTTTGGCTAGTGCCACCATTATATTTAAATACTACATTATGCTCATCTGGGGTATTATTTCTTTCAAAGACTAACTCAATAACTGTATCTTTAGTAATTTTTTTAGTTAATAAAGTATCACGATCAATTACTTCATCCTCAAACTTATAACCTTTGAACTCATGATTTTCTAATTCGCACTCAGGAATCATATTTTCAGGAATTAGTTCTCCTGCTTTGATCTTAAACATCCACGGCGTAGTTTTTTCATTATATTTAGCACCACCTAGATTAAAATCAACTTTATGTAGCATAGCACCTTTAAATAACTGAGCACCAACTAGGGTGAATCTTTTTTCTCCGTTTTGAGTGCCATTAGAAACTGTTATTGCCATTGCTATTCTTTGTTTCTTTATTTTACTATTATCAATTTCAACATCTGTATAATTAGCAGTATTATTAGTTACAGTTTTTAACTCTTTAAAAGAAGACGGACTAGTACTATACCAAGTACTAGAATAAGAAACTGTAAAATCTTTAGTATTATGTTCTGGGTTGCCTCCAGTCATAGCACCAGCGTGATAA
Source organism: uncultured Acholeplasmataceae bacterium (assembly GCA_963540875.1). Classification (GTDB taxonomy): domain Bacteria; phylum Bacillota_I; class Bacilli_A; order Acholeplasmatales; family Acholeplasmataceae; genus CAUTNH01. Next base: position 142,818 of record CAUTQZ010000002.1, on the reverse strand, counting down.
ATTCTTAATGTATATTTAACTTGTTCTTTTAATTCAAGATAGAATAATAAATGTTGTTTACCTTCACCTACAAATTGTGTTGATGCTTTAGTAGAAACATAAGCTTTAGAAAAATCACACTCACCGCTATTATCAAATGCATTGCTGTATGGATTATCATCTTCAGCAGGAGCACAGATACTATCCATATTCCAACTAAAACTAGCATAATAGTGTTGTCTAACGGCTTGGTCGATTTTTTTCATACTAGTTATTTCTACTACTTTACTAACTTTATAATCACTATTTTCGTCATTAGCTAAAACTACTTTCCAATCATATTTATGTCTTTCAATAGTTAAATTTAAACCTTCAAAGTCAATATCTGCAAAAGATTCTTCGATTTCTTCTTTTGTTAAGTTTTCAGGATTGTCAAAAGTTAATTGATCAGGTACTTTTGCTAGGACTTTATTAAGGTGCTCTATTGCTAATTGTTTATCTAATTCATGCTCTGCAGTAACAGTAGTAGTATCTTCAACTTTGAAAGTAATTAAATTATTACTATCTAGGAAATAATCCACATCATTTATTTTGATATTACTAATACGATGGGCAGGATTTGCACTAGTTCTTAATTGAACAAAATCTCCTACCATAGCAAGATTTCCTACAATTCCTACTAGTTCTAAGCAATCTGGTAAAGTAATTTCTACTAATCTTCTACAAGCTACAACTTTAGTTATTGCATAATCTGCTTTTTTAGATCTGAAGACAATATTATAATTATCTCCATCTAAGGTAGCAGTAGTACTAACTAATTCTTGATTAGTATTTTTTACTAAATATTCACTAACATCATTTAGCTCAATCTCCCCATCTTTTTTAATACCAAAGATATTAGGGATTTTATTTAACTCAGTTTGAACTTCTGCAACTATTTCATCTTTAATATGCCATTTAGCATTAACTTCAATGTTAGCGTCTACTATATGACCAACTAAGTTTTTAAACTTGCCATCTTGGTCTAACCAAGAGATGAAATTAAAGTGTTCTTTTAAAACTTCAATAATATCTTCTGCTTTAAGGACATATCCTTTTTCAAATTCTTTTACTACATTTTCACTAGAAGTATTAAATTTACCTCCCATTAGTTTGAAAGTAATCGAATTTTTGTCAGTTGAAAGCTTCTTAAATATTTCTAATTCTCTTGTTGCAAATACACTAGTATCTTGTTTAAATTTAGCAATAACGCGGTATTTATTTTCCTCGCCATCAATTTTTTGAATAGCTAATAAAGTATTTGATGTATCAATATAGCTATTAAGTTTATTAAGAATATCATCATCAGTAAGTTCACCTGTGTCTTTGGATATATAAACTTTAGCTGGAATTTTAGCTAGTTCTTCTTCTAAGGCATTAACAACAGTTGGAGATACTCTCCATTTAACTGTAAATAGTCTTTCTTCGTTAATTGGTTCTGAATAATTTACAGGTTGATTATTGTATAACCATTTTTCTATTTGATAGAACTTTTTAACTGGTTGTGGCATCTCGCCTTGACTAATTGGAGTATTTTTTAGGTGATCAATTACTACATTTTCACTCTCACCATCAATGCTACCTCCATTTAGGTTGAAAGTAAGTTTAACAGTTTGTTTCTCAGCAAAAATATATAACTCATAAATTCTAGTAGTATTACCTGCTTGTTCTGCTTTAGTAACTACCATTTTTACTCTTCTAATCACTTTACCACTAAAGCCATGTTCAGAATAGTTTTGATTTAAATTCTTAACATCTGCAACTTCTTCCCAGTCATCACCATCAGTTGTAGCAGAAACATATAATTTAAATTCTCTAGTGTTCATTGAAGCACTTTCTTTAACACCAGCGTGAGCAATCTTAAACTTAGATACAAACATATCTTGTTTTAACTCACCAACTAACCATTTTGGTTTAGCACCAGTATTATCACACCATTTATTGTATTCTTCGCCATTAAATGCTTGAGATGCTCTTTCACTATAATTTGCTTGTCCAGATGCTCTTGCTTTTCCTAAAACAACATCATCAGTACCGTTTATTGAGAATACTCTAACAAAATTAATTACACCAGTTTCTTGATAATAATCTTTTGCTTTAATAGAATATAGTTTTACTTTATCATCGCTAGTTAGCTCTATTTTTACTAATTTAGTATCAAGGAATAACTCTAAATGAGAAATAATTGATTTCTTACGATTACTATCTTTTAACTCATATCCAATTTTACTTGCTAGTTTGTTTATTTGCGATGCAACTTCGTCTCTAATATCATCATTAATTTGATACTCTAGTGTTAAAACAGTGTTTTTATTAATAACATGAGTATATATACCACCAGCAATAGATATAGTTTTATCTTCACCGTCTACTTCAAATTTTTTAATAGAATAAAATTCTTTTTCAGCAAGCATAAATGTAACACTTGTTCCTGCTGCAATCTTGTTAGGATTTAATGATTTATCTTCAAGGGTAATGCCATCAGAAAGGGTTAATTGGTAAGTAGTAACACTTGTGTCCCAAGTAAAGGTTAAGATTGCACCATTACCATTATCATATCCATCTTCCCAACTATTAGGTTTAGTAAAGTGAACTGAAGAAGCATCAATAGAAACATTATTAGTACCACCAATAGCGAAAGCATTAGCTCTAACAATACCTGTTTTAAGCGATGCAGGTAAGATAATATTAGTTAAGGCACTAGCATTTCTAAATGCATATGAGCAAATCTCTACAACACCCGCGTTTAGTGTTATTTTAGTTGTAGTATTATTGCCATCAAATGCGTCTTCTGCTATCTTAGTAATACCATTAGGAAGTACTTCATCAACTCCAATATTAATAGCATCAATTAAAACATTATTAACTACAACAAATTTATCAGTATTGCGCTTGTTAGTTAACCATTTAGTATTAGCAAAAGCATGTCCTCCAAAATGGGCAACATTAGCGCCAATTTGAATATCTTCTAATAGTGTAGCTCCACTAAATGCTTTTCTGCCAATAGCATAAATATTTTCTCCAATTACTACTTTCTTTAGTGTTGGATGATCTTTAAATGCTTCACTATCTATTCTTGTTATTAAAGTATCTTCTACTTTATCTAGGATAGTAAATTCAGTAAAGGTCTTATTAAGTAATTTAGCAAATATTAACTCTTTATTTTCATATCTTAGTTCATAATCACTATTATTTGCTACATATCTAGCTTTTAGAACAATTGATTTAGTAATTCCTTCATTAAATAAGTAGTGTTTATCATCTAAATACCATCCAATAAATGAATGACCATCTTTAGTAGGATAAATACTTGGTTCTTTTGGTGTTTCACCTAATTTATAGAACTCTTTATTAATTCCTGTAGCAACTCCTCCGTTAAGGTCGTATTTAAGTGAAACAATCTCGCCCCACTTATAAGAAATTATTTTATTGTAAGGTAGTCCTGCTTCAGCAAATAAAGGAGAATTATCAGGTGTAACTAGTTCTTTTTTCCATTCTTCATGCCATCCATCTGGTTTAGTTTTTACATCTTGAATTTCAATACTTAATTGGTGAATATCACTTTCTTTTGAAGCATTAATATAATAACCTTTAAGAATGAATGCTCCTTCTTCAATGGTTGTAACTTGACCTGAGATAATAATTTTTCTAATTGAGCCAAAGTGATATAAAGCGTGTTTTTTAATTAGTTTAACTGTATCAGGAATAACTACAGACTGTAGTTTATCAGAACGATAAATAGCACGTTCTGCAATAGATGTAATTTCAGGAGTTAATTCTAGCTCAGTTCCAATAAATGAATATGTGTCAAGTAAAATATGGTTATATACAAATAGTTTCTTTTCGTGAGCATTAACTGAATTAGTTCTAAACTCTGTCTCCATAAATGCTTTATAACCTACTGTTTTTACACTAGCAGGAGCATTTACAGTAGCTAATTTATTACATTCAAAGAAGACTTTTTGACCAATAGTTTCTAGTTTTTCACCAAAATTAACTTCAGTTAATTTGGTATTTTTTCTGAATGCTTCTGCTCTTAGATATAGTAGTTCAGAATCACTTGGGAATTCAATATTTTTTATATCTTGAGCAAATGCAAAGGCACGATATCCAATTGTTTTTAAACTCTTAGGGAAGACTAATTTGGTGTTAGCATCAAATCTAGCATGAGCAAATGCTTCATTACCAATGTGTTCTAGACCTTCTGAAAAAGTTATTGATTTAACATGTAAATTATAAAAGGCACCTTCGCCAATACGCTTAACGTTTGCAGGGATTGTTAAATTAGCACATTTATTAACATTAACACTAACCAAGGTTCCATTTACGACTAACATATTTTGTGCATTTTTAGCACCATCTACTAACCATTTAGAATCTTCAAATGGCATTTTAGAAATATTATCATTAGTAGTTGATACAAATGTTACGTTTGCAAGAGAGGCTACACCAAATGATTTATAACCCATAACAGTTAAAGACTCAGGGATAACAATTGATGTAAACTTAGCTCCGCTAAATGCATATTCACCAATAGTTGTAATAGTATTGCCTAATTTAACTTCTTTTAATGCAACATTATTCATAAATGCTGCTGCCCCAATTTCTAAAATATGACCATTTTCTGGTAATACTAATTTAGTAATGAAGTTTTTATTACTAAAAGCCCATTTTAGAATTGAATATACTTTTTTACCATTATAAGTACTTGGAATATAAATCTCAGTTACTTGGGGATTATTTAGATCAATATAATTTGAGAATCCTTCTACACCATAGCCATCATTAATTTCTTTGAATTTTAAATAACTCTCAGTTTTAAAGATTGCTTCAATAGTAGTATCTTTGGTAATTGGATTACTAAAATTATGCTCAGCTCCATCAGATTCCCATCTTATGAACTCATAACCTGGTTTAACTGGCTTGTTTCTAAATGGATTATTAAATACAGTATATGGATCTACTTTATATGTTTTATTAAATGAATCTTTATCTAGAACATCACTATCTACTGCTTTAATTTTAAATACAACTCTATGTTTAGTACTTGCTACATAAATTGCACTAACACTAATATCTTCATTTAATACTTGAGTAGTTAATTTAGTATTATTCACTTGATATTCTTGTAAATCATATCCTGCTGGTATTTCAAAAAGAGGGTCTGCTCCATCTTGTGGAAGGTCTTCTGCTCTTAGGGTAGCACCTTTGTTAAATTGGAATACTTTAGTATCTTGGCCATCATATTTACCTGGTGCAAAATTTACTGACACATTAACTTTAGCAATATTTATAATTATTTCTTTTTCTTTATTTAGGTCATCATAATTTTTATGTGATAATTTAATATTAAAAGTATTATTATTAATCTTAGATACTTCTAGTTTTACTTTAGTTTCATCAATTAGTGCTTTTATAGCATTCTTTACTAGTTCAACTGTTAAATTACCATCTGGTACCACTAACTCAAGTGGATCACTTACTTTATCAAGCTCTTTTTGAACTGTATTGTTAACTGTGGCATTATATTGGAAAGATACACTTACTTGAGTTTTTTTAGTCATTGTAAATTGATATTGATTTTCACTATTAACTTGAGCTAAATCAACAGGATTATCATTTATTTTTAAGGACTTAATTTCTTTATCAGTTGGAACTAGTACTTTAAGCACAACTGTGCTACCTTCAGTAATATCGTTTAATGCCACATTTGGTGAAATTAATTGAACTTCACTTGGTAGGGTCAGAGTTAGTTTTTTCTTAGCAATAACTACACTATATTCTCTACTTTCTTTAACAGTATTGTTTGCTTTATGAGTTAATGTAGCCTCGTATTTGTCTCCTTTTTTAGAAACACTTACTTCGCAGATACTTGAATCAACCCAAGAATTAATTGCTGCTAGGATATTTGTTTCATTAACTTCACTATATTTATTAGGGAGTTCTAACTTATCATTTTTAATATTTTGTTCTATTTCTTCAAATTCTTGTTTTAGTTGATCAGCATAGCCTTTTAAAATAGGATCTTCTTTAAACGATACTGTAATAATAGTATTATCATTAACTAAAACATCAAACTCATTATCGCTATTAGGACTTATCTCAGCACCATTTACCATTAGTTTATCTATAACTTTATTTGCAGGAACTACTACTTTAAATCTTAAAGTAGTACCTTTATTAACTTTAGTTAAATCGACACTAGCATCTAGACATTTAATAGAACCATCACTAGGTATAGAAACACTAAAAGTAAGAACTTCTTCAAACTCTACTTTAATCTCAGTATTAGTAATTACTACTACTTTAAATTGGTTAGTTGCATCAGCTACTTTTTCTTCACCATTAACTAATAACTTCTTAATTTTTTGATTTGCTGGTACATTAACTTTAAAAGTAAGTTCTGTATTTTTAACTACGTTATTTAGATCAACTCCTGAATCTAGAGTTTCTACTTCAGTGGGGATAGTTACTTTAAACTTTTCAACTGGAGTAGTCTTATCACTTAAAGCGACAGTAATAGTTGTCTCTTTAGTAATTGTAGTACTAAATTTATTCTCAGCATCTACTGATACTACTGTATTATTTACTAATACTTTTTCTAATACTTTGTCACTTGGAACAACTACTTTAAAAGTTAGAGTGGTATCTTTTTTAACTTTATTTAAATCAATTCCTTGAGGGCTAACAAGAGAAACTTCAGAAGGAATACTAACTTTAAAAGTTTGATCTGGAACTGGTGCAGTTTTTTCTTTCCATTCAGCCTTAAAATCTTGATTTTTAGTTGGCATAAAAGTTGCAAAATCTACTGCACTATCTTCACTATTTTTCCATGCAATAAAATCATAACCATCTCTTGTTGCACTAGGTACATTTGCAACTAATTTATTCTTTTCAACACTAATTTTTTTAACTTCACTAGAACCATCAATCATTCCTCCGTTAGGATTAAATGATAGTTCAACAGTTTTTTTACAAGCCGTTAAAACAAATGCAAACAAAATTGCAAGTAGTGAAAAAATAACTATTTTATATTTTTTTATTTTCATAAAAATACCCTCTACTTATTCGGATGCGGGATATACTCTCCTACATCTCGAACATCCATATTATATAACGCTCTCGTGGCGCCGCTAAATTCTTGGGTGTAGTTATGAGTTTTAAAATCTGGTCCAAATAACATAACAAAACCATATTCATTAGCAAGACAATTTTTAGCTGAATTATACATAGAGTTATAATCTATACCACTTCTTCTCAATTCATATGATGTATATGTATAATTTGATCGATATATCGGAGATGGTACAGTTGATCCTGAACCACCATAGTTAGGCCAAGCGTAGTCAATAATATCTTTCTCAACTGAATTTACTCCATAGCCAGTTGCAAACCAAAAGGCTGATAAAATTTTATCTGGAAATCTTCTTCTAAATTCATTGGAAAATTTTTTCCACGAATCTGAACTTGTAGGTCTACTTGATAATTTATAATATTCTGCATATTCTTCGTCCATATCAAGGCCATCTACAAAAGGATACTTATCAAAAAATTCTCCTATTTGATTCATAATGTGATTTAGATCATCATCTCTAGCACCAATATTACCATAACCATAACCAGTATGGTCAGGTAGCATATCAATTAATAGTTTTACTCCTTTTTCTTTAAACTCAGGCATCCAAGATTGAGCATTATCTAATAGTGTTTTATTATTTCCATTTAGAGTAAGCTCTGGTTTAGGTACGCCATTACTATCAGGGCGGTTATTAACATTAAGAGCAAACATAATTACTATATCAAAAAATGGAACTCCAGTATCACCAATTTCATATCTTAGCGTATTTAGAGGGTGATCATCGTTTGTTTCAATATATGCTGTATATGCTACTGGTTTTTGTCTTACTACTCCTTGTCTATCTTTGTATTGGTGATGATAATAAGGCAGTTCTCTTTTTTTAGCGGCTGCTTCTAGCTCTTCAGTTGTAAAAGAAAAATTACCAAAAGCATCAGGCTTTTTAATATTTCCGTACTGTCCATACTCATAATTAGGATCAGATACTTTAATCCTTTCTTTACCATCATCAGCAGGTTTTGGTATGGGATTATTTTTGTTAGTACAAGCATATAGTCCTAAGCCAAGTGCAAAGGCTATTAGTGCTGTGTATAAAAAATTTCTTAATCTTTTCATTAAACCATTCCTTTCTTTAATTTATTTAATGTTTTGATTTTTAGATTATTAATATTATACTATAATTTAGAAGAAAATGAAAGCGGTTTCATTTTTCTATTAAAAGAGAGGGACATTAGTCCCTCAAATTTATTTATTCAGTTTTAAATCTTAGAATTTGATTACTTATTTGATTATATAAAACGCTCATCTCACCTGTATAGGCTCCAATAGTTGAAACTATCGGTTTGTTATCTCTAAGGGCGTTTTGGAGTGCAAGTGAATATTTTTGGTCGCAATTCATTTGGGCTAATTCCGATAACTCAATTTTAGCAACTTGTTGGTATCTTCTGTTTTTGTAAGCATTGATGAAAGTTATAATTTCTCTTTGTCTTTCCATTAACTCTTCACGCATACTAAGGTCGTATTTTAATTTATTTTGAACAAAAATTTCTACTAAAACTTCATTTAAAACTTCATAGTGATTGATATCACCTTTAATATTATATTCTACTTGTTTTTGTTTATAATATTCTTTAGTTTTTTCAATCATGAACTTATTGATTAACATCATTATTAGTGATACTTGATGATGGTTATCACCTTTAGTTGTAGCAAGAATATCACCTGATTCAATTGGTGAGATATATTTATTATTATCTTGTTTTACTTGTGGAAATGGCACAATTTGATAATTATCACCAATACCACTTACTTGCCAATTTTGAATAGCAGTTATACCTAATTTACCTTGTGCAAAAGTATCACGCATGTGGTTGGCTAACATCGGTTTTCCATCTTTTAAAAGTTTAGCTGAATTATCTGATTGAATATAGTATTTAGCTTTATCATTTTTATAAAGATGCTCATATTTAGATGTAATATTTGTGACTTCTTTTTTAGTTAATTCTAATCTATCATCAAATTTAGTTTTATTTTGGTTAGTTAAATGTACTCCATTGGCTAATACTCCATTAATACCCATAAACTTAGGAGTTAAACCAAAAGCAGATATTTCAGGATTAGTATTATTTTGGTTAAAAGTATCAATAATTTCTTCAAGTTTACTAATAGTCCATTGCCCTTTTTTCCATAGATTATCTGGCATCATATCTTCAGTAATACCTTTTTCTTGTAGTAAAGTTCTATTAAATACCATTACATCAGGATAAGTAATACCATCAAAGCGTTGAATACCAAAAGTTTTACCTAATACTTGTGCTCTTCTTAATTGCCAGTCATTCATAATATAACTATTAGTTAGACCTTCTTCGGTTAATTTATTTAACATTGAATCAATTGGTAAAATATTACCAAGAGCAATATTATCATTAAGTGAACTTAGTTCTGGTACACGAATAATATGAGCAGAAGATGTATCTTTTTCTAACTCTTTTTTTAGTTCTTCTGGGAATGTAAAATAATCTCCAGGTCTGTTTTTAAATTCTAATTTAAAGTTGAATTTATTTTGCAACTCATCTAAGAAGGCTTTATATTCTTCTTTTGTAACATAGTCTGATTTAAATCCTTTTTCATTAGGGTCATCTTCACCAAGTGAATGTGAGTAAAATGTAACTGTTTTACCAGCTAAATTTAGTTTACTATTATTAACTAATTCTTTAATAGAACCAGGGAATTTATCAATAATAGGATCTCCACTTAAGACTTTTTCTCCTCGTTTTGAATTAGAGGTAATTAGAGTAATTTGTTCTTTAATCTTTTTAAGTGCTTCTTTGATATCTTCATCTTTGATAGTAGCATATGCTTTATTTAGCTCATCATAAACTTCTTGGGCTTTTTCTTTTATTGTAGGATCTACAAATGACTCAGTAGATAAAACTTCCTGGGCACTTGCTGCTCCTTTTACTTTAGCTAAACTTGATCTTAGGTGCTCTAATGCTTTTTTAAAGCCCGCTTTAGTAGTTGGATAATCTCTTTTTTTACCTTTGAAAGCAAGACCATTTTCTTCAGAAATTTTTTCTAGTATCTCATTAACTTCTTTAATTTTTTCAGCAAAGTTTTTAGCATAAGCGCCTTTTTTATTTTCTTCAGATAATTCTTTTAACTTGTTTTCAATTTGAACATATAGTGATTGGTTAAGATAAACTTTATTATCTTCTTCTAGTACTTCAGGACCAAATGTTGTGGGGGTTACTTTTTTTAGCTCTTCTTGTGCTTTTACAATTAAATCAGCCAGTTCTTTATTTTCTTTAGAACAGCCTGCAATAGTAAAGATAGCAGTAAAGAAAAACATTACTAATAAAACTTTTTTTAATATTTTCATACTATTTCCTTTCTATTTTATTTTAATACTCATAAATGAAAATGGTTTTAAAACTAAATTAAGATTATTTAGCTCTTTAATATTTTCTTCTACACTATTTACTTCAGTAATTTCTTTGTAATCAAATTTAATATCTAAAGTAAAGTTTTGAGAAGTATTAGTTGGATTTGATAATCTAATGATATAAGCATCGTCTCCTATTGCTTTTTTTAGGGCTGATAAATATATATTTTTATTATCAATAGATATTAAATTTAACTTATCCGAATAAGAAACTTCTGGGTAAAAAGTATTATATTCATTAGCTAGCCAATCAAGTTCTTCAAGCGAGTTTTTACAATCTAGTGGTGCTAGTACATATGAATAAGAACTTGTTTCAATACCTAATGTTTTACCCGGGTAATCAGATGTTCTAGCTAAAGTAATATCTAAAATATTATCTTTAGCATAAAACCCATTTTTAGTTTTTGTTATTAAACCAAGGGCTCTTTTATCATCTTTAACTAAAACCCATTTTTGAGCGGCAATTTCATATTGGGCCCAGTTAATTCTAGTATCGTTTAATCTAGATCTTATAAGATGGCCAAACTGAATATCACAATATACATCCGGAGTATCGATATCAATATTAAATGATGTTCTTAGCATATAGTGCATATCTTTAAAATCAAGATTATGATAAAAATAAACTAAATCTCTTTGTTTATCAATAATAATAGCTTCATCAAGTTTTGAATTAAGGAAGGTGAAGTTATTTTTAATTAAATAATAATTACTAAATTCATAAGTAGTTTGTTTTACTAATTTAGGAGTAAGTGGTACTTGCGAGCGATAGTGATCTGGGATATCCCACCCATTACCAAAATCTTTATAGATACTAAGTTTATTACCTTCTTTATTTATAAGAAGCTCTTTATCAAAATACTTAATCGATTCAATAAAACCGCTTTCTGAAGAAATTGTTATTTCTAAGTTATTAGTCCTAAATAACTTTAACCCATCTATTTTTTTTCCTTTTTCTTTTAGACCATTATTTGTACTAAGTGAATCAATAGAATATGTAGTAATTTCGTTTTTAGAAGCATTAAAATCAATAAAATTAGCCCTTCTTAAATTAGGATTAAAACGATAGTTATCACTTGAATTAGTTAACTGCTTTAATTCATTATGCATTACTTCGTATCTTTTGATTGCTTCATCATATACTCTCATTATGGACGAACCCGGGAGAATATCATGAAACTGATATAAAAGCACTTCTTCCCAATACTTGTTAAAATTAGGATATTTTTTTATGTTATTTTTTAAGGCAAAATAAATCTCTAATGATCTTAGTTGTTCTTCAAGGAGTCTATTATAGTGTTTAATTCTAGGGGCAGATGAATAACAGCCTTGGTGATTTTCTAAATATAGTTCTCCCTTCCATAGGGGGAGTTTATCGCAGTATTTATTTAGTTCTTCAAAAAACTTACTAGCACTAGAATAGATTGGCTTAGCAGGAAGAGGGCTAAATTTTCTAGCGTGTTCTATTCTTGATACATGCTCATCACCTGGTCCTCCACCACCATCGCCAATACCGTATACTGATAGGGCAAGTGGTGCTATGTTAGCCTCAGGGTAATTATCTACACTTTTTTTAATACTATTACAATTTATTGGCGAATTATAAGTAGCCTCTGGTGGCATATGGACTACTACTTTAGACGAATCAATTCCTTCCCAAATAAAAGTTTTATAAGGAAAAAGGTTAACTAAATTCCAAGAAATTTTAATAGTCATAAAATTATCAATACCACTAGATTTTATTATTTGGGGCATATTACCATTAAAACCGAAGCAATCAGGAAGCCAACAGTTATTAACCTTAATATCAAATTCTTTTTTAATAAACTCTACCCCATGAAGGAACTGTCTTATTAGGGCTTCTTCACCTGGCAGATTTGAATCGCTTTCAACCCACATACCACCCTGAATTTCAATATTACCAAGTTTTACATAGTGTTTAACTTTTTTAAATAATTCTGGGTAAAGCTCTTTTAACCAAGAAAGTTGTTGCATCTGAGAAATACCAAATACAAAACTAGGGTTCTTTTCAATTAAATAAATAACATTTGCTATATTTCTTGCTATTTTTCGCTTAGTCTCTCTTACAGGCCACAGCCATGCTAAATCCATATGGGAATGACCTACTGCATATAGAGGAAAATTAGCTAAATTATCATTATTGAAAAATTCTTTTGTAATATTAAGTGCGATCTCAACATAGTTAGGATTTTCATAAGTAATTAGATGAGATATTTCTACAAGTGCCATAAATTCTTTTGAGCTATGCAACTCCTCACTTGGTAGTGTATCTACATAACCAAGTAAAAATTCAAGATCGTAATATAGTTTTTCTATTGCTTCATTTTTTAGGCCAATATATGATTCTTTAATAGTAAAATCATTTTGTTTAAAACCAAATAAGTCATTAGCTCCTGCTTCAATGTAGCAATCAAGGGTATTTTTATCTAATAAAGAATTTATTAAGTAATGGTCTTTTCCTGGTTCTCCTAGTGTTCTATCAAAAACTGATGAGCCAGGAGTAAATCCTTTTAATGGGATTCCTTTGTTATCAAAAAGTAATAGCTCACTATTATAATCTAGGACTAAATAATATTTATTTTCTTTTTTATAATTAGGGATACTAGCTTTTAAATTAAACCAAGCACAATTAAATAATTCATCTGTCCATGGCTTACCAATGTTAAATGCACTATATTTATTATTTAATCTATCTTTATATAAAACAGGTTCTTTTGATACAAAACCATATATTGAAGTATCAATAACTTTAGTAAAAATTAAAGTTTTTAATTTCTTAATACTATCTTTTATTTGATTCTTTACTCTTAATTCATAATTATTATTAAATTCCATAATATTAAACTAGAAGCCTCCTTTTATCATTAAATTATAAACTATAAAGTTAATTTTTAAAAAAAATATGAAAACGCTTTCATATAAGTTTATTATTTCTAGACTTATAAAATATTATTTGTAGTTAAAAAAATTAAGAGGATTTTAAAAAAATGTCTTCTTTTTTTAGAAGATATACATATAAATTCAGTATTCAATTCTACCTGATTTATATCAAAAACTTGATAATTATTAAACTTTAGGGATAAAAAAAGAAGTAGTCATATAACTACTCCTTTTTACTGTTAAGCGTAAACAAATTCTATTTCTAATATAGATACTGATTCTCCAGCAAATGTTTCTAATGTAATAGTATCTGATGGAGTTTTAAGATCGAATGTAATGGTTGTAAATTTATCATACTTTACTTGTTTTTGTCTACCATTAACTTTTAAATTATGATTATTTACATCACTATATGATCTTGCTTTTACAATAACTTGTTTAATTTGTTTAGAAAATTTAATTACTGTTTTGCCAGCGTTACGTGCTCCAAACTGAATAGCTTGCTTTTCTTCATCATCGCCATGTCCATTAAATTTAAAACCGCCATCAAATACATTAGCAGTTTGTGATACTTCTTCAATAGTTGCATCGCCTTGTTTTTGATTATTTTCTAAAAGTTCTTTAAGTGAATCATCATCTAATTGAGCTCCATTCATGCCAGTTCTATCAGCAAAGCTATAAATACTACTTTTTGAATTATCTACTTTCTTTAAGAATTTAATAGTAAATGTTTTAGTAGCAGTAGCACTATTTAAAGTAAATGTTGCTTTAAGAGTAATAGTTTTATCTTCAGTAATATTATTATCAGTTAAACTAATTTCACCATCTGATATAGTTAGTAAACTACTTCCTTCCTCTGCCCAAGCGATACTTACTCCATCTTTTCTAAGTGGAACAGAAATTGTAGTTTCGTTATTAAATGATGTAGGGTTAATATTTACATTTTCTTTAACTGTATTAACTTTTTCTTGGTCAGTTAAGGTATTCTTTTTAACTGTAACATTAAACTCTTTAGTAGCTTTAACTCCTGCTACTTCAACTTCAGCAATAAATTTAGTAGTAATATCTGAAGTTATGTTATCACTTGGAGTAAAGATATTATTAGTAAAACTTCCTGCGCTAGCGTTTTCTACTTGCCATTTAATTGATACTTCAGTATCTAGGTTCATTATCTTATTAAGTCCTTCAACAGTTTTAGTAATACTTGCTGCACTATCACCAGCTTGGTAAGTAGGTTCTGGAATAAGGGCTGCTAGTTGGGCTGCGTTTTTAGGTATTGCTTTAAATTTAACTGTAAAGTCTTTTGCTTTAGCAACAGTATTTAAAGTAAGAGTAGCTCTTAGTCTAATAACTTTATCTTCAGATATATCTTCATTAGTTAATTTACCAGTAGTTAAATTTAATAATTTAGGGCTACCAATTTCTTCCCAGGTAATTGCTATTTTACCTAAAGTAGCTACTAATGTAAGTGCTTGGTCGCTATTTAGTTCGCTAGGTAAAGTTAATGAAGGGATCGCTTCATCGATTTGTTCTTCATCAGTAAGAGTATTCTTTTTAACTCTAACAATAAATTCTTTAGTAGCACTCTTGCCATCAAATTCGACAGTAGCAATAAATTTAGTAGTAATGTCTGCTGTTAAAGAGCCAGGTGTGAATACATTAGAAGCAAATGCACCAGCACTCGGATTTTCTACGCTCCACACAACATTTACTAATTTGTCTTTATTAGTAATTGTTGCAGCACCTACTACATTAGATGTAATATTATTAGCATTATCTGTTCCTGAAAAAGTAAGAGGGGGTATTTCTTCTATTAACTCGCTTGCAGTTTTATATCTAGGACCAACAGAAAATGCGATTTTTTTACTTTTAGTAATATCATTATGTGTAATAGTAGCTATAAGAGATATACTAACACTATGCACTAATGGATTAGTTATTTTACCTGTTTCTAAATCTAAATACCCCTTAGCATTATCTGAGCTCCATTTAATAGTAAATCCATTTTGTTCCTTAGGTAGATTAAGAATAGTATTAGGTTCTCCACTAGAAGGAATATTTATAGCAGCTAGTGCTTTATTTATTTTTTCTTCTACATCTGATACTTTAGTAATTTGTTCTATTTTATCTAATCTTAATTGAAGATTATTATTAAAAGCATCTATTCTAATTTTATTTAGATTTATTTTATCTCCAACATTTAAGAGTTTAATTAAATCTTCATTTCTTACTGTTTTATTTAAATAAACATTGTATGCATTATTTTCGCTATCTTTAACAAGAAGTGATTTTTTAATTTCTTCTCCGTCTTTAAGCTCAGTATTAATTTTAGTAATTTCTAAATTATCTTTTTTAACTATCTTAAATTTATTGTTTAAATTATATATATCTTTAGTTAATTCATTAATTGGTTCAACTGTTGAAGAAACTGATGTAGCCTCAGCTTTAACACCAGATACAAATTGAACACCTCTTTTAGCATCAGTAATCTTTTTAACTTTAAATACTTTAATAATATCTTTTTCATTTATGTCTTTAAAAAGATCACTGTCTTTTCCAGCATAAATAGTAGAGTATTTTGTATAATCAGTTGATGCTACAATTACTTCGTTATTACCTTTTTTCTCTACTACAACAGCATCTTTAAGAGTGAATATTGTATTATCATCAAGAGATAAGCCTTCATTAAGATTTTTTTCCTCTACTTCTTTAAAATTAACTTCAACAATAGTATTTTTAGTTATATTAGTGCTAAATTTATTTTTATCTACTGCAACTACGTCGCCATTAACTTTAACAGTATCAAGCATTTTATTATCAGGCACTATTACTTCTAATTCTACTACAGTATTTTCTTTAACTTTAGTCAAATCTAGTCCTTCCGGAGATACTACTTTAACTTCAGTTGGTAAAGTAAGAGTATATGTAATAGCTTCAGTAAATGTACAACTAATAGTTATATCTTTAGTAATTACTACTTTAAATTTATTATCTGCATCTACTGCAACAGGAGTATTATTAACTTTTAGTTCATTAAGTACTTTATCACTAGGAACTACTACTTGAAATACTACTTCTATGTTTTCTTTAACTTTAGTTAAATCAAGTCCTTCTGGTGATACTACTTTAACCTCATTAGGAATTACTACTTTATATTCTTTTACTTTAACTTGTGCTTTTTTAATAGTTATTTCTATATTTTTTTGAGCATCGCTATTAACAATTTTAGCCGTTAAAGTTACTACCACATCACTTTCTGGAAGAGAAGGAACTTTTAAAGTAAAACCTTCCACCTTATAAGTTTCATTATTTGAACTCCATTCTAAAGTGTGACCCTCAATTGTTTCTGGTAGTTGCAAATCTTTAGCTGTTTCTACTATTTTATTAGGTAGATCAAGTTTACTAATTACTTTATTAAGATCTTTTTTACAAGCAAATAAAACTACCGTAAAAAAAGCTAGAACAAAAGCAATTAAAAAATGTTTTATTTTCATTTTTTTACCTCCTTATTAAATGAAAAATTAGTTATGTTAACTTATAAATTATTATACTAATTTATAAAATTAAAATTTATTACTATTATAAACAAAAAGAGTATTATAAACAAAAAGAGCTTTTTTTTAAAATAAATTGAAAGTGGTTTCATTTAATTATATAAATTATACTTTATTTACTATATTATGTGTAATTAAAATGTTATTAAGAGCGACTATCTAATATAACATTATAAATATATGATTAAGATAAGCTCCTTAGACAAGAACCCAAAAAATAATATACTTACTAAATACTTCACTAAAAAACTAATAAAATATGCAGAAACTAAATACTACAAGAGTATCTAAATTTTTTCTAAAATATATTTATAAATATAATAAAATTGAAATTTCACTTTATATTAAAGAAGATTTTACCTTTTTTTATAAATTCAGTATTATTTAAAATAACTTCTAATTTAAATGCTAAATAATGAGGAATATTAAAAATATTATTACTAAAACTTATATTATTACTACTTACCTTAACGCCGTATTTTACATAAGGGTATTTTATTTTATTCAAAACAACCTCTTTAAGAGACTTTGCCTTTGATGATGTAGCCTTAACTTCAATAGGAATTATACAATCTTTTGTGGATATAACAAAATCTATTTCTAAAGTTGATTTTTCATTTTTAAAATAGTATATTTTATATCCTTGTGCTAACAATATATTAGCCATCAAATTTTCATAAATACCGCCCTTATAAATATAAAAATCATTAAAATCGTATAATTCCTTTTTATCATAATTAAGTTTTGCAAGTAATAGCCCCGTATCAGTAAAATAGCATTTAAATTTATTTAATTTAGAAAAACCTACTAGAGGGTTTTCAAATCTTGTTAATTGATTTGCTTGGATAATAATACCAGTTTTAGTAAGCCAAGAAAAAACACCATCAAAATAAGAACTATTTTTTTTAAAATAATTAAATGTAAATGTTTTATTTTCTTTTGCTAAAAAAATAGGAATTGCATTGAAAATATCATTTAATTTAGCCTTATTTAAATCATGGTTATATTTATAAAAATCATATTCTATATTAGTTAATAATTGCTTTTGAATTTCAAAAATATTTTTAAATCCATTATCTAAAAAATTAATAATTACTTCAGGATATCCTCCAAGTAGAGTATAATTCGATAACAAATTTGTATATACTTTATGCTTTATAGGGGATATTGGTTTTAGGTTAATTGCTGCATCAACTAAATCATTGATATCATCTTCTTTATAGTTATTAGCCCATAAAAATTCCTCGAAATCTAAAGGATACATCAAGTATTCATTAAAATAGCCAACCCCAATGTGTGATACTTGATTATATTTTAAACCTAATAAAGAACCAGAACATATCACATCATATTTTTTGTCTAATGCAAAAAATTTAAGTGATGATAATATATCCATATAATCTTGAACTTCATCAAAAAAAATTAGAGTTGCGTTATCTATAAATTTTAAATTATTATTAATTACTAATAATTCATTAATAATACTATCCGGTTTAAATGAGTTATTAATAATATTTTTATAAATTGGTTCTTCTGCAAAATTTATATAAATATAAGATTTATAATTATTTTTTCCAAACTCTTCAATAGATCTTGTTTTCCCTATTTGACGCGCTCCTGTAATTACTAATGGTTTATGTTCAGAATTGTTTTTCCAGTTTTTCAAATAAGAATCTATTTTTCTTTTTAAGTACATAGCCATCACCTCATATATAAAATTATACCATAAAAATATATTTCATATATAAATAAAATTGATTTTTCCTAGGAAAAATTATCATTTAAATGTGTTTTTTCCTAGGAATATTTAATATTTTTAGCCAATTCTACTTAAATTTAATGCACAAATTATATGATTTTAGTAAGTGCTTACTATTTTATACTATATTATTTTAAAAATTATTATTTTGTATATATTAAAATAACTCGTGAACCCATATCATATGGAAGATTAAATTTATCTATTCTTAATAATTTATAGCCTCTATTATTATATTCAGATACTTCATCTTGATAATTTAGACCTTTATATAAAATTATCTTAGTTCTATCTTTAGTTATGTTTTTTACATAATTTAAAATATTACTTACCTTTGATACCGCCCTAGCAGTAATAAAGTCTACTTTATCATGGTATTTTTCGGCACGTTCATTAAATATAGATACATTTTTTAATGCTAGTTCTTTAACTATTTTTTCTAAAAATAGGGCTTTCTTTTTTATTGATTCACATAAAACAAATTTGGCTTTAGTGTTAAATATCGCCAAAACAAGCCCTGGAAAACCTGCTCCAGAGCCTAAATCAAAAAGAAGTTTATTATCTAAGCTTATCTCTTTAAAAGGAATAAGTGAGTCAAGATAGTGTTTTATATAAAACTCATTATATTCAGTTATTCTTGTTAGATTAACTACCTTATTATATTCAATTAAGTAATTATAATAGATATCTAATTTAGTAATTAAATCATCATTTAGTAAAATATTATTTTTTTCAAAAATACTAATTAGTTCTTTTGTCATTTTCTTATTGATTTTAAATAAATCATTAAAATACTTATATCACTAGGACTAACACCTAGTATTCTTGAAGCCTGTCCCAATGTATCTGGCTTAATTTTAGTTAATTTTTCTTTTGCTTCATAAGAAAGATTTTTTACTAAATCATATCTAAATTCTACCCCAAGGTGAATATGTTCTAATTCTTTAATTTTATTTATTAGTAAAAACTCTTTTTCAATATAGCCTGCATATTTTAATTGGATGATAACTTCGCTAATAACATCTATACTATAATTAGGATCAAAGAGTTTTAAAACTATATCTAGCGTTATTTCAGGTCTTTTAATAAACTCAGCAATGCTTATAGCATTTATTATTAGTGATAAATTAAGCTCCTTTAATTTATTATTAAATTCCCTTGGTTTAATAAAAGTAGTTTTAAAATATCTACTTAGCTCTTCGGTGTCAGTTTTATATTTTAAAAATTCTTTGGCGAAAGAGCTACTAATAGTATTATATTTTATTGCATATGGAGTAAGTCTTAAATTAGCGTTATCCATTCTTAAAATAAGTCTATGCTCAGCAGAACTAGTTAACATTCTATATGGCTCAGTGGCTCCTTTAGTAATTAAATCATCAATTAGTACTCCAATATAACCATCGTATCTTTTTAAAATAAATGGTTCTTGATTAGTTATTTTTAAGTAAGCATTTATCCCTGCAATAATCCCTTGTCCTGCTGCTTCTTCATAACCAGATGTTCCATTTATTTGGCCAGCACAAAATAAATTACTAACTAATTTGGTCTCTAGCGAGCCTTTTAAACTAATAGGATTAATTGCATCATATTCAATCGCATAACCATACTTTTTTATTAGTGTATTCTCAAGCCCAATGCAGGAGTTAACGATTTTCTTTTGTACCATTCTAGGCATCGAAGAACTTAGCCCTTGTGGATAAGTTAGATTAAATGTATTATCCTCTGGCTCAAGAAAAATCTGATGTGTATCCTTATCTTGAAAGCGCATTATTTTATCTTCAATACTAGGACAATATCTTGGCCCTAAGCCTTTTATTACTCCTTGATATAAAGGTGAATTTTTAATATTATCCAAAATTATCTCTTTAGTATTAAGGGTTGTTTTAGTAAGATAGCAATCTATTTTTTTTAGATCGTTAACTTTACTGCTTTTTGGTGAAAAAAACAATGTGTTATCAAGATCACTTTGGACTACTACTTTTTCAAAATTAATAGTTTTAGTATCTAATCTAGGTGGTGTACCTGTTTTTAACCTAATAATATCAAAACCTATTTTTTTTAATTTATTAGATATGCCAAAACTTGTAGCCTCACCATTAGGACCAGATACCTGAATAGTTGATCCAATTAGGACTCTGCTGTTTAAATAAGTACCTGTAGTTATTATAACTACTTTAGAATTTACACTAATATTATCATTTATAACTACACCAGTAATAATATTATTAGTTACTAACAGATCACTAACCTGGCCTTCAAAAATATCAAGTGTTGGTAAAGAGAGTAATAATTCTTTCATTTTTCTGGTGTATAAACTTTTATCAATTTGCATTCTTAGGGCCCATACTGCAGGTCCTTTTGATTTATTTAAAAGTCTTGTTTGCAAAGAACACTGATCGGATAAATAAGCAATAATACCACCAAGAGCATCTACTTCTTTAATGATAACTCCTTTAGCAGGGCCTCCCATCGAAGGATTACATGGCAGGTTAGCCATGTTATTTATATCTAAGGTAATTAGCAATACATTTTGTTTAAGGGTAGCTAAAATATGAGCAGCCTCACATCCAGCATGACCTGCTCCTACAACTATTACATCATATTCTTTTGTTATCTTTTTAATTTCTGGCATCTAAAATAAAAGCCCCAAGGGGCTCACTATTTATTTATTTTCACCATTTTGGCTATTTTTATCATCAATGTCTTTTTTATTTTTTTTAGCCTCTTCAAGAGCTTTTCTTTTTTCTTCAGCAACATCGTTAAATTTATTAATACTCATTAATAACTCGTTTGCCTTTTCCTTACCAAGTATTTCAATTGTTTTTGCTTGCATATCTTTATGTTTTAACTCTATTTTCCTTCTTGATAAAAAATTAATAACAAATGAAGCCCCAAATACTAAAATAACCAAAGCTACTAATATTACCGTTGCAATTGCAGGATTTTTAAATGTATTTTTAAAAATTAATAAAAGAGTAGTGGCAATTACAAAAATAATAGTAATAGGAAGCATTACTGCAAATAAAGTAGTCTTTTGTGTTTTGGCCACATCCATAATTAAATCCATTCTTAATTTAGTTAATTGCACACCAAAGTATTCTTTATTCTGTTCAAATTCATACGCTTCTTTATCAACTAATAACTTAATTTCGCTACCATCACTTGATAAAATAGAAAACGCTTCATTTCTAAAAATTTTAGTTTTTTCTTCTTCAGTTGCAAAATATATCTTATAAGGTTTAGACTCGATACTATCGGTAATATCTGGTTCTCTTTGTAATTTTTTAAATAGCTGATAATTTAATTTCATTCCTAACTCCTTTTAATTTTATTTAAGCATCACTATCCACAACTATTAGCATGCTTATGGCTGCTCCAATCAAGTCCTGACCAGGTTCACAGTAATAGCTTGAATAGTGATGCTTAAGTAAAACTACTTACGTAATTTTTTAAAAAAATCTTTTAATAATAATTCAAACTCATTATCATAAAGATAAGTAATCAGCGGCATTTTTTTAGGGTTGATCCTAGATAGCACACTGTAGGGTGAGTTAATAGCACCGTTTTTTTCATCTTTAACAAAATAAACTACTTCCTTAACTCTAGCTTCTATTATAGCATATAAGCACATTGGGCAAGGCTCAAGTGTTGTAATTAGGGTCGTATCATTTAAATACCAGTTATTAAGAATCGTACCTGCTTTTCTTACTGCATTAATTTCTGCATGCGATGTAGCATCGTTAAGCGTTTCTTTTAGATTAGTAGCCTTAGCGATTATATTACCATCTTTTACCATTAAGGCTGCTATAGGCACTTCTTTGTTTGAAATATTTAAAAGTAGCTCTTTTAATTTATTCTTATAATAATCTATCTTCATTATTAAAAAACGTGATTATTTATCATCACGTTTTTTATCTTCTTTTTTAGTTATAGATTGTGCGTATTTTTTATTAAATCTTTCTACTCTACCAGTTGCTTGAGCCTGACTTTGAGCGCCAGTATAAAAACTATGGCAATTTGAACAAGTATCAACTTTAATCTCTTCAATAGTTGAACCTAGATTAAATGTATTACCACATGTAGCACAAACTACTTTTGCATTATAGTATTTAGGTTGTATTTTTTTAGCCATCTCACTATCTCCTTTTTTAAACTATTTTATTATATCAAATAGCATTATTTATTGCAAACTTTATTATTCTATTTTTATTTTAAAACTATTTTTTTAATGTATATTCTTAACTGATTAAGCTTTTTTCACACTATAAAATTTATTTATGCTACACATAACAAATACAAATAATCCTTTTATTTGTCTTATATAAGCGAAATAAAAGTGTTGCTATTTAATTAGACTGTAAAACTCTAAGATATTGTTAATAATAGTCTTTATTAAAAAAGATAATTTTATTTAGAAAAAAATCTTATTGTTAAAAAAATTAGCCCAATAATATAGAATATATACTAATGGAGGCAAAAATGGATAATAATTTTAATTTAAAACTTTATCAATATTTAAAAGACTTTTGTGCTAAAAATAAAATCTTAGTCCAAAATTCTCTTGATGAAGATTTCATTTCTAAAATAAATGCTTTATATAAAAATTATAATCCTTCTTTAAGTGATACAATTAGTCCTTTTCAATATATAGATATAATAACCTCTTATTTAAATCAGTTTAATATTTTTTATAAAACTTACTATATGGATATTTTCTATAACGAAAACGCACCTAGTGATAAACAATATCAAATTGAAGGTTTTTATACATTCGTTATTTATAAACTACAAACTAAATACTATGTAATATATGGTGATTTAAATAATATTAAAATATATGATGGTAAAACTAGTTTAGATAAAACTATTAGGTACATATACCAAAAACTAAGTCTTTATTTTACTAATAATTATACAGAACTATCACCCACAATGGATCTATATCTTAATGAATATGAAAAATTATCAAGAGACCAAACTATCATTTCACAGGTAAAGCCTACTTATTTGTATCAAAGTTCAAGAGATGAAAAATCATCAATGGCAATTGTAGTTTATAATGATTTAGTTTTAACCATCTTAACTAAGCAAAATAAAATATCATTTCCTAAAGGTCATATTGAAAATAATGAAGATGTTATTACTACTGCAATAAGAGAATGTTTTGAAGAAACGAGCGTTAAAATAACTAGAAAAGACTTTATTTTTAATCTCCCTTCGTTTGAATACTCTTTCAATGGCTTTAAGTTTAACTATATAACTAATAGTGCTTTTTATGAAAAATTTGGAACTTCTAAAATAAATAAAAAAATTTTTGTTAATGTCTTTAAAATCAAAGAAAAACAAACTCCTATCATCACAGAACACAAAAACTTTTATAAAGCAGAATTTATTACTATTGACAAGTTTATTCTAAATGCAACAGCTAAAAAAAATACTTTAGCTGATATTCATTATTATGATGAAGATATTAAGAATCTTAAAGAAACTGCAACACTACTAGGAGTTAACTATGTTTGATATATCGCTTACAGATAAGAAAAACGAATGCCAAGAGATATTAAAAGAAATTAAAGAAACACTTGGCGAAGTTCTAATTGATACCCAATACCTTGAATATAATCTATCCCAATGTATTTATTATCAAGAACTATTAAAAATCTTTAATAAAGAAAAAATTTCATATAGTGATTTTTTGCTAAATAAAGAAGATGCTGATAAAGTATATAAAAAAATTAAATCATCTCCCCTTGGAGTTATTATTAAATTGGCAAGTGATGCAAACATCTTTACAGATGATAAAAATGCTTATCTAAGTCTTCAACAAATTCTTGAGATTAGAAACGAGTTAATTCATTCTTTTTTTAAAACCAATGATTTTTATGCTAAGCAAGATGATCTCATTTTTTTAAAAGCAAAGCTAATATATATTAAAGATTTTTCATTGCTTGAATTAAAGTTTAATCATTACTTAGAAAAACTTGCTAAGTATTATAAAAATAAATTAGGAAGGATAAAAGTTGTAAATGGAAACTAATAAATTAACAAAAAAATACTCGCTCTTAACTGCAATTGCTCTAGTAGTAGGAATTGTGGTAGGATCTGGTGTTTTCTTTAAATCAGAAGAAGTTTTAAAAACCACAAAAGGTAATGCCCTAATAGGAACACTGGCCTGGATTATTGGTGGTATTATTATGATTACTTGTACTTATGCATTCTCGATTTTGGCTTCTAGATACCAAAAAGTAAATGGTTTAGTAGATTACGCTGAACAATTAGTAGGCAAAAAATACGCTAATATTGTTGGTTATTTATCAGCCTTAATATGGTTTCCTGTAATGACTGGTATACTGGCATTTCTATCTGCAAAATATCTTGGTTTAATTTTTAATGAGTCATGGTCTATGATTACTCTTACCCTATTTGGGATAACATTTATTTTACTTAGCTTTTTACTAAATTTATTAACTCCTAAATTAAGTGGTAAATACCAAGTACTATCTACTTATATTAAACTAATCCCATTAGCAAGTGTTGCTATTATTGGCTTAGTTTATGGTTTCGTTAAAAAAAATAGTACCACACCATCAATTTCTATTTTCCTTCAAAATTTAAAATACACAAATTCATCGTCTCCAGCAATATTCTTTGATGCATTAGTAAAAACAGCCTTTGCTTATGAAGGTTGGATTATTGCAACATCTATAAATGCTGAGATCAAAAACCCTAAAAAAAATCTGCCTAAAGCTCTCTTAATTGGTACTTTTATTATTATGGTTATCTATCTTAGTTATTATTTGGGTATCCTTGGATCAACTACTATGGATAGACTTCTAGAACCAAATGGTGTAAACTCAGGCTATACTAATTTATTTGGTGGAGTAATTACACCAATATTAAATGCTTTTATTTTTATCTCCTGCACAGGCACTTTAAACGGACTAATGATGGCTAATGTAAGGACTTTATACTCCACAAAGGTACGAAATGTAGGAATTGCACCAAGATATTTTAAAAAACTAGACGGAACTGCTATAATGCCTATAAGAGCAGCAATTATTTCCTTAATAATTACTTTTATCTGGTTTGCTCTCTTTATGCTTCAAATAAATAATTATCTACCAGGTTTTATTTTTGATTTAAGTGAACTACCAATTATCTTTATGTATTTATTCTATCCTTTAATATTTATTATGATGACCATAAAAAATAAAGGAGATAATTTCTTTAAAAGATATCTAGTTCCAATATTTGCATTGATTGCTTCACTTTTTATGGTATTTGCACTAATATATAATAATACTAAAACAATTGATACATTTCTAGCACTTTGCTATCTATTCATTGATATGTCTAACTATGCTGAAATAATTTGTATAAATAAAATAATAAATAATAATTATATGAAAGGAATAAAAGTATGAAAGATTTAATTAAACAAATTAAAGAACAATTAAAAGGAAAGACTCTTAAAATAGTCTTTACGGAAGGCCATGATGTAAGAGTTCAAAGAGCAGCATTTGCACTTGCTAAGGACAAAATTATTACTCCTATTCTTTTAGGAGACACTAAAAAAATTACTACTGATTTCAAAGAATGTCAATTATCTATTAAAGGCATTAAACTAATTGATGATTTCAAAAACTTCCCTAAATTTAATGAAATGAAAGATTTAATGTTAGAACTACGTAAGGGTAAAATGAGTGAAGAAGAAGTAATAAATAGCCTAGGTAATGCAAATTACTTTGGAACAATGTTAGTAAAAATAGGTTATGCTGATGGACTATTAGGTGGGGCTACCTACTCTACTGCTGATACGGTAAGACCTGCTTTACAACTTATCAAAGCCAAAGATGGCGAAAAACTAATTTCTAGTTCTTTTCTTATGATTGGTAAAAAACAAAAATTTGTTTTCTCAGATTGTGCCCTAAATCTTTTCCCTACTGCTGAAGAATTAGGTTCAATTACTAAACAAACAGTAGCTACTGCAAAGATATTTGGACTTGATCCTAAAGTTGCACTACTATCTTATTCAACTAAAGGTTCTGGTAAAGGTGAGGCTGCAGATAAAGTAAGAAATACATATGAGTTATTGACTAAAGAAAATGTTGATTTTCAATTTGATGGTGAGCTACAAGTTGATGCGGCACTAGTTGCAAATGTAGCTAAATTAAAAGCACCCCAATCAAATGTAGCAGGCAATGCTAATGTGTTAATTTTCCCTGATATCAATGCAGGAAATATTGGTTATAAACTAGTAGAACGTCTTGGTGGATATGAAGCACTAGGCCCTATTCTTCAAGGTCTTGCCGCTCCAATTTGTGATTTATCGCGTGGTTGTTCAGAGACCGACATCTATAAAATGGCTTATATAACAGCATTACAAAAAGTTATGCAATAAAGGCAAAAAATCCAATTTTTAACCATAAAATTACACGATTTTTTTATTTGTAAAAATTTAAAAATTAACATATAATAAAATCATCCTAAATTAGTTTTAGGGTGATTTTATTTATTTATTTTAGGAGGAGTTATGTTCATAAAAATAAAAAAAAGAGACGGAAGGTATGTTAAATTTGATGAAAATAAAATTACTGAAGCTATTAGAAAAGCATTTAATTCTTCAAAAATTGAAGTCTCTGATAGTATTCTTAAAAGAATTGTTACAAAGGCGATAACTTCTCTTTATAATAATTTTGCTGAAGGTAAAATTCCTGGTGTTGAAGATATTCAAGATTATGTTGAAAAAGCCTTAATGGAGTCTAAATATCATGATGTGGCTAAACACTATATCCTTTATCGTGAGGAAAGACAAAGAATAAGACAGCAATCTGAACGTCTAATGAATACTTATAAGGACATTACCTTTAAAAAATCAACCGAAAATGATTCTAAAAGAGAAAATGCTAATGTTAACTCTGATACCCCAATGGGCGCAATGCTTCAATATGGATCTGAAGGTGCGAAGGCTTTTAATAAATTATTTGTCCTTAATCCAATTCACCGTAAACTTCATGAAGATGGTGATATCCATATTCATGATCTAGACTTTCTTACTCTTACTCTTACCTGTTGTCAAATTGATTTAGAAAAATTATTTAAAAACGGCTTTCATACAGGCCATGGTTCAATAAGAGAACCTAAGACTATTCAAACTTATGCAGCTCTTACTGCTATTGCAATTCAATCTAATCAAAATGATCAACACGGTGGACAAAGTGTCCCTAACTTTGATTATTACCTAGCCAAAGGTGTTGCTAAGAGTTATATCAAACGTTTTACTGAAAACCTTGCTAAAGTATTAAAATTAAACAATATTGATACCAATGCAAAGGAATTAATTGCTTCAATTAAAGATGAAGTTGGGATTGAACCTAAATATTTAAATGGTGAAATAAACTCTTATTTAAATACTAAATTAAAAACATTAAAACTTACTAATATTGAAAAACTAATTAACTTTATTACTACCGAGGCAACTAAAGAAGTTGAAAATGATACTTATCAGGCAATGGAGTCGCTTATACACAATCTTAACACAATGCACTCACGTGCTGGTGCACAAGTTCCTTTTTCATCAATTAACTATGGAACTGATACATCAAATGAAGGAAGGTTAGTCGTTAAAAAAATGCTTGAGGCAACCCAGGCAGGTTTAGGAGAACACGAAACTGCAATTTTCCCTATCCAAATATTTAAAGTAAAAGATGGTATCAACTATAATCCTAATGACCCTAATTATGACCTTTTCCAATTAGCAATTAAAACTACTGCAGAAAGACTATTCCCTAATTTTTCTTTTATAGACGCCCCATTTAACTTAGAGTACTACGATAAAAATAACAAAGATAGTGAAATAGCCTATATGGGATGTAGAACTAGAGTTATGGCTAATATAGTTGACCCTAGTAAAAGTGTTGTTACAGGAAGAGGTAATTTATCATTTACATCGATAAACCTACCACGACTTGCTATTAATAATAAAACAAAAGACGCATTCTTTCCTGCTCTTGATAAGTTAATGGATGAAGTAGTTAACCAACTGCTTGAACGATATGAAATCCAAAAAAAACTTCATGTTTATAACTTTCCATTTCTTATGGGGGAAGGAGTATGGATTGACTCAGATAAATTAGCTCTTAATGATACAATCGAAAAAGTTATTGCTCATGGTACATTATCCGTTGGTTTTATTGGACTTGCTGAATGTCTAAAAGTCTTAACTGGTGCCCATCACGGCGAATCTCAACAATCACAAAAACTAGGACTTGAAATTATTTCATTTATGCGTAAAAAAATGGACGATGCGTCTAAAAAATATAAACTTAACTTTTCTCTTCTAGCAACTCCTGCCGAGGGCTTATCAGGTAGATTTGTTAAAATTGATCAAAAATTATTTGGTAAAATTAAAGGTGTTACTGATCATCAGTTCTACACTAACTCTTTTCATATCCCAGTATATTATCCTATTACTGCTTTTGATAAAATTGCCCTTGAAGCACCATATCATGCCCTTACTAACGCAGGTCATATCAGTTATATTGAACTAGACGGTGATACTACTAAAAATACTACTGCCGTTGAAAAAATTATCAGACATATGAAAGAACAAGGAATTGGTTATGGTTCTATTAATCATCCCTTAGATAGAGATCCAAAATGTGGCTATCGAGGAATTATTAATGACGAGTGCCCTAAATGTCATCGCAAAGAAAGTGCTAATGCTCCTTTTGAAAGAATTAGACGTATAACGGGCTATCTAGTAGGAACTCTAGATCGATTTAATGACGCTAAAAAAGCAGAGGTAAAAGAACGCGTTAAGCATAATGGCAAAAATTAGAATATCTGCAACGATTGAAGACTCAATTGTAGATGGACCAGGCTTAAGATATGTAGTTTTTACTCAGGGTTGTCCCCATCATTGTTATAAATGTCATAATCCTAAAACCTGGGATCTTAGTGGAGGCTATTTAATTAGTCTTTCTAAAATAAAAAAAACTCTTAAAAAGAACAAACTAATTAAAGGAATTACCCTCTCTGGTGGTGAACCCCTATTGCAGGTAAAGGCTTGCCTTCAACTAGCAAGTTTTGCTAAAAAAAATAATCTTGATGTAGTTTTATATACAGGTTATACTTATGAAGAAATTATTAGTTTTAATAATAAACTAATTGCTAAATTACTAAGTAATATAGATTATTTAATTGATGGTCCTTTTATATATGAAAACCTAGATCTAAATTTATTATTTAGAGGTTCTTCAAATCAAAGAATTATCGATGTTCCTAAAACTTTATTAGCAAATAAAATTATCTTAGCACAAATAAAATAAGCAGTTTTTTTTAGAAACTGCTTTTTATTAAAGAAAGCTACTAACGCCACTATAAAATTGATATTTTCATTTTTTTATAACTTAGGTATATGTGCAATCATATACTCTAAATAAAGCAAAAAAACTAACCCCCTAACTTCTTAAAAGAGCCTTTATAAAAAAGCTCTGATATTTAATCAGAGCATTAATTCTTATGGAGCAGACGAGGGGAATCGAACCCCCATGTCACGCTTGGCAAGCGCGTATAATAACCGTTATATTACGTCTACATCACTAAATATTTTACCAAAAATTAAAAATATTGTCAATATTTTAGATTGCTCCCACCAAGAATTGAACTTGGATTTTAGCATTACCATTGCTACGTACTACCATTATACTATGAGAGCATATATTTATTCTATCAAAATAAGTAATTTTTTAAAATAAATAACATTATAAAATTAAATAATTTGACAAAAAAGACTAAATAAGGTATAATTTTATCCGTTATATGGCCCGTTGGAGAAACGGTTAACTCACATGCCTTTCACGCATGCATTTATGGGTTCAAATCCCGTACGGGTCACATACTAAATAATTTAGTGTATAAATATAGTATATTTATACATTTTTTTATTTTACAAATCCTTTATATCAAACTCATAGGTTTGACCTTCAGTAAGCTCTTTTAGTGTGAGGTTGCCTAATTTAATTCGCTTAAGGGCAATAAGTGGATTTCTAATCGTTTTAAAAATTCTTTTTACTTGGTGATATTTGCCGGTACTAATTGAGATATTAATAGTTTTATCATCTATTAGTTTATAATCGATTATTTTAGATAAATAGGGGGTATTTTCACCATCAAGTAAAAGCATTTCTTCATCTAGAACTTTTAGTTGTTCTTTAGTAATAATATAAGTAGTTTTAACCTCATAAGTTTTAACTATCTTATTTATTGGATTAGTAATTAAGTGGTTATTTTTTCCTGACGTAGTTAAAACTAAAAGACCATCTGTATCAAGATCAAGCCTGCCTGCAATAGATAGCTTATAATATTTATATTTTTCAGGTAATAGATCATATACTAATTTATGGCTTTTATCTTTATTAGCACAAAGATAAGCTTTAGGTTTATATAATACGATATTAAGTTCTTTTAAATACTTACAACTAATATCATTATAAGTAATTATATCTCCATAAAATATCTCTTTTTCAGGATTATTAACTACTTTATCATTTACCATAATATTATTAGTTTTAATACAAGTTATAATATTTTCAATATTAAATTTAAATAATGTTAAAACTTTTTTTAATTTCATAAGCCTCTTTTTTACTATTTTTGATATACTATATATAAGGAAGTGATATATTGTTTACAATGAATGATATTATTAAAGATACTCATCCCAATATAAGAAAAGTAAGTATCAATACAAGAATACCTCTTTCAAAAAGTGATAAATTACTAGCTAAAAAATTATTAGAATTTGTTATAAATTCACAAAATAAAGACATAAGAGAAAAATACCACTTAATAGAATCAGTTGGTATTGCTGCTCCCCAGGCTAATATCCAAAAAAGGATGTTTGCTCTTCATTTTATGGATTTTAGTAATAAGATTTATTCCTTTGTTGTAATAAATCCAGAGATAGTATCTAAGAGTAATGAACTAATTTATTTAGATGATGGCGAAGACTGTCTTTCAGTTCCTAACAAAGCAAGAAATTTTATAACCTTAAGGCATATGGAGATTAAGGTAAACGGCTTTTTTTATAATCCTTTAAAAGATGAACTAGAGTACAGAAAAAACGTTGTCTTTCATGATTATCCTGCAATAGTGTTTCAACATGAATATGACCACACAGATGGAATTTTATACATAGATAAACTTACTAATGATATTCCTAGTAATGCTATATCACTTACTAATTATATAAAATCACTTGATAAATAGTTCTCCCATAAAAATTATATGACGCAGTTTAAATATTAATAACTGCGTCTTTTTTTATAATTTGTGAGGCACTTTTAATTTCATAAAATAATTACTAACTCTTAATAAGTTAATAGTATATATAAAATAAGCTAAATGTTATCCTTAGGATTTATTATCTCAAATTTAAGCCTAACTTCTCTTTTATAAAAGCAAAAACAAATAATAGCTTTATTCTTTTGATTCTTTATATAGTCTATATAATTTTTTTCTTTTATTTGTTTTATGCCCTCATCTAATAGGATATCAATCTCTTCTTTAGTATTTGCTCTTTTAACTTCCATTATATATGAGTATCTATCATAGTCATTATTTATTAAAGCAATATCAAATCTACCGAGTCCTGCTTCAAGGTTAGATTTAACTTCTCCGATCCCTGAAATAGCAAGTATTGATGCAACGGCAATATGATAATTAGTTTCTTTTGAATTTTTTGGAAAATCAAAATAAGAAAATATATCTTCAAGAAGCATATTTAGTCCTAATTCAATGCTTTTAGGATTAGCTGTAAGAATACCTTTTTTAAATTTAGAATATGCAGTATTGTTAGTAAATAAACTTTTCTTAGTTAGATCGGGTAGAGAGTTAAGTACTTCTTGATTAACTACTTGAATTTTTTTAGTTGCTTGGTTATAGTTAAGATATCCTGATACAATCATAAAGTCAAATAAGCGTTCAGGGTCTTTTAGATCTTCAAGAACTAATTTATTAAACTGGGTATCGTCGTAGTTTATCTCTTGGCCTTTTGCTAGACTAATATAGTCTTGTTTAATATCTAAATCAGCATTAAGTAATAACTCTTCAATAATATTAATATTTGAGGTATTTGTCCAGTAATAATCAAGTTTTTTTGAGCTAAGGTAATTTATAATCGACCAAGGATTATATATTTCTGAGCTACCTATTTTATAACCATCATAGTAATCTTTGATTAGTTGCTGATTAGCTACTAATTTATAGTATTTTAATGCTTTATTAACTTCATCTTGGGTAAAACCAAAGGTATCACCAAATTCATTTTTAGTGTAATCATATACTATAAAATTGTTTAATCCCGAAAATATACTTGATTGTGTTATTTTAGTAATACCAGTAAGGACTGCTTTTTCTAAATACGGATTTGTTTTTAGAGCTGATGAATAAAAAGTCTTAAAGAATTCTACTGATTCATTTTGATAGCCTTTTTGCATTGCATTAAGAAGCGGAGCTTCATATTCATCAATAAGTAAAATTACCTTTTTATTATAGTGCTTATAATAACATTCTATTAAGATTTTAATTATTTCTTTAAATGGTTCTATTTCAAGTTCTTTAGCTTTATTATAATCACTTAATAAATTAGGTGGTAAATCATCAAAAAAATCAATTGTATCAAAATACTTTCTTAACTTTAAATGAATTGCCTTTAGCATATCTAAATAAGTGGCGCTATTAATATCTTTTAAAGAAATACTTATAATTGGATATGTCCCTTGATTTTTATAATAAGGCGATTTCTCAATATATAGTCCTTTAAATAATTTTTTATTTTCGTCTTTATTATCAATATTATAGAAATAGTCTAAGGTTGAAAGAAATAAAGTTTTACCAAATCGTCTTGGGCGAGCAAATAAAATAACTTTATTACTAGTGCCAAAAGACTCTAGTAGCTCTATAGATTTGGTTTTATCTACATAATAACTATCATTTTGTATGATTTCTTTAAAGTCTTCGTTGCCAATTGGAAGATTTTTCATTTTATCTCTCCTTTTAACTTTATATATTTATTATAACTTTTATTATTTATTTTTGCAAATTTATAATAATTTATAATAATTTTAAAAGATTTATCTAATTAAACTATTTTGCATAATCTTTTCTACTTTTTATACCTAAATATCACTGATATATTATTATAATAATACAATTATTAATATATAGGTTATAAATAAAATAAGCAGAACCTAAGTTCTGCTTACCGTTAACTATAACCTATACTTTATTAACGGAAAAGTTTTTAAGTAGCAATGTTTAAGATAAATGTCTTACCTTTTTTAAATAACAATTCAACAAAAACATAAAACAAATAATAAACAATCACTAACTTAAACAACTTACATAAACAATTACTTAAATCTTTTTTATAAAATAAATAATTGCTACTAAGGAAATAAATTATATTTCTATAATTGTATCTATATTAGCCTTATCAATTGCAATTTGAACTTGAATAATTTCTTCAGAAACTTTTACACTTGCTTTATCACAATCGGCTGGCTCAAAACGACATTCAGTATATTCAATTTGGCCATCTCTTGTAGTAATTCTTACTTTTTTAGTATTATTAGCAAGTCTTTGCAATCTTAAAAATTTATGGTTTAATTGGGCTAAATAGATAAGTAGTTCTGAAATGGTCATTTCTTTATAAGTAGTTTTAACTGTCGCATTAGCAAGCGCTAGGGCTAATTTAATCTTTCTTTTCTTATCTTGCAATTGATCAATAGATTTAGTAATTTTAGCTAAATCATAGCTACTTTCTTCAGGCTTTTCTCCTTTTAGGTATACTACTTTCTTTTCTCTTTCTTCGAAATCAAGTAGTTTAGAAATTTCTGTCTCTATTAAAGATAACTCTTTAATCGCTTGCTTCATTGATACTTTCATAATACCTCCTAATTTATAGATTATAAATTAATACTAATATAATTGATAATTCTTAAACTAAATTATTTAATACCAGATGTTGCCATTGTCTCAACTACTTGGGCTTGTGAGATAATAAAGACAATAATCGGAACTGATATCATTAATAGCGATGCTGCCCCTATAACTCCAGCACGAGCAACTGTAGCACTGCCTGCAGTGGCAATAGATTGAATAGCGTCAGTCATTGTTTTTAATCTTTCTTTGTAAACTACTAACCCCGAACCAGTAGTCCATAAACCTTGGAAAGCAAAAATAATTAAAGTTAGAATTGCCGGTTTAACTTGTGGCATTACAATTTTAAATAATATCGTCATCTCATTAGCACCATCAATTCTAGCTGATTCAATTAGCACATCTGGAATTTGTTCCATAAACTGCTTTAATAAATAAAGTCCTAATGAAGCAGCAAACGCAGGAAGCACTACTGCTAGGGGAGTATTAATTAGCCCTAATTTAGACAAAATAATATAGTTAGGTACTGCTGTTACTTCTACTGCGAACATAAGTGATGCTACAACTATACCAAACAATAAATCCTTACCAGGAAATTTATACTTAGCAAGAGGATACGCAGCCATTGCAGCAATAATAACATGGACACCAGTTGCAACAAAGGTATAAAATAAAGTGTTAAATATATATCTAAGTGGCGGTACCCAAGAATCGTTTAATATTCTAAATAAAGATGAAAAGTTCTCAGTGGTAGGGTTAACTACAAATAATTTTGGTGGGAATTTTAATAATTCATCTAATGGTTTAAAAGCATTATTGATAACATATATTAGTGGCCAGACACTAAATAAGCCAAATAAAGCTAAGAATAAGAAGAGAAATAAATCCATCCATCGTGATCTATTTAATCTTTTCTTTTTCCTACTCCTAAGCCATATTCTTAATCTTGATGGTCTTTTGATATAAGGCATTGTTATTGTTTCCATTATGTTCCCACCCTTGTTAAAACTTTTTGTACTAGTTTATTAGCAAGTATCATAAATATAAATAGAATTGTAGCAATCGCACTTGCATAACCTAGTTCATATCTAATTGTTCCATAGTCATTTAAATGGTTAATAATAGTATGTCCTGAATAATCTACCGATGGAAAACCTAATAATTGTTGTGATAGGGTCCCAATTCCAAATGAACCAGTAATTTGCATAACTGCTCCAAACATTAACTGAGGCTTCATTTGAGGAAGCGTTATATGCCACAATTCTTGCCAACGGTTTCTAATTCCATCAATACTTGCTGCTTCATATAAGGTTCTATCTACATTTTGAAGACCTGCAATAAATGATAAGAAACCTACTCCTAAAGACATCCATAATTGTACTATAATTAAAATACCTAGTGCATACTTAGGTGATTGAAGCCATAGGATTGGTTCTTTAATAAAACCCCATTTAATAAAATAAGCATTAGCCCAACCATAAATATCACCAGAAAAAATTAAAAGCCAAATTGTAAAAGCTGCTCCTGATAGCGACGGGGCATAAAAGACTAGGGTCATAAAAGTTCTAATTCTTCTAGGGAGCTCATTAATTAACCATGCAAAGACAAAGGCCATTAAATAACTAACGGGACCCGTAATAATTGCTAGAATTAAAGTATTTTTAAAAGCAATTAAGAAAACAGGATCATCTAAAAATAATCGTTTATAATTTTCAAGCCCAACAAATTTAGGAGCTTGCAACATATTATAATAGGTAAAAGATAAGAATATTGATACTAAAACAGGTAATACCGTAAAAAGGAAAAACAAGGTAAAATATGGC
Organism: uncultured Acholeplasmataceae bacterium; assembly: GCA_963540875.1. GTDB lineage: Bacteria > Bacillota_I > Bacilli_A > Acholeplasmatales > Acholeplasmataceae > CAUTNH01. The sequence goes on along the minus strand of CAUTQZ010000002.1, from coordinate 106,301 downwards.
GACATCATAAAATAGAAAGTCTTGTTTTTCTTAAAACTTAACTTAAACCTTTTTTTCCATGACATTACTTTTTCATTATCGTATACTATATTCATTTCTCAGTATATCCTATCATATTATTATCTTTATCTAAAAGCCATGAGATAATCTCATCTATAGTAGTAAAGCATAATCCGGTAACTGTATCTGCACAACCATAATAAATAGCAATTCTACCGGTAGCAGCATCAGTTAAAGCAGCACACGGGAATACTACATTAGGAACATCTCCTGCTTGTTCATATATCATTGCAGGTGACATTAAATATTTTCTAGATCTAGCAATTACTTTAGATGGATCTTTTAAATCAAGTAAAGCTGCTCCAAAAGAATATCTATAACCATTACAAGTTCTTATTACTCCGTGATATATTAAAAGCCATCCCATATCAGTCTCAATTGGTGCAGGTCCAGGTCCTATCTTTAATGATTGCCATGCAGAGTTATTATCATCTGATACTCCCATAACATAACGATGTCTTCCCCAATAAACTAAATCAGGTGATTCTGATAAGAAGATATCACCAAACGCAGTATGTCCAGTATCTGATGGACGTGATAACATTAAATATTTATTATTTATTTTACGCGGAAATAATACACCATTACGATTATACGGAAGGAAAGCGTTTTCTAATTGATGAAAGGTTTTAAAATCTTTAGTATAACCTAATCCAATAGTAGGTCCGTGATATCCATTACACCAAGAAATATAGTAAGTATCATCTATTTTTACTACTCTTGGATCATATTGATATTCACTAAAATGTAGGGTTTTATTATCATGAGCTAAAAATTTAATAGGGTCATCATTAATTTTAAAATTAAAACCATCCTTAGAAAAACCTGCTTTTATACGCATATCAACAGCCATAGTATCGCAACGAAAAACGCCAGCAAAACCATCTTTATATGGTATTACTGCACTATTAAAAATAGAATTCGTGTTTTTAGAATCATAACGGTTAATAATAGGATTTTTAGAATATCTCCATATTACATCCTTAGATCCAGCTGGCTTATCCTCCCAGGGGATATTATTTAAATTTGAACCAATAATTTTCATAAAATCTCCTTATGTAAACGCTTTCATAATATATTAATATCATATCATAAAATAAAATTTATTATCATTTTTTAATATTTAGGCCACAAAAAAAGAAGTATTAAAATAAGTTGATACTTAAAATAATACTTCTTTGGTTAGTTAATTAGTTCTATTCGTAGATAAATTCAATAGATAATATATTATTGGCTCTTTTTGCTTCAAACTTAATTGTATCTATAGCAGTGCTAAATTCATATGTATATTCATTAAAATTTTGAGATATGGTTTTTTCTACACCACCTATAGTAAGTTGTGTATTTGTATTTTTCTTATGAGGTCTTGCTTTAACAATAACTTTTTTTACTTTTTTACTAAGTTTAACTGTGAATGAACCCTCTTTTTTAGACGTAGCCATTTTTAAAGCCCACTTTTGTTCAGCATCGCCATAACCGCCTGTTCCTCCACCATTATATATTTTGTCACAGCTTGTTACTTCAGTAATTCCGTCTGCATCAGTACCTACTTTAACCGTATCAAATAGTGCTTTTAATTGAGTGGCATTAATTTCCTTATTATTACCTTTATTATTAATAAAATCATATTTTGTACTAGTTGCTTGTTCTTGAGTACCTTTTTTAAGGAATTTAATAGTAAATGTTTTAGTAGCAGTTTTATCATTTACTTTAACTGTTGCTTTAATAGTAACTTCTTTATCTTCTGCGATATCGTTATTCTTAAGCGTAATCTTACCAGTAGTATTATCAATATTTAGATCAGATGTACCTTCTTCTGCCCACTCAATAGCAAGGGAGTTAATAGTTGTAGGAACTTCTATCTCACCATCATTTTTAGTAGTGTTTACTTTAATAGCTACTTCATTAACAATAAACTGTGCTTTTTCTTCATCAGAATATAATTTAGTACTTTTAACTAATTTAGCATCATATAGGTAAACTACTTTATTATTTAATTCAGGTCCTACTAAAGCAGTTATTTCATACTCTCCAAGTTTTTCTATTTTAGTTAGAATATTTTCTATTTCAGCTAGTTTTTCATCTGTTAAAAGTTGACCTTTAGCAAGTTTAATTTTAAAAGTAAAAGCATTACCTAATTTATCAGTTAAAGTATAACTTCCGTCAGCGTTTTTTTCAAATGCTTTCTTATGTTCTAGGTTAAATTTAACAATTTTATATGGATCAAAATTATAGGCGGCAGTCATTTCTTCAACTGTAGTAATAGTGGGAACTTCTTGGTTTTTATCTAAAAGTTGAATGTAGTGAGTAGGATCGGTTTGCTCTAGAACTAAATTTTGATATCTTAATACTGCAGGTTTTCCTACTTCTGTAGTAGTTCTTGTTCCTCTAAAGATAACTTTTTGATTTAGCTCCGCTTTTTGTTCTTCAGTATAGTTTTTTATTAATAGAGTAATAATAGCACTACCATCATTAATAAGATATGATACATATGGAGTCTTGTCTTTTTGTTCTTTATATTCAACACCAACTATTACCCCTTTAATAGTATAATCACCATTAGTTTTTGATAACACTGTAGCAATAGTGTCGATATTATCATAAATTGCATATAAAGTAATAGCTTGGGTTATTGGTGTATTCTCAAAATCAAATGGAGTTGCATCTTCAGTATTTTTTAAAGACCAGAATTTAAATCTACCTTTATCATTATGAGTTGGGATTTGTGTTGGTTTTATTGCTCTACTAGTAGCTTTTGGAGTAATAGGCTGTTTAACTATTTCTACTGAAGAAGTACCACCATTAAGGTTAAATTCAACATCTACTGGTGCAACATATTTAAATTTAATTGTAAATGTTTTCTCTTTTTCAACAGCTTTTAGTTTAAGTAGTGCTTTTAAAGTAATTGTTTTATCTTCACTAATTACTAGATTTTCCAGTTTTTTAGTTTCAAAGCTAAATAATTTTGGATCAGTAGTTTCTGACCAAGTTATCTCAACCCCATTAAGTGATGGTTTTAACATTAGTTCATCATCATAAATGATTTCTTCAGGAAGAGTTAGGGCAGCATATGCTTCATCTACTCTTTCTTGGTCAGTTTTAGTATTTGCTTTAACAGTAATACTAAACTCTTTTGTTGCTTTAATGCCATCTACTTCCACTTCAGCGATTAACTTAGTGGTTAGATCTTCATTTAGAATAACGCTAGGTTTAAAAATATTTTCGATAAATGATCCTGCAGTAGTATTTTCTACACTCCATTTAATATTAACATCAACTGTTTTATTTTTAATACTAGCAATACAAACTACATCTTGCGTTACACTTGCACTAGTATCAGAAGAAGCATAAGTAGGTTCACTAATCAGTTCTGCTAACTCACTTGCAGTTCTTAATCTAGCATTAACTTTAATTGTAAATTCTTTAGTTTTTTCTACCCCTGCATATTTTAGTGTAGCAGTAAGTTTTACAGTCGTATCTTCAACATTAGCAGCAACAATACCAGTACTAGGATCAATTACAGCACTATTATCAGATGCCCATGTAATTAGAACTTCTTTAAGTTTTCCTTTAAGTTGTATTGTATCGTTATGGTTTACTTCACTAGGAAGTGCTAATTCATTATGAACAGTATTAACTAACTCTTCAGGAGTCTGCTCTACTTTTGAAATTTGTTTTACTAGAATCAGTTTTAAGTTAATTTTACCTTGATACTCATCAAGTCTTACCCCAATAAGATTAATAAAATCATTTTCTTTTGCATTCTTGATGATATTAGATTCTTTTGCACGACCGTAGATATAAAGTTTATAATCATTATTATCATGGTCTTTTAGGTAGAAGTATTTAACTTCCATCTTACCTGTTTTTTTATTTTTTCCTTTTTCAATATTAGTAATTTTAAGGTTTTGACCATTAAATTTTTTATTAACATATTCTTTTTTGTAAGTATCTTTACTTAGTAAAAATTCAGGTTCATCAACTTCTGCTACGCCAGTTTTTTCAACAGTTCCACCTTTAAATTGAGTACCATATTTAACACTTTCCTCTTTTTTAGTTTTAGTAATTTTAATAATATCTTTTACATTTATATTTTTAAAACCATCTTCATTATACACTTGTACATAAGCTGTATATGTTTTATTAGCTACTAAAACAGCCTTATCACTCATTTTTTCAACTACAACTGCTTCAACTAGATCGAACTCAGTATCTTTTTTTAATGCAAGACCTTCATCTACTGTTTTACCATTAGGAGTAGGAGTACTTTCGTTTTGGAACTCTACTTTAATTACAGTATTTTTAGTAATTTTTACTCTAAATTGATTAGCAGGATCAATTGATACATTTTCCTCGTTAACTTTTACTGATTTAATAGTTTTACCGCTAGGAACATTGACTTGGAATGTAATGTTAGTATTGTTATCAACTTTAGTTAAATCAAGTCCAGATGGTGTAACTACACTAATTTCTGATGGGATTTGAACATTATATTTAGGGATATTTCTAAATGTTACTTCTAGCTCAGTTTCCTTAATAACCTTAACACTAAATTCATTACTTTCATTATATTCATGAATTTTACCATTTACTCTTAGTTCTGCAATTTCTTGACCTGAAGGAACATTTACTTTAAATGTTAGTACTGTATCCTCTAGAACAGCATTTAGATCTACATCCATTGGTTTAATTAGTTCGATAGCTCCTTCGTTTTTATTGTTAACTTTAAACTTAGCTGCTATTTTAAATTCTACATCGATAGTAATATTTTTATCTACTTTAACTTGGAATTTATTATCAGAGTCTACTGATACATTACTACCGTTAACTGTTAATGATTGGATTTTATGATCTTTAGGAGTTTTTACTTTAAATGTAAGAGTTGTATTATTTGCTACGTTATTTAAATCAATGCCACTTGGAGATACTAATTCGATATTATCTGGTTTTTTATTTTCTACTTTAAAATATTTATTAGTATCAATAAATATAACGGTAATAGTTGTATCTTTTGTAACATCTACATCAAATTTATTTTCTGAATTTGGAGTAACTACTTGTTCGTTTACTTTTAACTCTTTTAATTCTTTTCCGCTAGGAGCAACTACTTCAAAAGTTAATTTAGTATCTTTTTTAACTTTAGTTAAATCAATATCTTTAGTTAATAACTTAACTCCTTCAGGTACTACTACTTTAAATGTATTCTCAGGATTAGGTACTTCTCCTGCTTTAATAGTTATATTGAAAAATTTTTCTGCAGATTGTTTACCTTTAGTAATTTTTGCGGTTAACTTAATAATTTCATCAGCCGTTGGAAGATTAGGTACTTTTAAAGTATTGTTTTCTACTTTATAAGTACTACTATTACTAGTCCACTCAAGCAAGTAATTATCTAGTTTTTCTTGAAGTTTTATATCTCCTGCTTTAGTAATAGTCCTTTGTTCAAAGTTTAATTTACCAATAACTTTACTTAAATCAGTTTTACAAGCAAATAAAATTAGTGCAAATAAACCTAGAGATAAGGCTACAAATAGTCTTTTTACCATTTTCATTTGTTTATACCTCCTTACTAAATGAAAAAAAGATAACTAACTTATAGCTATCTTTTTAATGGTTGCTAAATAAATTAAAGAATAAGTGATTATACTTAAATTAAATTTCTTAATTTTCATAAGCTAAATACTCCTTATTAATTAATCATTTATTTCTAGTATGCCTGCAAAAATATTATAACACATTTTTTTATTATAAGGCTAAGTTAAATTTTTTTATATTTAGTAGTCTAAGGAATATGTCTCTAGTAGAAAATCTTTTAGGCTAATTGTAGTAATCCCATACTCATCATGGTAAATTGGAATATCATCTTTTACAATTATAATCTTTTTAAAAGAGTCTTTTGTATTCAAAAATGGTCTTATTTCTATCTCTCTTTTTTCTTTACTATCTAATCTATAGGCTGACTGAATATAATATCTTTTATCAGTTTTATTAACTACAAAATCACATTCTATTTGTTTTCTTACATAAGTATTATTTTCTTTCTCATTAATACTAATAACTCCAACATCTACACTATAACCTCTTTTAATTAGTTCGTTATAGATAATATTCTCCATAATATGTGGCTCTTCATATTGTCTAAAATTTAATTTGGCATTTCTTAACCCTAGATCTGTAAAATAATATTTTACGGGGGCATTAATGTATTTCTTACCCTTAATATCATAACGAATGGCTTTTTTAATTAAAAACGAATCTTCAAGAAAGTAAAGATATTGCTTAATTGTATTTTCTGAGATATTAACTCCACTTGACTTAAAGGTATTTACTAATTTTGAGATACTTGTAAGACTGCCTATACTAGATGCTAAAATATTTAATAATGTCTCTAATTCTTTATCATATTTTATTTTATTTCTTTCTAGTATATCTTTTAAATATGTCTCTTTAAAAAGATTAACTAAATATAACTTTTTTTGATCTTCGCTATCTTGCATTAAAGTAAGAGGTAAACCACCATATAAAAAATAATACTTAATCGCTTCATCATAATTTTTAAAATGCTCATATAATTCAGCAAATGAAAGGGGATTTAGATATATTTCGTCTCCTCTTCCTCTAAACTCGGTAATAATATCTTTTGATAACATTTTTAAATTACTTCCTGTAACATATACATCTAAATTATTATAGTGTATTAGCTCGTTTAGTAGTTCTATAAATTTATCACAAAGTTGAATCTCATCTATTAAGATAAAATATTTTTTATTATCACTAATTCTAGACTTAATATAATCTAGCATCACAAAAGGGTCTCTTAACTTTGATTGCGAGAGAAGTTCTAACTGAATTTCTATTATTTGATCTTCGCAAATACCATTATTTAAAAGATATTTTTTAAAAAGAGAAAAAAGTAAAAAACTCTTTCCTGACCTTCTTAATCCAGATATAATCTTTACTAACTTATTATCTATTTTATTGATTAACTTATTTAAATAGAAGTCTCTTTTTATCTCCATATTTATTCACTGAGTTTTTTTGCAATAATTGCTTATTTCATCAATTGAATTATATCATATTTTATATTCTTTAAAAAATAATATGGTTTTTACGATATAAATAAATCAATTTTACCTAAAAGCCATTCTTCAATGTTGATATGTGTAATTTGTCTATGAGAAAAATCAAACTTATCAAGTGATAATACATATTTAGGTGAGTGGTCTCTTATTGAATCAAATGCTGAAAATTCTCTTTCTACCACTACATCATCTGCAAGGATATATGCTACTTGAATAAAACATTTTTTACCAAACTTCATAGCAACAAAATCTACTTCTCCCTTATATGTTTTACCTATTTTTACATCATATCCACGAGATATTAGTTCATTATAGACAACATTTTCTAACCCATGAGTAAGGGATGTATTATTAGTATTACTACATGTAAATAAAAAACCCGTATCTGTTAAGTAATGTTTTTCAATACGATTTAACATTCTTTTTGAAGCAATGTCATATCTTCCGACGCGATTTATTAAACATGCTTGCTCCATTTTTTCTAAATATCTATAAATGTTTTCTCTATATATTTTCACTTCATTATGTTGATTATAATAATTAACAATGCTTGTAGCAGAAAATTCTTTTGTAGCATTAGCAATAATATATTTTGAGATACTCATAAATGTATCTTTATCTATGTGATTTTTATTATTGCATATATCTTTATCTACAATTCCTTTATAGATATCCCAAAGATAGTCTTTTATTTTTTGTTCATTATTATAATCAAGTCTTTGAGGCATACCTCCATATTTTATATAATTATTTAGTGGGTTTTCTGGTAGGGGCATATTATTTAATTTGTGATATTCTAAAAACTCAGAATAAGAAAACGGCATTATTTTAAACTCTTTGCACCTTCCTACTAAAAGAGAAGCAAGTGCGCCCGATAATAACTTTGAATTACTTCCTGTTACAAATAAAGATACATTATGGACTGCTTTTAGAGATCCAAGTACTCTTTCAAATTGATTAACATGTTGAATCTCATCTAAAAACACATAGTATTTTTGACCATCTTTAAAATGGTTAGTTATATATTTATTGAGCTTTATCGGATTTAGGAACTCACTAAAAGTAATGTCTTCAAAATTAATTGATATAATGTGATCCATTGAAATATTATAATTTTTAACTAAATCTTCCTTTATTTGATTTAACAAAATACTTTTTCCTGAACGTCTAATACCAGTTATAACTTTAATTAAGTTAGAATCATAAAATTCTCTTATTTCATTTAAATAATTTTTTCTACTTATAATCATTTATTCCACCTCATGCTAATATTATACACTATATTTCAAAAAATGTTACATAACAATAATTATTTAGCATATGTAACATCTTTTTTTATGTATTTGATGTAGAAATAATATTCTAAGCGATTTTTTTAAAAAATATATAAGTAAAAATGTTACATAATGTTCTTTTAAAAGATTTTTGTAACATTTTTTTTATATTACATAAAATATTTTAGATAATTTTATAGCACAAGATTTTATTTATTTTTCGAAACTTTCTTGTGCTATATATGTTAGTATTTCATCTAACTTTATCTTATCATAGCACAAGATTTTTACTATTTTCTAAAACTTTCTTGTGCTACAAATTGAAAAAGGAGCACTAAACTCAAGTGCTCCTTAATAATTATTCAAATGGTTTTAGATCAAATTCAGCTAAGAAATCTTTAGTAAACTCTTGCTTATCATTATCCCAGTTAGTCCAAAGTTTGCAGTATTCTTTATTATAAATTTTTAATTTGCCATCAGCAAGTTTTCGCCATGCGAAGTTGTTAAATCTATTAACTGAAGTTTCTTTATAAATTTCAAAAGTTTTCTTCATTAGATCATCTTTAACTTCATAAGTTCCTTTTTTCATCTTAAAGATATGGAATAATAATAAAATTCCAAACTCACCAGCAGTATTGATTCTAGATAATACTGGATCTAGTTGTGCTTTAATAGCGTCTTTTCCTTCAACTTCAACAGTGTATTTCTTTTCATTTGATTCTCTTAAATATACTTCAACTTGATCAGGTTGTACTTCATCTTTTTCGTTTTTAGCAACTTTAAGATCATCACCTTCATTTTTAATCTTTGAAGTATAATCTTTATTTGTTTTAGCAGTTTTTGGTTTTTCAACTGATTCAACAATTACTTGGTGCCAACCAAAGCTTGAACGAATCTCACCAAACGCGAAGCCGTATTCTTGAATTAAATCTGCTTGTGGGAATTCTTTAGAATCTTTAAATTTATCATATAAGAACTTACATCTTTCAAAGAATACTTTATCATATTTTTCAAATGATTTTTCAGTAATTTTTTCCTTAATGTCTTCTTTTTTAATAGAAATACCAGCTTTCTTAAGATTACCATAAATATAATCGCCAGATCTAGTATATTTTTCGTAGTCTTCATCGCTTGTAAACTTATCTCTTGTTTTAACATATCTTGAGGCTTTTACATATTCTGCAATTACTTCATCAAGGTTTTTAATTAAATTCTTTAATCCTTTAGATTCTTCAATTTTTAACTTAGCAGTTAGAGGACGCAGCGCGTTTTCAATTTCTGCTCTTCTAGACTCAGATAGTGAAGCTGGGTTATCAGGGTTTCCATCTAGATCATCATCTACTGAGAAAAGTAAATGTTGAACTTTTAAACTGAATGCTTTTTTATAATATTCACCTGCAATTTTAGCAAGGTCTTTATAATATTTTTTACTCTTTTCTTTATCGTTAGTATCGCCACCAAATAATCTTGGCATATCTTTACTAAAATATTCTTTTGCCTTATCAGCATATGCTCTTTCTAATGCTTCATTAAATGATGATACTCCGTATGCGTGCTGAAGATATAAATCTCTTCCGATTTGTGCATCGTAGTTTTTATTATAGCCTCGTGAGAAGTTAGCAAGGTCATTTTTAATTGCATGATAAATTGCATCTTTGTCTTCCTTAGTAACTTTTTCAAGATATTTAGTTTTTACTACCTCATTATAAATCTTATTAACAGCAAGGTTAATTCCTACTTGTGCAAGTAGTTCATTATAAAACTCTCTTACAGTAATATCAGTATCATTTATAGTTGCAATTACATCATTGTTTTTAAATAGGTTTGTTTTAGAGTACTCAATTTTCTTCTTTTGAAAAGATATTCTTTGAAGGGGGTCATAAATGGATAAGTTTTTATCTTTTAAGTATTCTTTAAAAGTACTATCTATATATGATTGAGTAAGTTTGTCTTCAATAATGTCTTTTTTAAGTTGAGCTTTTTTATCTGCAAGAGCCTTTTTAGTTGCATCATCTTTTGCGTCAACGAATTCGTTTTTAGAATAATCGAAAATTTTATTTAATTCTAATCTTTTCTTATCTTCGCGGAACTTAAAGATTAAATATTTTCTTCCGCCACCATTAGAATTACCATAAACTTTAGTAAGTCTTTCTAATACTAATTTAGATTTTTTAAGATCTGGCTCGTAGTTCTCGCCTTCTTTTTTATAGTTAAACTTAAGTGTATCGTATAGTTCACTTTTTAATAAGTGTTTTTTCATCTCTTCAGCAGTAAATGTAGTTTTATAATCATCACCATTGCTGTGTTTAATCTTAAAATTATTTACATTATCGCCTTCAAGTGTTAATTGATCTTCATAACGATCATGAATAGTATTATAAATTTTAATTAAGATCTCAAGAATAGTTTTTTTATGATCATCGTTTTTAGAGATCTCTTCATCAGATTTATTACCTTCTTTTCTATTAGCATCGATTTTATATGATGTCATATATTCAGTAAAACCTTTATCATCAATCTTACCATCCATTACATCTTCAAGGGTTTTATATTTAGTAATATCTAATTTTTTAGTTAATAAATCTTTTTCAATATATTCTTTTAAGTATTTATATTCTGGTTTATTAATATCTGCTAAAGACATTTTTCTAATATCTGGAACATAATACCAAGTACCATTACTTGAAATTTTAATAGGTTTAGTATCTCTAAGATTGTAAAGAATTTGGTTTAGTTCATCTTCACTAGTAAAATCTACAGCAAAAAATGAAACACCATAATTATTTTTTTCAGAATTTTTAAATTTAGTTAGATAATCATTTTTGCTTGCTTCTTTATCATCTTTAATATAGTTTTTATCTTTTTTATTATCAACTAGTTTTTCAAGTACTTCTTTAGCATAAATCTTTTTAGCAAGTTGAAGCGCACCTAGCATTAATAACTCGTTATATTCATCACCATCATATGTAAAGTTTCTATCAGCAGGGTTTTTATCAATAATTTCAATTAGTTTTTCTTTTAATAAATTAATATCATAATAAGATGGGTAGCTGTGAGATGATACAAACTTCATTAGTGATTGGTATAAATTAGCTGCATCACTAAATTGTAGTTTTTTCTCATCATCTGTTCCTAGAACAGTTTTATTTAAATACTTAACTAAGAATTTTCTGTGATCGTTATCTTTTAGATCAATATTTTTAACCTGAGAAGCAAGTGATTTAGTTTCGATTAAACGGTTTAATGTATCTGCTGCTTGTCTTCTGAAATCCTTATATAAATCTTTTTCTGTAACGGAATAAGTTTTGCCCCCATAGCTAGCAGTAAAAACTTCCTTATCACTAATATCTCCATAAGGTACTTTGTCGCTTGCTTTTTTACAAGCAAAAAAAGAAAGTCCTACAAAGAACATTAAAGTTGTTAACACTAATCTAGAAATTATTTTTTTTATATTCATGATTTTTAGCACTCCTTTTGTATATTCTATTTAAAAAATCCATAATATGCAATAGTATAACAAAAAGAGCCAAAAAAACAAAATATAAAACGCTATTATAAGAAGAATTTAACTCTTATTTTTAAAATATAAATATAGATATGATTAAGTTTTATTAAATCTAATTAATACTTTGTGCTACAATTTTTACATGATAAAGGAGTAAATATGAAAATAAACAAACTAATAATACTTTTTCTTTTTACATTTCTATCTATTTATATGATAGGTTGTAATAAAGTAAATACAATAACTTTAAAATATTATATTAATACAAAATCTAACGAAGAAGTAAATAAGCTTACTAAAAATAAACCTGCTTGGGAGATAGACTATGCACAAGTAGATAGCTGCTATAAGCTAGAATATGAACATAAGTTTAATGCTACTATTACTTCATTTCAAGATGAATTAATTCAAAAAGTTTATAATGATGATATAAAAAAACATATTAATTTAACTAAATATACCCTAAATAAATCATTAGATAAAAAGGAACAAATTAATTTAAAATATAGATACTCTTGGTATTTTGATTTTAAAGAGTTTAGTGTTAAATATATGAATAATGAAAAACAATACGAATATGGGCAAAGTTTAAAACTTGAGCCCAATAAATTCTTTATTGATAAAATCACAAGGCAAGTTTTCAGTGATGAGATTAAAATTGATTCTAATTTAGATCTTCGTGAAGTAATAAATATCATCCCTTTTAATAAAATAAAAGCTAATTATAAAAAGGCTTGTTCTTTAATTAAAGATATTCACCCAGAAGAAAATCCTAAAAATAAAGAAAATTATCCACTTAATTATAAAGTGATTAAAAAGCCACTTTATGATAATTTTTTAAAACTATTAGATAAAGTTATTATTGAATTATGTACTAAAAACTATAATGAGATAACCTTTAATAATTTATTAAATGATCTAGGGATAGCCATAGAAAATTTTAAAGAACATATTATTGTTAGGACTAAATAATAAAAGAGGTAATTACTAGTTATTAGTAGTTACCTTTTTAATTTATTTATAAACAATATTCATAAATTATATTTATGATAAAATATTATAGGTGATTAAGTGAAAATTTATATTCTTGCAAGTGGCTCTAAAGGCAACGCAGTTATAATTGAAAATACTAATAAATATCTTCAAATTGATCTAGGTATTACTAATAAAAGATATTTAGAAAAACTAGCCTCTTTATCTATTTCACCTGATCTTATAACTGATTTAATTATTACCCACGAACACAAAGACCACATCGATGGCTCCTACATTTTTTTAAAAAATCACCCAACCACTAAAGCCTATTTAACTAGTGGAACACTAAAAGGCTCTCTATTTCACGCTAAAGGAATTACTAATTATGAAATTATTTCCCCCGATCAAGAACTTTCAATTGGTAGCTATAAGATTACTACAATATCTACCTCGCATGACGCTAGAGAACCAATTGGTTTAGTTATAAATATTGCTAGCAAAAAAATAATCTATATAACTGATACTGGCTATATCAATTCAAAATACGATGAAATTTTATCTAATGCTGATCTATATTTAGTTGAGGCTAATCATGATATTAGCCACGTTATGAATACTCCTAAAAGACCATACAATACTAAATTAAGAATCATATCCGACCACGGGCATATGGATAATGAATATATTAGTAAAAAAATAAATGAATATATGAGTAATAACAAAAAAGTATTATGGGCTATTATGCACATATCAGAAGATTGTAATACTAAAGATAGTATTGAACGAAGCATTTGTAATAATATATCAAATTTAGATAACCTAGAAATAATTTATACATCCCAAGAAACATGCGAGATTACTCTTAAGGAGGACTAATGGAAGATAGCTTCTTTACATATGAAGAAATACAAAATAAAAAAATAAAAGATCTTAAAGAAATTATTAACTATGATAGTGAGTTAGTTATCAATGAAATAAACTTTTCAAAAAACTTTAATATTATTCTAGGACCATGTGCAATTGAATCAAGTGAACAAATTAACAAAGTAATATCTTTTTTAAAAGAACACAGCCTAAAACTAATGCGTGGCGGAATAGTAAAACTAAGAACATCTCCTTATTCATTTAGTGGCATTGGTTCTAAAGCCTATGAATTAGTTAAAGAAATTAAACGAAATAATATAACATTTATTTCTGAAATTACCTCAGTAAAAGATATTAAAAAATATGAAGATGTTGATATCTTAATGATTGGTGCAAGGAATATGCAAAACATAGAGCTTTTAAAAAAATGTGCCGAAACTAATAAACCAATTATTTTAAAAAGAGCTCCTAGTGCTACCCTTTATGAGTTTCTAGCTAGTGCTGAATTTATTATCTCATCGGGAAATAATAAGGTAGTACTTTGTGAAAGAGGGATAAGAACATTTGATACATATAATCGTTATACTATAGACTTAGGTGGTGCAATTTATTTAAAAAGTATTACTAAAATCCCTATTATAATTGACCCATCCCATGCTATGGGACGAAGAGAGCTAATTCTCCCCCTAGCAAGAGCTACTAAAGCAGCAGGATTAAACGGCTTACTAATTGAAATGCATCCTAATCCAATTGAGGCTAAAAGTGATGCTAGACAACAAATTGATTTTAAAATTGCAGAAAGGATATTATTAGATTGTGAAAAAATTAACTTTTTATAATTACAATTATTATGTAATTTCTTCTTGGAATGAGTTTTCGTTAGCTCATGAAATTAAAAAACTTAGTGCTGCTACTAATAAAGTTTTACTAATTAGTGATACTAATGTTTATAATCTTTATGCTAAAGATTTAGCTAATCAATTGAGTGGTTATACGGTATATGAGTATATTTTAAAACCAGGCGATATCGAAAAAAATATTACTAACTACAATAAAATTATTGATTTTTTAATTACTAATCAATTTGCAAGAAACGATCTAATTATCTCACTTGGTGGTGGCATGGTCTCTGATTTAGGAGGCTTTGTTGCAGCAACTTTTAAAAGAGGAATAAAACATGTTGTCATTCCTACCACTATCATTGGACAAATTGATGCCTCAATCGGCGGTAAAGTTGGTATTAATTTTACTAATTATAAAAATCAAGTAGGTAGTTTTTATGATCCTATTTTAGTAGTATCTAATCTATCCTATCTAGAAACTCTACCAGTTGAAGAGTATAAAAGTGGTCTTGGTGAGTTAATTAAAACTGGGTTAATAGGAGACAGAAAACTAATTACTTACTTTATGGAAAAAGAAAAAATATGTGAAGACATTATTATCCGTGCCCTTAATGTTAAGAAAAAATATATTGAAAAGGACTACTATGATCATAGCGAAAGAGCAGTTCTTAACTTAGGTCATAGTTTTGCACATGCTATTGAGTCTAAATCGAATTTTACCATGCCACATGGAATAGCTGTTCTAGAAGGAATGATTATGGCCCTTGATTTTGGAGAGTTTTTAAAAATTACTAACCCAGATATTAGACCAAAACTTGAAAAGATTATCAATCATTTAGATATTAAAATTGAACTGCCTAATTTTAAGGATTGTTTAGAATATCTAAAAAATGATAAAAAAGCTAATATTGATGGTATCAATTTAATTACGCTTGAAGAAATAGAAAAACCAGTTATCATACAAGTATCTTGGGATGACTTTAATGCAATTAATAGTTAATCCATCAAAGTTAAAAGGTAAGATTAAATGTAATAAATCTAAATCTCAACTTTTAAGGCTTTTAATAATTGGAGCTCAACTTAATGATGTGTTAACTATTTACAATCCTACTTATTCAAGCGATGTTAATAATCTAATTAGTGCTCTTAGAGTTGTAGGAGCAAATATTATTACCACTAAAAAATATATCCATATTTCAGGAGGCAACTTTAACTATAACAGCGAGCCTCTTTTTTGTGGCGATGGTGGGGCTGTTGCTAGATTTTTAATTCCCTTTTGTATTTTATATTTTAAAGAATGCAGACTTATTTGTTCTAAAAGGCTAATAGAAAGAATTTCTAATGATATTATTTTATTATGTGAGCAAGAAAATCTAAAGTATTCTATTGATGATGAAACTATTCTTATTAAAGGAAGTATTCAAACAGAAACTATTAAAATTGATACTTCTATTTCATCCCAATTTGCCTCAGGCTTTGCAATGATAATCCCTTTTTTAAGTGGACTATTAAAAAAAATTTATCTTCATGGTAATGGTTCAAAATCTTATTTTTTATATACCCTTGAGATATTAAAGTTATTTAATATAAAATTTGTTCAAGAATACGATGATCTATATATCCACAAGAAAAAAGATATTATTAATCCAATTAAATTAGGTCAAGTAGTAGACTATTCTAATTTAGTATATTATTTAATCCTAACCTTAAAATATGATATTAGTATTACTAACTACCTTGTACCTAGTGCACAACCAGATTATAAAATATTTGAATATTTTAATAAAATAGGGCTTAGTTATTTATTAAATAAAAAGCATATTTTATTAAAATATATATCTTCAGATGATGTTGTATTAAATATGAAACAAAATCCTGATTTAGTAGTTCCGCTTGTTATATTAAGTATTTATTTTAATCATGATACAACTTTTTCAAATATTGAAAGACTAACCTATAAGGAATCAAATCGACTTGCGGCTATTACTTGCCTGCTTGATAAAATAAAACAAAAATATGATTATCAAAATAATAATTTAAAAATCTATAAAACAAAAGAAAGAGAACTAAACAACTTAGTCCTAGATGCTAGATCAGACCATCGCCTAATAATGAGCTATATAGTGCTTAGTTATCTTTTTGATATCAAATTAACTATTATAAACCCTCACAAATTAGATAAGTCTGCTCCAGATTTTATTAGTAATTTTTCAAAATTAGGTGCTAAATTTCAATGGATCGAAGATTAAAAGAACTTAGAAAACAAATCAATGAACTAGATCTGAAGCTAGCGCCTCTATTAGTTAATAGACTTGATATCGTATCAAAGATTACTAAGGTTAAAAAACTACTAAACCTAGAGATAAAAGATATTAATAGAGAAGAAGAATTAAACCTTCTTTTAGCAACTAATGGTTTTAATAATAGTGAGTTAATTGACTTATTTAGTAAAATTAGACTCTTTTTTAAAGAGCGTCAATGCTATAATAAAATTGCATTAGTTGGTAAAAACTTAACTCATTCTTTTTCTCATATAGTCCATCAAGTAATTGCAAAACTTACTAATCTTGACTATAGATTTGAATATATAGATCTAGATATCTTAAATATAAATAATATCTATACCCTTTTAGAAGACTATAAATACAAAGGTTTTTTTATTACTATGCCCTATAAAAAAGAGTTAATAACTAATAAAATATATCTAAGTTATACTGCCTCAAAAGTAGGCACAATAAACATTTTATATTTGAAAAATAATATTATAATTGGTGATAATACTGATTATTTTGGCTTTATAAATTCATTTGATCAAAAAAGAGAATTTATTGACTACACGCCATTTATCCTAGGTGATGGTGCAAGTGCAGATGTTGTAAAAACAGCCTTAGTAGATAGCGGTTATAAAGAACCTATTATTGTCTCTCTAAAGCCAAATAATAAAGCAATGATTAACTATGATATGTTTAACTTATTAAATCCTAAGTTAGTAATTAATACCACCCCAGTAGGAATGTATCCTAACATAAATGAAGCCCTTTTAAAAACTAATACTAAACTAGTCAAATACTATTTTGATTTAATATATAATCCTAAAAAAACTAAAAATATTTCCTTGCTACCAAAAAATACTTTGACAAAAAACGGTATAGAGATGTTAATTCTACAGGCTATAAAAGGAATTGAGATAATTTATGATATTAGCATTAACAAGGATTTATATGCAAAAATAATAAAGGAAGTTTTAGTAATATATGATACTAAAGTTAAATAATTTTGAAATAAATATTAAAGGAAATGCTCATAGTGATCTTGAAGTAGCTATTAAAGGGTTAAAGAAAAATAGTATTTATGATCCTATCATTTTAGAAGACTTCCTAGAACGAAGAAAACCAAAAGAAGCCTATGAAACAAAACGAAGAGATCTAGATTTAATAAATATAAAAAAAGGCATAAAAGATAATAAAATAAAATCTAATATTATAGTAAGTATTAAAACAAATAATACTTCACTTGATAAATACGAGCAATTCAATACCCACCCAAGGCCAGGGCATGCCGATTATGCCAGATTAAAAAAATACGGTTCTATAACATCAGCTCAATCTGATATCTACTCCGGAAGGATGACTATTGGATATGTTCTAGCAGGTGCTTTTATAAAAATGAACACCCCTAATATCATAGTATCATCTGAGTTAGTTCAAGTTGGTAGTGAGTGTGATAAAAATAAATTTAATTCATTACTAAATACTACTAAAGAAAAATACGATTCAATATCAGGAATTGTCAAATTAACTATTAAAAATATTCCACCTGGTCTTGGTGGGCGTGAATCTGAACCACTTGATAGTAGGATATCAAGCCTTCTTTATATGGTTCCAGGAGTTAAGGCTATTAGTTTTGGGCTCCCTTTTACCGAACTTAGTAAACTAGGTTCTATTTATAATGATTTAATTATTGATGAAAATGGTAGCAGCACTACTAATAACGCAGGCGGTGTTATCGGAGGTCTAAGTAATGGTAATGATATTGTTATATATGTTTTTTTAAGACCAGCAGCATCAATTTATTTAACTCAAAAAACTTTTAATTTACAAACTAAAAAAATAGAACCACTAACTATTAGTGGTTCCCATGATAGCTTCTATATAAATAGAGCACGTGTAGTATTAGAGTCAATGCTTTATATATCACTTTATTCATATCTTAAATAATTAGTTCTACTTCTAATTTAGTAATAAGAAATTACAAATTAAAATATCAAAAGTTTTTATATTCGTTTAAACCTTACTTGTTGATATTTTTCTTTTAACTTTATCTTATTATCATTATTAACTTTATAGGAATCGTTAATTTTAGAAATTGTTTTACTAATTATAAAATCATTAGATATAGTTTTGAATATAAATGCTTCAACTTCATTAGGATATTCTAAATATAAAACTTGAAGTAGCCAACTAATGACCATCATAATATAATATTCATTATTTTTTTCAAATAACAACATTTCATTAAAAATAGTGTCTAAATAATCTTTGCTTTTAAAATAGCGCATTCTTAAAATAAAAGCACTTCTTATCGCATAAACTTCGTTAGTACTTAATAATTCTTAAATTAAATGATTTAGTTTATCCATATTAGTTTGATAACCTTTAAATGAAATTGCATCTGTTATTGCCCAAGTATCAATAAAGGGTATTAGTTTTAATAAGTAAATTCTAAAATTATCATATGTAAGAGCTTTAATAATATAGACATACAGAAGCTGTTCTTCATAGATAGTAAAATTAGTAGTCTCTAGCAATCTTAGTATTTCGCTAACTTCTAATCTATTTATTGAAGTGGCTATTTTTTTAATATCACTACTAGAGTAGCCTTTAAGGGTTAGCTTAGTTCGTAAAATTTTTGCACCTCTTTCGATATTTAGTTTACTCGCTAGATTAGTAATATATTCTCCAAGGGTTTTGTGTCTTACTACAGGCATTTTTTACACCTCCCATAAAGGATTAAATCATGATTTTCTACTACAAAATTAGCGTTTGATTCATTATTTATATTTACTAGTGAACAAGGGATATTAAAAAAATTATTGCACTTTAAACATACCATATAGTGGTGATGTTCTTGGTTTGAATAATAATAACTTGCCTTATTTATGTAAATTACTTTAATTAAATTATTAACTAATAGAGCTTCAATTGTTCTATATACAGTAGTTAGATTTATATCTTGATTAGATAGATTTTTATATATATCTTTTAAAGTAATAGGGCTACTAGCATTATTTATTATGGCAATAATTTCTTTTCTTTGTTTAGTCATTACTAATTTCATATTTTCCTCTTAAATAAATATTTTATTTTCTCATATATAAAGGCAAATATTAAAAGTGATAAATAACATACCACTATTACCGGCGCAGGCGGAAGACTTAGTGCAAATGGGGCAGTTAAAACAAGCCCCATATTAACAGCAATTATTGATGAAGATAGTGAAATTATAAGGGTATAAAAAAAGTTTTTTTTAAATCTAATTGCAATTAAAGGTGGAAAAATAATTAGTGCAGTTATTAAAAGAGTACCTATTATCCTAATACCTATAACAATAACACTGCTTGTTAAAACTACTAAACCATAATCTAGATAAATAGTATTAACCTTATTAAACTTAGTATAATTTTGATCAAAAGTAAGGGCAAATAGATCCCTGTAATTTATTGCTACAAAGCCAATTACGAGAATTAAAAAACTTAGGGCTAAGATTAAATCTATCTCATTAGATGTTAATATTGAACCTTGAATAAGACTATCTAATGAGATACCATAGTCTTTTATATTTAACATAATTATGCCTAATGCAAAGCCAACTGTTGCCATTACACCGATAGCTGCGTCGCCTGATAGTTTTAATTTTTTAATTAGCATTTTCATTAGAACTGATAAAAAAATTGTTATTACTAGTGCAATATATATTGGTTCATTTACAAAAATAGCACCAACAGTAAATCCAAAAAAACTAGTATGGGCAATACCATCTGCAATAAGGGCCTGGTTTTTTAATACTAAAAATGGACTAAGAAGAGATGTAGCTGCTGCTAAAATGGAAGCAATTAAAAAAGCCTGTTCATAACCAGTAAGACTAAACATGGTGATGCTCCTTATTTAAAATATTTTTCTCATAGTCACAAAATGAACCATAAAACTTAATCTCTTTATCTATGTATAGGATTTTATTTTTACATTTAACATAATCTATTCCTGATAGTTCATGAGTAATTATAATAATAGTAGTTCCTTCGTTATTTAATTTTTCTAAATAATCATATAAAAGAACTCTAAATGTTAAATCCATTGCAGATGTCGGCTCATCTAAAATTAAAAGTTTAGGGTTATTTACAATGGCTCGTGCAAATAATACTCTTTGTAGCTCGCCACCTGATAACTCATTAATAAGTTTATTTTTACAATTTGGAAGCATAATTAAATTAAGCAGTTCATTTATTCTTGCTACTTGTTTTTTTCTTTTAAATAAAAATTTATGTTTATATCCTGAATAAATTACTTCAGCAACACTTGCAGGAAAATTACTTTTAATTTTTAAAGATTGTGGCAAGTAGCCTATATTTGGTTCATTATTATATACATTACCACTTGTAGGTTTAATTAACTTGGTTATAACCTTTATTAAAGAGCTTTTGCCGCCGCCATTAGGACCTAAAATAAAAACAAAATCACCTTTATTTATATTAAGGTTAATATTACTAAGAGCTTTTTTAAAACCATATGATAAAGAAATATTTTTTAATTTTATATAACTCATTAGTTAATATATTCTTTGATATTTTTAATATTTGACTCTAATATATCATAATATGTTAAACCATTTTTAAAATCACTTGATGATATATTATGATAAGCAGAAAGTTCTAAACCTTTTAATTGAGGGAATTCTTTTTTGATTAAATTAAATAATTTTTCTTGTGTATTTAATTCTGGTAAAAAAACTGTAGAAATATTTTCTTTTTTAATTAAGGCTATCACATTACTTATTTGACTAGCAGTTTCTTTAGTGTTATCATCAAGAGATATTGAAAAAGGATGATAATCAAGTTTAAACTCTTTAGCAAATGCACCAAATGCATCGTGTGATAAATAGATTATTTTTTTTGGTTTTTTGTTATTTAAATATCCTATCAATTCATTTTTAACCTTAGTTAGTTTTTCAATATAATTAACTGCATTAATATCTAATATTTCTCCTGCATATGAAAAGATTGTTATTAGTTTATCAGCAATAATTCTTGTTGCTTTAATAATATTTTCTACACTTGTCCAATAATGAATTAAAGAATGTTTATCAATTATTTCATCGTGTTCTATGTGCGCGTGTTGATGACGAATCGGATCTTCATTCTCAGGATATATTTCTTTATATAAGTTTATTGTATTTGTAGGTAAATTATTTTTATTTGCAAGTATTTTTTCATCTATTGTTATTGAAGTATAAATTAAAATTTTAGCATTTTTTAACATATATATTTTTTTACTATTTAAAGACTCATGAATATTATGTTCACTAGTTTTTCCGGGTTCGGTAATAATATCGTATGTTATATTAGTTCTTTTAGTAATAGTTTTTACAATATCATAGTTAAAAAAAGATGATGTCATTATATCAACTTTTTTAATGTTGCATGATATTAAGACTATTGATATAGTAAATAGGGTTATGATAAGTAGTATTTTTTTCATTTTATTCCTCTTTTCTTTTTCTAAATTAGTATAGCATAGTTGCAAAAAATTTGCAACTAAATATTATTGCTATAGATTCTAAATATAAATTTAGAAATAATTAGATAATTAAATTATAATAAAACTAATGAAAGGAGTTTTGAAAATGAAACTAAAAGAAAACAGATCTGGTCTTCTGGCATTTTTACTAAATATTTTAACTTTAAACATCTTTGGTATTATCCAAGCATTCCAAATGGCTCATGAAATTAATATTACTTGTGCTGCCGATGGTAAGAAAACTAAAAATCCTTTAACTGCATTCTTAATTACTTTATTACTATCATTAATTGGGGTTGGTTGGATTTATTGGCTTATCTATCAATATAGTATGATTAGCAGAATGCAAGATTTAGCTACTAGAAGCGGCGAAAAAGCCAAACTAACAGCAACTTCATGGCTTTTAGGATTATTTTTAGGTGTCTTTACATTTATGATTTGGCCACTAATTAACTATTTTAAAAAATATGCTTTATGGAATCAATGTAATAGAATTCATAATGCAAATGGAGCATCGCAGGCTGCATAATAAAAACTAAAAAATAATTTTTAAGAAATGAATTTTAAAAACGCGCAAGAAATTTGCGCGTTTTTTTCACTAATAAAACAAGGGAAAAAATACTTCATTTTTCTTATAAGTCTAGGACTTTAAATTAGGCTTGAATATAAACTTAGAAATTATGCAAAAAAAAGAGCTGCAAGAAACAATTTATAGTTGCTTCTTTACAGCCCTTTTTGCTATTTTGTAGTTATTAAAGTAATTAGTAGTTCCACTGGTTCTGCGTCTTTTAGGTAATTAAATCTAAAAATATGTAGTTTTTTATGATCGTTTAAATATAAAAATTTAGACTGAGCTTTATTGAAAACTATTGCAGAAGTATTTAGTGATGTTAATTCATCACCTTTTAAATTATACATATAAAATTTTTCTTCATCTTTACATACAAGTAGATTTTTGTTATAAATTGAATAAAATTTACCAGATAGTTTTTTTAACTCGCCATTTTCTAGTTTTAATATTTCGTTATTTTCGTTTTTAAAAAGGTATTCTTGAGAATCTTCAGTTAATGAATAAGCTTTCATTTGTTTAAATGTTTTATTATTAGAGTCAAAAGAATTTAGATCATAAATAGTTTTTTCACTTGAAATATCCGTATCACCACAAACTAAATATCTATTTTGAATTAAATTAATTACTTTATAATTCTCATTAAATATAAATTCAGTTTGTCCTTTTTCATTTAATAAATAATAAGTTGTTGCAACCGATTTAAGCACTTTATTATTATTTAATTTAATAAGATTAAAATCATCAATTCCTTCGATAAACTGGTGTTTATTAAAATCATTATCAATAACAAATGAATAAGTACTTTTTTCAAGTTCCTTAGTTTTAGGATTTATAAAACTAACTTGAGCAACATTAGTAATTGCTTTATTTGAAAAAGGAAGTTTACCATCATTATTTTTTCTATTTGATGTTAGAGAATAAATAAGATACGGAAGCTTAATTTCATTTAATTTTTTAGTTTTAAAATTATATAAGTAATACTTTAGTATATAAGTCTTTACTTCAAATCTACCAGGGCTTACCTCAACAATTTTTTTAATATGATCAAAATCATCACCAATTAAATCCTTATTAAACTCAACAAAGCTTTTAAAAAGAATATTATTATTTTCTAACAGATAATAAGATGTTGTATTTAGTGGTTCTCTAATTTCGTCATATAATTTATTTTGGTAATAAAGCGCATAATATAAACTTTGTTGTTGTATTACAAGTTCCTCTTTTTCATTAATATTATACGTATCCTTTTTAATGTCATCAACACTATTAGTTAATTTATACTCATAAACATAATATACAGTAGTAGTTTTTTTAACTGCGTCAAAGTAAGTTATTTTATCAATTGATCTATTATCGTATTTTATGTAATCACATTTAAACACTAAATCAGTCCTAGTTTCATATTCAAATGTTTTTAATAGTGCTCCATCCTTTTGACTATATACGTTATACTTTTTGTCTTTATTATTTCTAATTACAATAATATTACTTGAAGGTCTATATTGTGTTTCATATTTTTCATCAGCTTCGTTAATTTTAATTTTACATTCTGTTTTTTCTTTAAGATTATAAAATGAATAGGTATTCTCCTCGTCCGTTAATTTTTTTTGGTATAGAAAGTCATTATATAAACTTACTTGCTTATAATCTTTTAAATCTTTTACATCTAGATTAGTAATGTTATTTTGCTCTTGTTCTTGTACTAGGCCTGCTATGTTAGGGAATTTATTTTTAAAATAATGCATTTTTAGTTTTCTTTGATCCTGGAATTTAGTTTTATTAGAACAAGCAAATAATGTAAATACACTAAGTAGTAGGGTTAAAAAGATAAATAATTTTTTTATTTTCATATTATCCACCTTATCTTAAATAAAAAGTAGTTTCTAATTTAGTTTGCTTAAAACTATAATAGAAATTCTCATATTCTTCTTCATGTTTATCATTTTCATAAACTAATGATACTATAGTTGTATAAGTTGTTGTTGTTGCATTTGAGTGTTTGTTAATAAAAACATCGCATTTATTTTCAAAGAACTTAACATCTTTATCAACTTCTTTAATTAAATCACCATACATTGAATAAAAATAAGTTTTATTTTCATCTGCAGTAATAATAACTTGATCTTTTAGCATTTTAGTAAATTTTCCATTTAATTTAGTTAAACTACCATCTTTAGTAAGTGTATAAAAGATATCGTTTTCATCTTGTAGAATATACGATTCATTAGAATAATTGTTATTTTTTTTAACTAATAAATAAGGCTTACTTTCTTTATTTTCTTTAATATCATAAAGTTTTACCCAAGTATTAATATCA
This sequence comes from uncultured Acholeplasmataceae bacterium, assembly GCA_963540875.1. Classification (GTDB taxonomy): domain Bacteria; phylum Bacillota_I; class Bacilli_A; order Acholeplasmatales; family Acholeplasmataceae; genus CAUTNH01. The sequence continues at coordinate 81,018 of CAUTQZ010000002.1, read as the reverse complement.
TTTGAGTAGCTAAGCACGTTAGGAAGTCTTAATAATAAATGGGTATTATTTAATGTATCAATAATATGTTTTCCTTGAATTAGTCTAGCATCTTTTCCAAAAGTTTGAACATTTGAATTATTATAGTATTTTAAAAAATATTGGTCTTCAGTAATGAAATTTAAATACGCACTGTTAATTTTTATCAGATGTTTAATTATTAATTTATTAGATAAATTAACTAGTTTATTTTCTTCAGCAAATTTAGTTTCTTGATTTATAGGAATAATAGATGTAATATTTTCAACTATATCAGCATACTTTTTAATTTTAAGATTTTCATCTATATTATTTGGAGTTAATGTTTTAATTAAAAATGGTAGTTTTATTTCTTTTAATGTTTTATCTTTATAACTATATAAGAAATGAGTATATTTATAAAGTCCTATATGACTAAATACTCGGTAATTAAAATCAAGTTCTGAAATTTTTTGATCTGGTTCTTTTTTAACTTCTTCTTTTTGTTGGAATAAAATGTCTTTGTTTGCTAGTTCAAAAGCTTCTTTTTTAGTATTAGTTAATAAGTTAATTTGATCATATAACTTATTATCTACATAATAGTTATAAATTGAATATTCGTTTGAAAAGTTTGATGATAATTTTGTAAAATTTGTATTAAGTAAGTCTCCATCTTTAAAAGTGTATATTTTACGAGCATTAGAAACCTTATTTAAACTTGTAATCTGAGTTTCACTAAAATCATAATCATAGTTCATTTTATCTTTCGCTAGCGGAAGTTCAAGGATTCTTTGACCAGTGTTTGTTGAATAAATATAATAAATTAAATTACTTTTTTCATCTTTAGTAAAAATACTAATATAGTTATTAAACAATTTGATTTCATCTATTGGGTTATAAAAGTATTTATCAACAACCTTTTTTTCACCTTTAGTATTAATAAATAACAATCTATCACGTGACTCATGTGTCTCTGGGTCTTCTAAATCCATTGTTTTAAATAATGTGATCGCAAAAGCACTATCTAATTTTTTAAACTTAGTTGTTTTAAGATCTTCAAATTCAAATTTATTAATTTTTCCTCGCTCTGGTTTTTTTAGAGCTTCTTTTAAATATGCTTTATTAATTATTTTATCTAGTCCTAATTCCTTAGCATTATAATTAGTTTTACTACAAGCAAAGAAAGTAAAGACTCCTAAAAAAAGTAATAAGCAAGTAAGTATTTTTTTCATATTTTTCCTCCTTCTTATGATACTTATTTTATCATATTTTTTTGTTATTAAATTACTTTTTATACTCTTATTTTAATTGCTCATTATTTTTTTTGATATAGTCTATAGCTAAAATAAGAATATTATTTAAAAAAGGGGCTGCAGGAAATAATTTTTATAGTTGTTTCTATACAGCACATCCTTTTTTACATCTTTTTAATATCAATAACTATTCTACCTGTAATTTTATTTTGCGCTAAGTCTTTTAAAATATTATTAATTTCTTTAAATGGTTTTACACTAACTTCAGGAAGTGCAATACCAACTTTAGCAAATTCAAAGGCTTCTTTTAAATCAGTTCTTGTTCCTACAAGAGATCCTAAAACTGTTATTCCTTCAAGTACAGTTTTAATAACAGGCAACTCCATTGATACTGGTGGAATTGCTACTGCTACAACAACGCCACATCTTTTAACCGAGAAGACTGCTTGATCAAATGCCTTCTTTGCTACTGCTGTAACAATTGCTGCTTGCGCTCCTCCTGAGGTATTTTTACTAATAAATTCAATTGGGTCTTCTTTTAGGGAATTACATACTAAATCGGCTCCTACTTTTTTGGCAAGCAATAATTTTTTATCGTCTATATCTACAGCAATAACTTTAGCATTAAAAACTTTTTTAGCATATTCTACTGCTAAATGTCCTAAACCACCAATTCCATACACTACTAACCACTCACCAGGTTTTATACTAGATACTTTAACTGCTTTGTATGAAGTTACTCCAGCGCATGCTATTGGAGCGGCTAATTTAGGATCTAAGCCCTGTGGTACTTTTACTGCATAATCTGCTACTACTATACACTTATTGGCAAGTGCACCATCAGCACTAAAACCAGCATTTACTGCATTATGGCAAAATGTTTCTCTGCCTGTGTTGCAATACTCACAATTACCACATCCTGCATAAAACCAAGCCACTGATACTCTATCTCCTACTTTTAATGATTTTACACTTGGATGTATTTTAGATACAACGCCAACACCTTCATGACCTATAAAACGATTTTCTACATAAGGAAATGTGCCATCTACAATATGAACATCACTATGACAAACGCCGCAATATTCAATATCAACTAATGCTTCACTGGGATTAAGTTCTCTTAATTCTTTTTCAATAATATCAACTTGTCCGTCTTGTGCTTTTCTACCTGCTGCTCCAATAATTTTTTCCATCTTACAAACCTCCATTATTTATAATTTCACAATCAACATATACTTCTTTTTTATAAAAGCATACAACCAACATTGCTTTTTTTTCTATATTTTTCAAAAAATCTAAGTAGGATTTTTCTTTTATTTGTTCAAAGCCTTTACTAATTTGTTTTTTAATATCATTTTTATTATTAGCAACTTTTACTTCAATAACATAAGAATAATACTCATTTTTTATATTTACTAAAGCAATATCAAGTCTACCTTTTCCTGCTTCTAAATTAGAGTAAACTTCTCCAATTCCAAGGGATTTTAATAATAGTGCAAGGCTTATATGATATGCATTTTCAGAAGTACTTTTATTAATATCATAATAAGATAAAATATTATAAATTTCACTAATATTAGCACTTATTTTTTCAATATTGCAATGATTAAATCCATCTACTAAATTATTAATACTATCTTCTTTATAAATACCACCCGAACAAATTGAGGCTATTGAATACATCATTTCCTTATTAACAAATTTAACTCCCTTACCTTTGATAAAAGTTAAATAGCCAGTATTTACCATAAAAGCAAATAATTTTGAAGGAACATCTAAATCACTAATAACTAAGTTATTTATGTTAGTATCAGATATATTAATAATTTCACCATTAAGTAGTTTAAAAAAATTAGCCTTTAAATCATTGCTTCCTTTTTGTAAAAGATTCCTTATTATCTCAACACTTGATGTATAAGCCCAGTATGGTTTTAGTTCTTTATAAAAAGAAAAATTTACAATAGACCACGGATTGTATATCTCCTTATCGCCAAAGGTATAACCATCATAGTATTCCTTAACTTGTGTTCTATATTCTTTAATGTTAAAATAATTAAATAACTGATCAACTTCTTCTTGAGTAAAGCCAAAAGTATCAGCGAAATCAACATCATTAAATGTATTGCTAACCATATTATTTAATCCTGAAAAAATATTATTATGACTTAATTTTGTAATTCCAGAAATTACTGCTTTTTCTAAATTATCACTATTAGTTTTTAAAACTGATGAATAAAGAATACTAAAAAATCTTAATGCTTCATCAATATAACCGTTATTATAAGCCTCAATTAAAGGTGCTTCGTATTCGTCAATTAAAATAATTACTTTTTTATTATAGTTAATTTTATATGCTTCAGTAAATATTTTTAGTGCCACTGACATTACATCAATATCTTCTTTATCAATTTGATCTAGACTATCAAGAATATCTTTACTAATATTTTTAAAATTTCTGATCCTGCGGATAATAGGATTAAATTTAATTTTTAATAATTTAAGCATTCCAGAAAATGTTTTGCTTCCAATATCCTTAAGAGTGCAGTTAATAATAGGATACTGTCCTTGCTTTTTTATATATTTAGTTTTACTAATATAGAGATTATCAAATAATTTTGTATTATCTTTATTTTCTATATTATAAAAATAATCAAGCATTGATAAAAACAATGTTTTACCAAAGCGTCTAGGGCGTGTAAAAAGAATGACTTTACGATTATTGCCATACTCTTCAATTAACTCAATTGCTTTAGTTTTATCAACATAATAGCCATTACCTGTAATAATTTCTTTAAAATCTTCTGTACCTATTGGTATCTTTTTCATATCATACTCCTATGTATATTTTATCATTTAGATAAATTATCTACTTATAATAAATAGTAAGCCACAAGCCCTTTTTGGATGTATTAATTACTTTATGTAATCTGTTGGGCTTTATTTCTAAAAAGGCACCTTTTCTAAGTTCTATAACCTCTCCATCATAAAATATAATCTTTGCCATCCCTTTTAATAAATATACTACTTCTAGTTTATCACTAATTAGATTATCTACTACTTCGTGATGAGAATATATTAACTTTATCTCCATCTGATTATTTTCAAAAACCTTTTTAGTTATCTCCATTTTTAACTCCTTTAAAAGAAACTAGATGATACATTGGAATAGCCATAAAAGCAAGAATTGCTCCTAATTGATACCACAGTGGATAGTTGCTAGCATCAGTTAAAAACTTGCCACCTAAAAGTAATAGACCTACTTTGGTAATATTAAAAAAAGAATTAGTTAATAATAGTGCAATAGTTAAATTATGTGGTTTTACAACTTTTACTACTAGCATTAAAAATAAATAAGTATATAAAGTCATTGTAATTGCTCTTAACATAGTAATAGCAATAATTACATAGATATTACCTCCAATTGCATATGAAGAATATCTAATTACCATTGCATAAACCATAAAATAGACCCACCACTTAGTTTTAACCTTATGGCCCCATTTAGTTAAAATGAACATAAAGATTACCTCAACTACTACATAAGAGGTAATAATATACGCAAACTTGTCTCCAGATAAATTATAGACTTCTCTAAAGTATGTTGGAAGATAAGCATCAAAAGAGATTTGAGTTCCAAAGACAAAAACAAAGAAAAACATAAAAGCATAATAGTTATAATTAGTCAGTAATTCTTTTATATTAGCCCTTTTATGGTCTTTATGTCCTACTAGTTGATCGTTATTTTTCCTAATAAAAAAAGTTATAAGACTAGTAAGAGCAAACGAGATAATACAAACATATGATAATAAAAGATAATTAGAATTAGTTCTACTTAATAGTACTGCTGATAAAAGTGAACCAATAATATAAGCAATAGAACCAAAAATTCTAATTTTTAAAAAGTTTATTTTATGAATATCTATATATACTTTAGTAAAACTATCCATTAGTAAATAAATAGGTTGTCCTACTAAGGCTAAAAGAAAAAACACAATTAAAGTAAGCTCTAAATCATTTCCTAACAAGCCAAAAATAATAATTAACATTGCCTCTAAAAGTGAAAATAGGCTTACTAACTTTCTATTAAAATTACTACTTCTAGAAAATATTGCCCACAAAGGATTTACAAAAACCGCAATTAGTGGAAGTATCATCATAATCTTACTAGCAACATCTATTGAGTATCCAATTTGAGAATTACTAATAATATTTAATAAATTATAATCACCCTTTGGTGGTCCTACTTTAGTAGTTAAGAATAAGATAATAAAAGGATAAAAAAAAGAATCACCAAAATAGCGAATAAAAAATAAGAAACGATATTTACTTAATTCTCTAAATTCATCTTTATTAAAGCTCATAAAAATATGTTTTAAGTCCTTTTATTTTTAATACCTTCTTAATTATATTTTGATTGACATTAACCATAAATAAACTAGGACCACTGCCTGTTAAAAATGGAGTGTTTATTTTCGTTAACTCATTATATATTTTAGCAAAATGATTATTTTTTAAAATAATACTAAGGAACGAATTCCCTCGCTTAGTAATTTGCTCAATCTTAAATGAATAGTTATATGTATCTACTATCTTATTAGTTTCACTATCAAATAATGAATACATTTCTTTTGTATTAATAGATAATTTAGGAATAGTAATCAAGAAAATATTTTTTAAATCTTTAATATTTATTAGCGTTAACTTATTACCATATTCTTCAACAAGGAGTGGTTGGTTATAGCTAAATAATGGGATATCTGAGCCAAATAACATTGCAATACTTCTTAATTCTTCGATAGTTAAATTAAGGTTAAATTCTTGATTAATAAAATTTATTATTATCCAAGCATTACTACTAGCACCACCTAATCCCGAGCCTAAGGGAATATTTTTTTTTAGTTTTATCTGATAATTAAAACTAATATTATACTCCCTTTTATAATACTCCACTACTTTAGAAATTATATTATCTTTAATAATAATATTTGATTTTAACTTATAACTTTTGGCTTTTTTTATTTTAACTTCATCATATAAAGCATAAAAAGGAATTACTACTGATTTAATCTTATGTAGTAATTCATTTTCTTCTTTAGGCATTACTTCTAAATTGAGATTTATTTTGGGATAACTTTTAAAGTTGTGTAAAGATTTTAATAAAGTCATTATAATCTAGCTCACCTGGTCTTTTTGAAAAATCAAAACTTATATTAGATAATTGCTCTTTAGGATATTTATTTGATAATACTAAATTATTCATTAAAGTTTTTCTAGGAGTATGGAAGCAAGCGTTTAAAAAAGATAAAAATTTATTTTCTAACTCAATTGGTAGTTCCCTAGTAGTTTTTTTAGTTAGTTTAAAAACAACCGAGTCAACTTTTGGTTTAGGGGTAAATGAACTTTTTGATACATTAGCTATTTTTTCTTTACTGCAAAAATAATTAACTATTACACTTAACTTAGAATAACTTTTATCACCAATATTGGCAAGCACTCTTAACGCTAGTTCTTCCTGAAACATTAAAATGGCAACAGATAATTTTGATTCTGTTAAAAACCGATAAATTATTTCACCTGAAATATTATATGGCGGATTAGAAATTAAATAAGTTTCATTATTTAGTTTAAGGTCTTCTTTTAGGAAATCATTAAATATAATTTTTTTATTAGTAAAGTCTTTTAAATTTTGTTCTAAAATGGGAGCAAGTTCTTTATCAATTTCATATGCTATAACATTAGCGCCACTATTAAGTAATGCTTTGGTTAGCACACCTGCACCTGGTCCTATTTCAATAACGTCTTGCTTATTTAGATCTACTGCAGTAATTATTTTATTAATAACAGATGGATTATTAAGAAAGTTTTGCCCATATTTTTTTTTAAAATTAAACATGTTTTACCATCTCTTTTAATTCTTTATAAGTAATATTTAAAGCGTTAATTTTATTTAAAAAATCTTTAGTGCTTCTTTGGGTAATTGCTAATTGATGTGCAATTTTATCTCTTAAATGAGAACTATTACTAGTACCACTAAGTGATAAACTATATAGATCGTAGTTAGTGATATTATTGCTTTTGTTGTTTAAATCAATAACATTATTTAGCGCGTTTTTAATATCATCTAAAGACGCATGCTCAATTCCTAACTTACCCACTCCTTGACATAAATTTTTAGGCATATAAATATCTAATGGATTTTTTAGTGCTTTTTTTAATTTATTTCTTATCATCTCGCCCGCATAATCAGGGTCTAACATTAAAATAATTTGATTGTTTTTTTCAAGTCTTTGAATTGATTTAATAAACTCATCACCAAAAGAAAAGCCTCCAGTTGTGAAGACTATTAAATCTTTATTTACTTCTTTTATTTTTCTAAGATCATTTTTGCCTTCGCAAATAATTACTATTCCCATATAACTCCTTTATGTTATAATAATGGTGGTGATAAAATGACAATATTTGAAAAAATTGTTGCTAGAGAAATTCCTGCATTAATCATTTATGAAGATGATGATATCATCTCTTTTATGGATTTATATCCAATTAGTAAAGGGCACTTATTAGTTTGTCCTAAAAAACCCTACCCTGATATTTTTGCTATTCCTGAAGATATACTTGCTAAACTTATTAAAGTAGTAAAGACCATCTCTTTAGCAGTTAAGAAAACCTTTAAATGTGATGGGATAAACTTAATAAATAATAATGGTGCTAGCGCTAATCAAGTAGTGCTCCACTATCATATGCACATTATCCCTAGATATAATGGTGATAAAGTAGGTTTTAACTTCCCTCATAATGAGGTTAGTGAAGAAATTAGAAAAGAATGGGCTAAAGCAATTACATCGGCCCTATAATAAACTTTACTCCGTTATCATTTATAACTTTAATATCTAATGCGTAGTTATTAAGTATTGCTTTAGTAATTCCCATCCCTAAGCCAAATTGACCATCACTACCCATTTTATAAGGAGTAAAAATTTCCTTAATTAAATCTTCATTAATTTCCTTACCGTCGTTATATATGGTAAGGAATTTTTCTTTGATTTCTATCTTAATAATACTCTTAGCATATCTTAGGGCATTATCAAGTATATTTTGTATTGCTACTAAAAACTCATCTAAGTAAATCGAATACTCGCTATTATCTCCAATAACTTCAAATTCACCTTTAAATCTAAACTTATTCTCATTAGCAAGCTTTACCATTAACTCTTTTACATTGTAGTTTATAATATCTTTTTGAACATTAGTTTTATTATAATTAAATTTAATAAATGATAATAATTGATTTACCCTGGTAGCTATTTCTATTGATTTTTCTTTTATAATAGAAACTGAACTAATATCACTAACTCCATCTTCGATAGCCTCAGCATACGATCTAATAATGGCAATAGGATTTTTAATATCATGGGAAATATTTTGAAGCATTTCCTGTTTTTCAGTTTCTTTTATTAGAATCTCTTGGCGTAATACATTAATAGATTGGGCTAAGTTAGCAATCTCATCATTACCTTTATATCCAATTTCTTTTTTAAAATTAGTATTTAATAGTTCTCCTGTAGCATTTGATAGTTTTTGCACACGCTTGGTGATGTTATGCCTTGTCCATAAAAATGAGAGCACAAAAAGTAAAAAAGATGCAATTGTCGAAATTAAAATAATTACTAGTGAAGATACCCTTTGCAGGTTTTTAATAAAATCATTTGCAGTATAAGCTAGGAGTACTTCGTATAACTTAGCCTCTGAACCATCATATATTTTTTTCAGATTACCTGTTATAAAATAAGTATTTCCTTTTACTTTGACAGTAAAATTAAATTTTCTATTTTCTCTTATATTAAGAGGCTTTAGGGCTTTTTCTTCTTCATCAATATACGCATACATAAAAGTAGTTATTTTATTTTCAACTTGTTCTTTAGGAACTGTATCGTTATGCGTAAGATGGTGCTTAATTTTTCTTTGATAGTTATCAGATTTATTTTCAATTTCAAAAAATAACAATGAATTAAACCGTCCATCCGATGAGATAGGATATTGTTTTTGGTAATCACTATGCACACCTGCATAATAGTATTCTAATTGTGCACTGTTCAAATTAGAAAAAACATTAGATAAAATTAAAAGGGTTGTTAAAACTAAAAGCCCCATAATTACAAGCGTTATTAAAGCAAATAATAATGAGACTTTAACAGATAATTTGATAATTTTTTTGTTTTTTTTAGCAATTACTTTCACTAATTAAACCGATATCCAAACCCATAAATAGTTTCAATTTTTAACTTAGGCAGCTTTTCTCTTAGTCTTCTTAACAAGTCATCAACTACCCGTTCATTCTTTTTATCATCACTATTTTTCCATATTGCTCTTAGAATTTGTTCACGTGAAATTTCTTTATTAGAATTATTAATAAAGTATTCTAATAAAGAGTATTCCTTATAAGTAAGAGGAATTTCAACTCCATCTTCTAAAACACTATGGTTAATAAAGTTTATTTCATAACCCTGATAAGTAATCACTTGTCTTGTGTTTTTTGCACTACGCTTTAAAAGATTATTAACTCTTATTACTAACTCTTTAGGTGAAAAAGGTTTAGCTAGATAATCATCAGATCCATTTTCTAAACCGAGTACTTTATCTATATCAGAGTTTCTTGCACTAGTAAAAATAACTGGAATATCAGGATCATAATTTTTTATTTTTTTCAATAGGTCAAATCCGTTCACAAGACCTGGAAGCATAATATCTAAGATCCATAAGTCAACACTACTTTCACACTGACTAATTGCATCATCACCTGAGTAAAAGTTATTAACTTCATATCCTTCATTACGTAAATATTTGGATATTAAATCTGCTAGTTCCTTTTCATCTTCAACATAATTTATTTTCATTTAATCACCTTTACTCCGTTCATATATTTTTGTAAGGCCTTTGGTATTTGAATTGAGCCATCTTTTTGTTGGTAGTTTTCAAGAATTGCTACTAGGGTTCTGCCAACAGCAAGTCCCGAACCATTAAGGGTATGTAAATATTCAGGTTTTGTATTAACGTCTCTTTTAAATCTGATATTAGCTCTTCTAGCCTGATAATCCTCAGCATTAGAGCATGATGAGATCTCGCGATATTTTTGCTCACTTGGAAGATATACCTCAATATCATATGTTTTAGCCATTGAAAAACCTAAATCACCAGTAGACAATGCTACTACTTGATAAGGAAGTTCTAGTACTTCTAAAACTTTTTGTGCATCTAAGACCATATTTTCAAGTTCTTGATAAGAATTTTCAGGTAAGGCAAATTTAATAAGTTCAACTTTATTAAATTGATGTTGTCTTATTATACCTTTAGTATCTTTACCTGCAGAGCCTGCTTCTTGGCGAAATGCTGTTGAAAAAGCAACAAATTTTTGCGGAAGCATATCTTTTGTTAAAATCTCATCTCTATAATAGTTAATCAAAGGAACCTCTGCAGTAGGATTAAGGACTAAATTAGTTCCTTCTATTTTAAAAGCATCTTGAATAAATTTAGGAAATTGTCCAGTTGCATACATTGACTCATCTTTTACTAAATAAGGAGGTAGTACTTCAGTATAACCAGCCTCAATATGTAGGTCAAACATTAAAGATATTATTGCTCTTTCTAATCTAGCCCCAAGTCCAATATTATATACAAATCTTGCTCCACTTGTTTTACCAGCACGTTTGAAATCTAGTAAATTATGCTTCTCAGCAAGATCGGCATGATCAAGGGGTTTAAAGTCAAATACTCTTGGTGTTCCCCATTTTCTAATAACTTTATTTTGACTTTCGTCTATTCCTTTCGGAACAGAGCTATGAGGGAGGTTAGGAGTATTTAACAAAATATCCTTAATTTGAATTGCTAGTTTATTTAATTCATTATCAATTTTTGCTATCTCATCACCAAGACCATTAACCTCGTTAAAAAGTAAAGTAGTATCTTGTTTATTTCTTTTATACTCGCCAATTTGCTTCGATAAACTGTTACGCTTATTTTTTATTTGATCTCCTTCAAGAATTAGTTTTTTCCTCTTTTGATCAAGTAATACTAACTCCTTTAAATAAGAATAGTCTCCATTTCGAGTGTTAAGTCTTTTGATAACTTCATCTAAGTTATTTATAATATAGTCTAAACTTAGCATTATGTCCTCCTTATTATTTAATAGGTAAAAACTTATTTATTATAAAACCTATTAAAAATGATAATCCTGCTACAAGCAGTGCTACTAAAGCCATTGTGAAAAAGTTTTTAGCTAAACTTTGTTTTTTAGCAACTGATATGTAGTAGTTAAAAATAAAAATAACTAATATTACTATTACTCCCATACTAAGAAGCGGATAAAGAGATGAATAGTTTATAAATAGTAAAAAGGGAAGTGTAAGTAGTACTACCACTATTAAATATGTTAAACCTGTAAGTGCCATTGATTTAAAAGGATTTAAATTTGGTGTTTGTCTGCTAGAAAGAAAGCTAGAGGCAGCCATTGATAGTGATGCCGCAATCCCTGTAATAAGTGATATTAAAAAGATTAATTTGTTGCTCCCAAGCGATAAACTATATCCTGCAATAGCAGCAGACATTTCTACAATAGCATCATTTAATCCTAAAACTACCATTGAAACATACTCTAATTTTCTTTTATCTAGAATTTCTTCTAAAAGCAAAGTGTGTTTATTTTCTTCTTGTATAATAGTGTTAAAAACTTCATCCCTAAAGTGTTTGTATTTATTTTTTAGTTTGTCTTCAACTCTTTCAAGTACTCGCAAAGAAAAGGTAAAGCCAAATAAAAAATTTAGAAAATAGTGCCATAGTAGTTTTATCAGGTTTTTAAGTACTCTAAAACTGCAAATATAGAAAATGATAAAATATTATTTAAAATTGCTAAGTGCTTTATATCTTCATCAATTAAAGATTTTAGTGCACTTAATTTTATTTCATCTTTTACAAAACGTTTAAGAATCTTTTTATACAATTTAATTGATAATAGTTCTAATTTTGCACTATCAAGATAGGCTTTATTTATTCTATCTTGATAGTGTTTTATTCTTTTTTCTTTTTTTAATTTAGTATCTAATGATACCTTCATTATTTTAATCTTTTAGCCAGTTTTGCTTGTTTCTTTTTTTCTTTTAAGATGGCTTTTCTATCTTTTGCATTGTCTCCTTCTTCAACATCATCTTCGATAACCTCATTTGATACTTCTTGTAATTCACCATCATTTTCATCATCATGTGGAAGAATAGCAATCGTTGCTACTTGTTGTAAGTCTTTTAATCTAATAATTCTAACTCCTTGCGTAACTCTTCCAGTTTCAGCAATTTTAGCGATTTCACATCTAATTACTACACCTAAGTTAGTTGAAACAATTAAATCTTCTTTAGCATTAACTGTTCTAATAGTTTTTAACTTACCATTTCTCTCAGTTACATTTAACGTCTTAACACCCATACCACCACGATGAGATCTTCTGTAATCATCAGGGCGAGATTGTTTACCATAACCTTTTTCAGTTATTACTAAAATTCTTTCAGTCTTAGATTGATTATCTATAATAGCAACGCCCACTATTTCATCCTTAGGGCCTAACTTCATTCCTCTTACACCAGCAGCAGATCTTCCCATCGATCTTACTTCTTGTTCACTAAATCTAATCGCTTTACCATTACTTGCACCAAGTACAATATCTTTAGTACCATCAGTAGCCTTAACAGATAATAGTTCATCCCCATCTTCAAGTACAATTGCTCGAATTCCAGAAATATTAATATTTTTAAATGCTTGCGCCTTAGTACGCTTAACTGTTCCTTTTTTAGTAGTAAAAAATAGTTCTATTTTGGGATCATCAATTGATTTAATTGATGTAAAAGAAGCTAAGGTTTCGTCTTTATCTAAATTTAATAAATTAACAATAGGAATCCCTCGTGCTTGACGTGATCCTTCAGGGATTTGATAGCCTTTTAATTTATAAACTCTTCCCTTGTTAGTAAAGAATAAATGATAATCATGGGTTGATGATAGCGCAATATGTTCAACAAAATCATCATCATGAAGTTTAACTCCTTTTAAGCCAACTCCGCCACGATTTTGTATCTTGTAAGTATCTGTGGTCATTCGTTTAATATAACCATTTTTAGTAACCGTAACAATTACATCCTCAACCGGAATAAGGTCCTCATTTTCAATAGATAGATCGGCATAAATATTAATCTCAGATTTTCTTTCACTTGCAAATTGTCTTTTAACTTCAAGTGCTTCTTCTTTAATGATATCAAGTTTACGTTTTTCTGATTTAAGAATAGATTCGTAGTCTCTAATTTGATTTCTAAGATCATTGGCTTCTTTATTAATATTAGCAATTTCAAGACCAGTAAGTTTTTGCAATTTCATATCAAGAATTGCTTGGGCTTGAATATCATCTAATTTAAATTGCTGTTTTAAACGAAGTCTTGCTTCTTCACCAGTTTTAGATTTTTTAATAATATCTATTGCTTTATCAATATTATTTAATGCTTTAATTAGTCCTTCTAGTATATGCATTCTAGCATTGGCTTTATCTAGAAGATATTGGGTTCTTCGTTGGATTGTTTCAATTTGGAATGCTACATAATTTTCCATTACATCAAGAAGAGAAACTAGTTGTGGTTGACCGTTAATTAAAGCAACCATATTGATAGAAAAAGATGATTGAAGTTGCGTATACTTATAAAGATTATTAATTAGCACTGCTGGTGGCACATCTTTTTTAGTCTCAATTACTATCTTAATTCCTTTAAGGGTAGACTCATCTCTTAAATCGGTTATCCCTTCAACAAGTTTTTCTTTAGCAACTGTTGCAATTCTATCAAGAAGTGTTGTTTTATTAACCTGATAAGGAATCTCAGTAACGATAATTTGGTTTTTATTTTTTAACTCAGTTGTCTTCATTTTTGCACGAACTGCAATCATTCCTTGACCAGTTTCGTAAGCCATTTTCATACCAGTTAAACCTATAATTTCGCCACCTGTAGGGAAATCAGGACCCTTAATATGTTGTAGTAGTTCTACTGTAGTTATATTTTTATTATCAATATATGCAACTAATCCATCAATTACTTCACCTAAATTATGTGGCGGTATATTTGTTGCCATACCAACCGCAATACCCGTTGAACCATTAACTAAAAGGTTAGGATATTTAACAGGAAGAACAACTGGTTCCATTTCGGTATTATCGTAGTTTTGGGTAAAATCAACTGTATTTTTGTCTAAATCTCTTACTAGTTCCATTGCAATTTTAGACATTCTAGCTTCAGTATAACGCATCGCTGCTGCACCATCACCATCAATAGAACCAAAGTTTCCATGGCCATCAACTAACGGGCATAGATAGTTAAAATCCTGTGCCATCCTTACCATTGCTTCATATACACTAGAATCACCATGAGGATGGTATTTACCAATAACTTCACCGACAATTCTTGCTGATTTTTTATATTGAGTATTTGCTCTAATGCCTAAGTCATTCATTGCATAAACAATTCTTCTCTGAACTGGTTTTAGTCCATCTCTTATATCTGGCAGTGCACGTGAAACTATAACACTCATTGCATAAGAAAGGAAAGAGTCTTTCATTTCAGAAGAAATGTTAACTTCTTTAATTTTTCCGTGATTAAAACCTTCAGCGTTAATGCTTAGCTCTTCTTGTGGGTCTTGTTCAACTTGTTCAATTTCTATATTGTCATCTTTTTCTTTTTTCATATTAGCTCCTAGGCATCAATATTCTTAGCATATATTGCGTTTGCTTGAATAAATTCTTTTCTTGGCTCAACTTCTTCTCCCATAAGCATTGTAAAGACATTATCTGCATCTAGTGCATCCTGAAGTGATACTTGTAGTAGTGTTCTATTACTAGGATCCATTGTAGTCTCCCATAATTGTTGTGGGTTCATTTCACCAAGACCTTTATATCTTTGAATTTGACAGGTTTTCATTTCATCTTGAAGTTGTTGTAATCTCAGATCTGTATACGCATACTCAATTCTTTTACCTTGTTGAACTTTATATAATGGTGGCTGAGCGATATAAACATAACCAAGATCTATTAAACCTCGCATATATCTAAAGAAAAAAGTTAGTAGTAAAGTTCTAATATGTGCTCCATCTACGTCTGCATCTGTCATAATAATAATTTTTTGATAGCGTGATTTAGTAGCATCAAATTCTTCACCAATACCAGTTCCTAGGGCTTTAATAAGTGAAAGAATTTCTTTGTTAGATAAAACCCTGTCAAGACGCGCTTTTTCAACGTTTAATACTTTACCTCTTAGTGGAAGAATCGCTTGGAACTCGGAATTTCTTCCTTGTTTTGCTGAACCTCCAGCTGAGTCTCCCTCCACTATATATATCTCAGAAATAGTAGCATTTTTTGATCTACAATCTGCAAGTTTGGAAGCAAATCCAAGTGAGTCTAGTGGTGATTTTCTTCTAGTGGCATCTTTTGCTTTTCTTGCTGCAATACGAGCCATTGAGGCTTGGATTGCTTTTTCACATATTTTTTTAGCATCATCAGGATTTTCCATTAAAAAGCGTTCAAAGCCATCACCAATAACTTGAGAGGCAATTTGTCTTACTTCAGGGTTTCCTAATTTAGTTTTAGTTTGACCTTCAAACTGAGGATCTGGATGCTTAACAGATAGAACTGCAATTAGACCTTCACGGATATCCTCTCCAATTAAGGAATCATTTTTCTTAAGTAAGTTTTGTTCTTGGGCATACTGATTTATTATTCTAGTTAGTGCTAGTTTAAAACCATCTTCGTGCATTCCACCTTCATGAGTGGTAATATTATTAACAAATGAATAAATACTTGTTGCATAAGTATCATTGTATTGCATAACTAATTCAATAGAAATTCCTTTGACTTCCTTAGCAATATAAACAGGAGTTGCATTAACTTTTACTTTTTTATTATTTAAAAATTCTGCATATTCAATTAAACCACCGTTATAACAAAACTCATCTTTAATAATAGGCGAAACTCTTCTGTCTACTAGACTAATATGTAATCCCTTATTTAGAAATGCTAACTGTTGAACTCTGTTTTTTAATACTTCATATTCATATGTTAAGCCTTCAGTAAATATTTTTTGATCATATTTAAAAGTAACACTTGTACCATGATTAGTAGTCTTACCTTGCACTTTTAGATCCATGGTAGGCTTACCATGTTTATACTCCTGGATATATGATTTCCCACCTCTATCAATTTCTACAACAAACTTATCTGATAGAGCATTAACTACTGCAGCGCCAACACCGTGAAGTCCTCCTGATACTTTATACGATTTCCCATCAAACTTGCCTCCAGCATGTAGCACAGTTAAAATTGTCTCTACCGCAGGTCTTTTCGTTTTAGGATGAATATCAACCGGAATACCACGACCATCATCTGATACTTTAATATAGTCTCCTTTTAAGATCTCAACACTAATTTTAGTAGCATGACCTGCTAATACCTCGTCAATTGAGTTATCAACTATTTCCCATACTAAATGGTGTAGACCTCTACTTCCGGTAGACCCAATATACATACCTGGTCTTTTTCTTACTGCCTCAAGTCCTTCTAAGACTTGAATGTTTTTGGCACTATAATCTTCTATAGTATCATCAAATGGCATATCTTCAACTCCTTATTCATTTAAATTTATTATTGTCGTTATAAACACTTGATTATCTAGTGTATCAATTATTTTTTTAATCTTAGCTACGTTTTCTTCATCAAGTTCTGAAAAGATATCATCTATTAGTATAATAGGTTCTTTTGCGCTAATTACTTTTATCAAATCAGCAATTACTAATTTAATACCAAATAAACTAATTTTTTGTTCACCTGATGATTGATAAGTTAGGATGTTAAAATTATTAAATAAGATTTCATAATCATCCTTTTGGGGGCCGTACATAGTTTGTTTGTATTTAATATCTCGATTAATATCATTTAATTTAATTTCTAAATCCTGGATCTCAATATTATTGTGATATTTAATTTGAATAATAGGGAAATCCCATAATTTAAATTTTTCACTAATTAAATTATTTAACTTACTTATATAATCATTTCGTTCGGATATAATAAATTCTGCTTTTTCAATTAAGTAAGTAGTTAGTGTTTTTATTAAATCTAAATTTTCATCAAGATAGTCTTTAAGTAGTTCATTGCGTTTTTTTAAAATTTTATTATATTCAATTAGCGTATTTAAATAAGTTGGTGATATTTTAGAGATTTCAAAATCAAAATAATTTCTCCTAAATGATGGATTAATGAAAAAATTATCATAATCTTTTTTTGAAAACGATATTGCAGGATACAAACTAATATATTCTGCGATTTTTTTTACTAACTCATCGTTTAAATAAATAGATTTTGCTTTTTCAGTTAGAATAAACTTAAGACTTTGTTCATCATCAAAACTAATATTTATCTGTGCAAACTCACATCCTGATTTAATAACCATCCTATAATCATTAGTTCTAAATGACTTAGTTGTTAATGCTAAATAAATTGCTTCAAGGATACTTGTTTTTCCTGTTCCATTTAGCCCTGTAAAATAATTAACTTTATTATTACAAGCAATTATTTTTTCATCATATAAACGAAAATTTTTTAATTCTAATTTATTTATTTTCATTATATTTTTAAACCTTTTAAAAATTCTAAGTTTTCCATTAAAAACGCTTAAAAACCTCCAATTTTGGGTTATTTTACCTATTTATTATAACAAAAAAGGCTATTTTTAACAATATTTAGGCTTTTTTCGCTTTCTTTAGTAAATGAATAAAAACTTTAAATCTACGTAAAATAGCGATTGTTTAAATAAAAAGTTTATTATTTGATTTTTGCCATTTATGCTATAATCAATATTAGTTAAAGAGGTGAAATATTATGAAAATTGCAATCCTTACTTCTGGAGGAGATGCTCCTGGAATGAATGCTGCAATAAGAGCAGTAGTTAGATCTGCACAAAACTTAGGCTATGAGGTATACGGTGTAAAAAATGGTTATGAAGGACTTATTAATAACGATATAGAATTACTATCTCACGATTCAGTTTCAGGCATGCTGTCTAAAGGTGGTACTTTTTTAGGAACCGCTAGATCTAAACGATTTGAAGATATTGAATATAAAAAAATTGCTTATCAAAACTTAGAAGATAAAGGTATCAATGCTCTTGTCGCTATCGGTGGAGACGGTACTGCACTTGGTGCATTATCGCTTCATAATTTAGGGACTAAAGTTATAGCCATCCCTGGTTCAATTGATAATGATGTAGGTGGCACGGATTTTGCCATTGGTTTCCATACTGCCTTAGATACAATTTCTGATTCAATTGATAAAATTAGAGATACATCAAGCTCGCATCAGAGATGCTCAATTATCGAGACTATGGGTAGAAACTCTGGTGCTCTTGCAGCATATGCTGGAGTATGCGGTGGCGCCGAAATGGTTATTACTAAAGAACACATGATTGAAAAAGATGTAATTCTTAAAAAAATGACTGAGTATAAAAAATTAAACCGTAAACACGTTATTATAGTAATTACTGAACATATCTGTGATGTTCATGCTCTTGCAGATGAAATAACTGAAAAAACAAATTTTACTACTCGTGCTACGGTCCTAGGGCACATTCAACGCGGAGGTAATCCAGTACCTGCTGATAGAATTTTAGCTACTCAATTAGGTACTTATGCTGTTGAACTACTAGATGCAGGTCATACTGGTGTTGCTGTAGGGATTAAAAATAATAAACTAACTTTTACTGATATTACTAAATCTGTTAAAGAGAAAAAAAATAATTCTAAAATTTACGAACTAATTACTAAAACTGCCTAATGTTTGATTTAGTATCTAAATATAGTCCTAAAGGTGATCAAGAAAATGCTATTAAGACTATTTTAGATAATTTTAAAAATAATCATAATGAACAAATTTTACTTGGCGCTACTGGCACAGGTAAAACTTTTACTATTGCTAATATTATTAAAAACCTTAACAAAAAAACCTTAGTAATTGCTCCAAATAAAACGCTAGCAGGCCAGTTATATAGTGAACTAAAAGCACTATTTCCTAACAACAGAATAGAATACTTTATCTCTTATTATGACTATTATCAGCCCGAGGCGTATGTGGTAGCAAGTGATACTTATATTGAAAAAGATGCTCAAATTAATGATGAGATCGATAAACTAAGGCATTCGGCTACACAAGCTCTTTTAAAAGATGAGAATGTTATCGTTGTTGCTAGTGTTTCTTGTATTTATGGTATCGGTGATGTTGATGATTATTTGAATGCTACGATATTTCTTCGTAAAGGAGATAATCTTTCTAGAAGTGAACTAATAAACAAACTAGTATCCCTTTTATACACAAGAAATGACTATGAACTAAAAAGAGGTACTTTTCGTGTAAAAGGAGACATTATAGAGATTATCCCCATTAGTGAAAAAGCGAAAGGTATAAGAATTATTTTTGATTTTGATGAGATTGAACAGATTGATTTATTTGATACCATTACTAATAAAACTCTTGGTAATTCTAACTTTGAGACCATATTTCCTGCAACACATTTTGTAACTACTAAAGAAAGACTTGACGAAGCAATTAAAAGAATTGAAAGTGAATTAAAAGAAAGACTACATTTTTTTAGAGAAAATAATTTACTTTTAGAAGCCGAACGATTAGAATCAAAAACAAAATATGATATCGCAATGCTTAAAGAAATTGGTTTTTGCTCTGGAGTGGAAAACTACTCAAGACATCTTTGCCTAAAAGATGCTGGAGCTACGCCGTCAACACTCATTGATTTTTTTAAAAATGATTATTTATTAGTTATAGATGAATCGCACATTACTATTCCTCAAATAAGAGGAATGTATAACGGTGATAGGGCAAGAAAAGAAACTCTTGTTAACTATGGTTTTAGACTGCCTAGTGCACTTGATAATAGACCTTTAAAATTTAATGAGTTTGAGCAAAAAAAAGATAAAGTACTATATTTATCTGCTACACCAGGTGATTATGAGTTAGGTTTATCTATTCCTATAACAGAGCAAATAATAAGACCAACTTATATACTTGATCCTGAAATAATTATTAAACCAGTAAATAACCAAGTTGAAGATCTTTTTTTTGAAATTAAAAAAGTAATTGCAAAAAATGAAAAGGTTTTAATTACTACTTTAACAATAAGAATGAGTGAAGAACTATCTAAGTATTTACTTGCTAAAGGAATTAAGGTTTGCTATCTTCACTCTAAAATTAAAGCCTTAGAAAGAATGCGAATTTTAAGAGATCTAAGAGCGGGTAAATATGATTGCATTGTAGGAATAAATCTTTTAAGAGAAGGCCTTGATCTACCTGAGGTATCACTAGTAGCCATTCTTGATGCAGATAAAGAAGGTTTTCTAAGATCTTCGCGTTCCTTAATTCAAACTGCAGGACGAGCTGCAAGAAATGTAAACGGAAGAGTTATATTATATGCAGACAAAATTACTGATTCAATAAACTCACTTATTACTAACACTTACCGCAGAAGAAAAATTCAAGAACAATATAATAAAGACCATAACCTAGTTCCGAAAACAATAATCAAACCTCTTCCAGAACTTATATCTAATATTGATTTATATATTAAAAAAACTAATCAAAATATAAACAAAGAAACAATTGATAACCTTTATAATGAAATGCTAAAAGCAGCTGATAATCTAGATTTTGAAAAAGCAATTGCCCTAAGAGAACTTTATTTCGAAGCTAAAGCCCAAAAGGAGTAATATGGTTTTACATAAACATTTTTTTAAGATTCTTTTAAAATTATCCCCCTATTTTATAGGAGGGATTGTTTTACTTTTGTTTGTAGACTATATGCAATTAGAAATCCCTATTCGTATTGGTGAGATAGTAAATATATTTAAATATTCTAGTAAAAATAACTTAACCCAAAATGATATCAGAGGAGACTTCATTTCTTTTAAGGATACCGTTTTCTATCAAGGTAGTTCTAATACGATAATGCCCATTATATTAAGATTAGTATTTGTTGTGGCCCTAATTTGTATTGGGCGCATTATATGGCGATTTTATATTTTTGGCGGTTCAAGAGCAGTTGAAAGAGAAATTAGAAATAATATGTTCTCTCATGCTACCAGATTATCACAAGATTATTATTCTAAAAATAAAGTCGGTGCTATTATGAGCTTATTTACTGCTGACCTAGACGCCCTAAGAAACACTTATGGACCTGGTACTATGCAGTTAGTTGATGGCTCTTTTTTACTTATTATGATCTTATATCGAATGTTTAGTATCAATTTAAAATTAACCTTGATATCATTTCTTCCGATAAGTGCTGTTTTATTACTACTTATTTTTTATAAATCTTCGCTTAAGTATTATTTTGGCGTTAAACAAAAATCACTTGAAAATATGTCTAATTTTGTCCAAGAAAGTTTTTCTGGTATTAGCATTATAAAAGCACATGTTAAAGAGATGTTTGAGTTAACTAGATTTAGAGAGAAAAAATTAGACCTATTTAAAAAGTCAGTAGTATACGCAACCACCCTAAGAAGATTTTTAACTCTATTATCCCTTGCTACCGGCATTACTTTTATAATTATAATAGCCTATTCATCATATATAGTATCTACTGGTTTACTTAACGCAGGACAGGTAGTAACATATCTTACTTACTTTATGTCACTTAATTGGCCAATGAATGCCCTAGGTACTTATTTATCAACTCTTACCCAAGGTAGTGCTAGTGCTAAAAGAATTGTTCAATTTTTAAATGAAAAAGTAGATGTTGTAGATAGTAAAGAAGTAGTCAATAACCAAGTATTAGGTGGCGACATTATTTTAAAAAATCTAACATTTTCCTACCCAGATGATAAAGAACGTATCATCTTAGATAACATTTCCTTTGAGATTAAAAATGGCGAGCAGGTAGGAATTTTAGGTCGTACAGGTAGTGGCAAAACTACACTTATGGAACTTTTATTAAGATTATATAATGTTAGTCCTAATACCCTTTTTATTGGAGGGCACGATGTAACTAAGATACCTATAAAAGAACTACGCAGTATTATTGGTTATGTTCCGCAAGATAACTTTTTATTTTCCACATCAATAAAAAATAATATAGGATTCGCCTCCCCAAATACTAAAATAAGTGTAGTTGAAGCAGCTAAGATGAGTGCTGTTTATAATAATATTATTAACTTCCCCCAAGGATTTAATACAGTCCTAGGTGAAAGAGGAGTAACAATTTCTGGTGGTCAGAAGCAAAGAATCTCCATAGCTAGGGCCCTTGCTAAAAATCCTAAAATACTTATTTTAGATGACTCGGTCTCTGCAGTAGATACCGAAACTGAAGCAGAAATACTTGATAATTTTGCCAAAATAAAAAAAGAGCATACTACTATATTTATAGCTCACCGTGTATCAACTGTAAAAAATTTAGATAAAATTATTATCTTTAATAACGGTAGGATTGAAGCAATTGGTAATCATAATGAACTAATAAAAAGTTCTATTTATTATCAAGAGTTAGTAAAAAAACAAGAGCTTGAAAGTGATCTAAATGGATAAAAAAAATATAATCGATAAAAAAAGAAAGAAGCAAGTTTTAGCAAGATTAGTAAGTTATTTTAAGCCTTATAAAGGAAGGCTTATTTTAGTAATGCTTCTTGAGTTTTTAAACTCTTTTATTATGTTAGTACCTACCCTTTTAATTGGAAAAATTCTTGATCTTTTAGGGGGGATAAATCCTATTATTAATACCCTATCCTATCAAGTAGTAGAACCTGATTTATTAAAGATTTTCTTAATTCTTGGTGGCTATGTTTTAATTATTTTTATTACTACAATTGCAGTTTATAAAAAGAATATGTTTATGGCCATCCTAGGAGAAAAAATTATCCTAGATATCAGAGAAGAAGTATTCACTCATATTGAAGGAATGGACCAAGCTGAGCTAAATAAGAATCCCGTTGGTAAACTCTTAACTAGAACTATAAATGATACTAATAACTTAAACTACTTTTATTCTTTCTTTATAGGCGATTTATTATTTTCTCTTACTACATGGGTATTATATCTTGGAGCTATGTTTTATATTTCTTATTTAATAACTTTCTATATGCTAATATTTGCTTTTATCTCTGCTACATTAGTACTATTACTAAGAATATTTTCTAAAAAAATATATTTAACTACTAAAGATAAGGTATCTGAACTAAACTCTTTCCTTTCAGAAAATCTATCTGGTATTAAAGTAATTCAAGTTTTTAATCAAGAAGAGAATAAAATAAAAGAATTCAAGCGTAAAAACGAAGTATTAAAAAGCTATTATATTAAAGGTTTATCAGTTCATGCAATACTAAGACCAATTCTATATATGTTAACTGTTCTAGGACAAATTACTGTGTTTGTATTAACTGTTAAATACCTTAGTGAAGGCCGACTAACATATGGGGCAGCATTTTCGTTTTTTGCCTTAGTAGGAGGCTTTTTCTGGCCTATTGAATCATTTTCTGATCAGTTTGACTTTCTTCAAAGCTCCCTTGCATCTGGAGATAAAATATTTGAAATTCTTGATACTAAATCAAATATCATTGATAAAACTAATGCTATAGAATTAAATAATTTTAAGGGCCATATTGAATTTAGAGATGTATGGTTCAAATACTCTGATAACTATGTTCTAAAGGGCGTATCATTTACTATTAACCCTAATGAAACCCTTGCTATTATTGGTCCTACAGGAGCAGGTAAAACTACTATTTTAAACTTAATTGTTAAGAACTTTCTTCCCGAAAAAGGAGAAATCCTTTTAGATGGTATCAATATATTAGACCTATCTAAAAAATCAATCAGAAAACATATTGGACAGATGCTTCAGGATGTCTTCTTATTCGAAGGCACCGTTTATGATAATTTAACATTTGGCAATACTAATATTAGTATTAATGATGTTAATAAAGCCCTTGAGTATGTGGGAGCAAAGCATATTATCAATAAACTACCTAATGGACTAAATACGATGATATATGAGAGAGGCAATAATTTTTCTCAAGGAGAAAGACAACTTTTATCTTTTGCTAGAGTGCTTTTATACAAACCAAAAGTAATGTTTTTGGATGAGGCTACTGCTAATATTGATAGCGAGACTGAAATTATTATTCAAAACTCGCTTGCTAAATTTATGAAGTTAAATACAATGCTAGTTGTAGCACATAGATTATCAACAATAAAAAATTCAACTAAGATATTAGTTTTATCTGATGGTATAATTAAAGAAATGGGCTCTCACAATGAACTAATAAAACAAAAAGGAATATATTATCAAATGTATAAACTCCAATTTAAAAAATAACATCTAGATTACTTTTTATCGTAAAAAAACCACACAATTTTGTGTAGGCTTAGGTCTTTAATTTAGCCTTGACCATAAACATTGAACTAGAGCCAAAATTGGTTCTTGTTCAATGTTTATGGTTTAGCCTTTTTTGGCTAACACAAAATGTTGAAAATAGTATAGCAAAATTCAAAATCATGTCACTATAATGATTATTAGCTAATAATTATTAAAAAAGTGCATATTAAAACCCTAAATATTGGTGTGTATTAGCAATATCTAGGTTTACTGTATAATTTAGGTTAAAAATCTTCTTGGTATTTCAAAGCTTAGTTAAGGTAGGAATATATTTTATTTTATGTTTATTTTAACTATACCTTCTATATCAAATATAAATAATAATCCATTTTCTATTTTATAACTTACTATAATATTATTTTCATCGGTTATTATGAATTTTAAGGATTTAAATTTATTAGTATTTATAGTAATATTTTGTTTAGTCCCTACATTTAGCAAAATTTCTATTACCTTATGACGGTACCATTTTATATCAATAGTTTTATTATTTAGAAGGGCTACTCCTGATACATTACCACTAGTCCATTTTTTAGGAAGGGCTGGTAAGAGTTCAATTATTTCATTATCATAATCTTGAACAAGTAACTCTAAAATTGCAGTTGAATAACCAAGATTACCATCAATTTGAAACGGAGGATGGAAACTCCATAAATTAGGATAAGTATTATTTTTAATTATATTATTTATTAATTTATAACAAATTTTTGGTTTACTTAATCTTGCATAACATAATAACCGATGTACTAATCCCCATCCAGTCGATTGAAGGCCACGTTTTTTTAAACTTATTAAAATAGCTTTTCTAATTTTATGATTACTTTTTGTTATTAAATTTAAAGGATATAACCCTATTAAATGTGAAATATGGCGATGTTTTATGTCTTTTTTATTTAGATAAGTTTCATTAAACCATTCTTTAAGTTGTCCGTTTTTTCCTACTTCTAAGAAGAGAAGTTTATCCTTTATTTCAACTGCCTTCGAATAATTAGACTTATTATCTTCTAAATAAAAATTATTTAAATACATTGAAAAACAAATTATATAAAACTAAATTTTGATATGTATTTCCCATCGTAATATCACCGTGCTCCGGTGAATAACTAGGACTTATTACTAGGTAGTTATTATAATAAATTAGTAAATCAGAGTATAAAGATACTAAATCTTTTATTTGGGGATATAACTCATTTTTTAAAAATAAATAATTATTACTATATTTATAGTAATCGTATAAATTACTTAAAATGAAAGCACTACATTCAGGAGCCCAGCCCCATCTAAAATCCCAACCAGGTGCAGTCCATCCAAAGGGATTAACTTGAGTATTAATTAAAAACCCTTTGTTTATACCTGTGTATATTTTTGCTGTATCTTTGCCAGGTTTAGTAAGATCATAGACAAAACTAATAAGAGGCTTTATAGTTTCAAATAAATTTCCTTTTAATGATAACCAATAAGACATTTCAAGATTTATATTTAAATGATAATCAGAGTTCCATAAAGGGGTATTAGTGTTATTCCATATACCTTGTAAATTCAAAGGGAGTTTAGAATTTTCCCTTGATGAAGAAATTAACAGGTATCTTCCGTATTGGAATAACAAACTCTCTAACCTAGTGTCATACATATTTTTTTGATATTTTTTAAAGGTTTTTTCTAAGTTGTCATTTCTTTTAGAAAATATATTTAGTTCTAATCTTTTCATTAAAGTACTAAAATCAATTGAATGAATTTTAAATAGTTCATCATATGTTTTATCTTTAATATTATTTATTATCCAATGGGCTTCTTCTTCTAAATTAATACTTGCTCGGTAGTATGGATATAAATTTTGATAATTAGTAAGGATAACTAAATATAAACTAACATCACTAGCATTAGTTATTGTAATTTTATTATCTAAAAAATTTATTAGTCCATCAGTTTTAAAATACATACTTGTTAGCCAATTTAGATTATTATCACTAACAATTCCTTTAACTAATAAATTATTATTATCATATTTTATACTATTTATAACCTGTTTACAATTAAATAATAACTTGAAATCAGTTCTGTTAATAGCCCTTAATTTTATTGAAGCAAAATTATTAGGATTTGATACAAATATCTTTTGTGTAATTTGGTTATTTTGGTATTTTCTATCAATTTGATATAGTCCATTTATTATATCAAGTGATCTTTTAATAGATAACTCTGGATAGTCTTCAAGGTAATCTATAACTAATTCACCAAGAACTTGATAAGCACCAAAAAAGTCTTTTTTGCCAATTAGTTTTTCTGCATACTCCATGCCTTTTGCTTGATTATTAGCTAAAAAGT
This sequence comes from uncultured Acholeplasmataceae bacterium, assembly GCA_963540875.1. Taxonomy (GTDB): domain Bacteria; phylum Bacillota_I; class Bacilli_A; order Acholeplasmatales; family Acholeplasmataceae; genus CAUTNH01. The sequence continues at coordinate 53,948 of CAUTQZ010000002.1, read as the reverse complement.
GTTGGTTCGCTTTTTGATAATTTATATATGCTAAGTAATCATCTCCTGACTTAGTAATATCATTACCAAAAGTATAATTTCTACTTTCAGATGGACCACCTTGCCAAAGAGATTCTTCGTTTAAGGTAATAATATCTTTTTTAGGTTCCGAGTTTACACTAAGGCCTAAAATGCCATTGCCAAGCGGAATAGTTTCATTTTCCCAGTTTTTATTATATGAATTATATTCTATTTTTAAATTATTATCTTTTATTTTATACATTTTCAAATTATTCTCCTGTTAACTTAAGAGATTCTACTTTTACTATTTTTGGTTTAGCTACATAACATTTAAAAAATTTTATATTTTCTAATAAAAAAGAACCCATTAGTTGCTCTTAACTTTTGAGTTCTTTTTTTATATTTTTTATATTATATTTGATCTTTTTGTTCTTCTGGATTACTAGTATTCTGATTAAGTTGTTCTTGCGGAAGTTCATTTAATTTATTTTTTAAAAAACTATTAAACATAAATAATCCCGCAAGTCCTACTACGCCTATAAATAACCCAATAATTATTAGAGTAGCGTACTTTCTTTCATTAAATTTAAAGGCATAAATTAATACAAAGATTGTATATACAAAAGCCACTATCTCAATAACTATAGCCGGTATAAAAATACCTAACGCTGTAAAGAAGAAAGCCAATGTGTTTCCTAGTGCTGAAAAAAAGCTTCCATCTCCACGAATAATACCAAGGCTAGCCAGTATCATTAAAATCAAGAATAAAATAACTAAGAAAAACAGCGGAATAGTAATGAATTTAAGAACTGTTAGTATTTTAACTCTTTTTATATTCTTTTCTAATTCTGCTTTATTCATATTAGTTTTCACTAAGATTGCATATGACGATATTCATCATTCATAGTGCCTTCAAGAAATCCTGCTAATACGCAAATACCAGTTAATGCTACACCTGGAATAAAGAAGCCTGCAATTAGTAATATTTTAGAAAGAATATTTCCTCTAAACTTAAATGCTGTCATTATCAAAACAAAATAATTAAAAACAGTCGCTAATGTTATTAGTCCTAGTGCTACTACTAGAATAATTTCAATAATAAAGTATTTTTTTACACCTTTAACCGCATTATAGTAAGTAGTAAATTCTTCTTTTAATTTTTTACTTTGGGTTTGAATATCTTCTTTTATTTTTTCCATAGTAGTGCGGATTTTTCCCTTGGCATCTAACGAAATAGTGAAATTAGAATTATCAGTACTAATTCTACTTTCAGTTGTTTCTTCAGGAGCATCGTTACTGACTGCTTTTTTCGCAAAATATGCTACTACTGATATAAGCGATATTAGTACTGGAATCAGAATAAGAATGTATATGATAGTTCTGATGCATCTATTATGTTGTTTTCTAAAAAACTTCATAGATTATCTATTATAGAACTCAATAATTAGTTGCTCATCAATTTCTTGGTTAAGTTCTTTGCGATCAGGATATCTTAAAAAGGTTCCTTCTCTTTTATCCATGTTTACGTTAATGTAGTCACAGATTTTAAAGTTATTTTCAAGAGCATCTAAGACAATTTTTAGACCTTTTGATTTTTCTTTTAGTGCAACCTTATCTTTTGGTTTAACACGATAACTTGGAATATCTACTCTTTTACCATTAACAAGCACGTGGCCATGATTTACTACTTGTCTAGCTTGTGCTCTAGTTCTGGCAAATCCCATTCTATAAATTACGTTATCAAGGCGAGATTCTAATAATCTTAAGAAGTTTTCACCGATAACTCCTTCAATCTTTTTAGCCTCTAAAAAGGTTTTATAGAATTGTTTTTCTGATACGCCATATAAATGACGAACTTTTTGTTTTTCATAAAGTTGTAGTCCATAGTCTGATAATTTCTTTTTTCTTTGACCATGTTGTCCTGGAGCATAAGGACGTTTTTTTAGCTCTCTTCCGTCTTCAAGAATTGAAAAACCTAATCTTCTTGAAACTTTCCATTTCGGGCCAATGTATCTTGACATTTGATTTTACCTCCTAGTAAAATATTTATTTTTTAGGTAAAATATAATAACTATTTAACTAATCCTAATATCACTTTTCACTTTAAGCAGCCGAAGTTACTAAGTTCTCCCATTGAGTAAGGATTTTATTAAAAAATTATTACCTGCTTACCGTAATATATTTTAACATTTTTAGCTAATTTTTAATAATATATGATTATTATAAAAATGTTGGCTCTCGCCTAGTTAAGCCCGTTCCTTTCAACAAATTATACAAAAAGAAATAAATAAGAATTTTTAGAAATAGGTTCTTATCCAATTTTAAAAACTTTAATTAGGTATAGATTTTAGTAATAAAACTATTTTTTGATAGCGATAATCTTTAATATTTTGTTTAAAATTTAATATTGTCTTTACTTTTATTATTAATGAATAATACTCTTTTTTATTTATTTTATATAAATATTCAAAAATATTTTTAAATTTATTTTTTATTATAGTCTCAGAAAGAATAAAATCAAAAAAAATTAAATCGTAATAATGTTTTAATAGCGTTTGGTTATATATTTTTTTCCGTATTAATCCTTCGCTAACATTTAAAACTAATTTATATAATTGTTCTATATTCTTTGAAGAAATAAGAATATTAACAAAAGTTTCAATATAAAGGTTAAGGTTTGGTGTATTATTAAGAATAATATATTGCTTATCTTGATATTCTTTAGTCCATTCATTAGTGTTTACTAACATAATATTTATAATTTCTCTCAAAAAAGGATTACCAAGATTATCTTTTATATAAACATCGGGGCAACATAAATATTTAAAATATATTTGTTTTATTTCGTCGTTATTAATCATTTTTTAAATTAAAGAAAAAACTTTATAAAAAAGACCATTTGTTTTATAGGTAGCAAAAATGTGTCCTGTCTTTTTTAAGTAAAGTAGTTCTCTACTGTAAAAGGAACCTCTTTGATTTAAAGGAATATATTTAAGATAATCTATATAATCGGATGTAAGTCTAAAACGCCAATTTTTTGATTTTTCGAATAAAATACATAAATCTAAAAAAGATTTATTAATTAACCACATACCGGCAATTGTGTATGTAGAACTATAATAGTTCCATTCATCATTAGCTAGACGAAATGCTACAACATTGTTATCATTGTCTTTTGCAACTGTCTGCCAATATTCAGGATCACGTCCAAGATAAACAACTGTTTTTTTACCGTTGTTATTTTTATATTTTATCGCTTTTTTTAATACTTTTGAAATTACTAAATCAGAGAGTTTTATATCGTTTAATTTATTAAAAAAACTAATATCATCTATAAGTTTTGAAACTACCAATGATATACCTGATGTTATTGTAGCAGCTATCATTGTTGTAGTAGCAATTAGAAATGCACTACTTGCAACCGCAGTGACTGCTGCAGCACTAGCAGCCATACTAGGCGCAGCAACTCCTCCAGAAAGAGCCACTGCTCCACCAGCAAGAGCAGGAATAACCGCAGCAACTACCGGAGCTGACACAACTGCTACAGCAACAACAGTTGCAACAACAGCGACAATAAGAGCAACTTTTGCAATTTTTCTAAATAATCTTGAAAACCATCCACAGTTATTAACTAATCCTTTTTCTTCTAAATCGCTTAAATATATTAAGCCATTATCAGTAGCAAAAGCAATATCTATTTCCTTATTTTCTTTAATAAAAGGTGTCCCTTCCAAATTATCAATAACTTTTCCTTTATCAGTTTTAGCACTAATTGATAAGTTGAATTTGTTTTCATTAGCATCATATTTCATATGATAATCAAATTCAACCTTATTTTTATTAGGAGCATAATTTACAAAATCAACTTCATTAAATAGATTTGCATCAAGCTCTTTAGTAGCCCTATATTCAATAGTGTTATTGCTTCTATCAAGGTTTACTTCTTGATCTTTTAAGTCCTTAAAAAAGCCTTGATAGTCAACTTCTTTATGTGTAAGTTCAATATCTCTAATTACTGGCTTATTATATTGGACTTTATTACTTAATAGTCCCAAAATAAATAAACTAATAATTGTAAGTAGTAATGTTGAAATGGTTCTTTTCATAATGCCTCCAATTATATTATTAAAAAATTATTAATAACTTTTATGAGAATAAAATATTCTAATCCATAAACTTTGAACTAGAGCTAAAAAATAAAGCGAACCCCTAAAGTACGCCTTAATTACTACTCATTAACTGTAAAATCTATAATTGGATTTTCTGGCTTTATTTCTTTTGATTTTTATTCTTCTATTTTCTTTTTAAGGTAAAAATAAAACAAAAATAAAACCACTAATCCCACAATTCCAACAAAAAAGCCTACTATCATTAAAATGCCATAAATTTTTTCCTCAAATTCAAATGCGTAAATAGTAAGTAATATCTTATATACTAATAACAGCACTCCTAATACCAAAAACCCTATGAGTACTACTACAAATAAAATTATTGTTGATACTGCAGCAAATATAGATGCTTCATAGCTTCCTGTTGCAGCTCCAATTATCGCTGGTAATGCAACAGCTAACATTAAACATAAAAAAAGTGGTATAGTTATTAAATCAAAAATTATTATTAGTTTAGTTCTTTTTAGATTTTTTCCATAACAGCAATATTCATAATGTTCCTCCTTATATACTGATATATATGTTATTATTAATTCTAAATTTAGCAGTCTAATATTTTGATAATAATTCATATACTATATAATATCATTTTTTCTTATTTATGACGCACTAAAGATAATTTTATTTAAATTTTTTAATTTTGTATTCGCTAAATAATTACTAAAAATTATTGTATTTTGTTTAACACTATCTTAAAACTTATCTTCTCTTAAATGGCATGTAGAAGCCATTTACAAGAATTAAATGATAAGATATTAATATGGCATTAAAAAATAAAAAAAGGACCCTTTAAGGATAAGGGTCCATAATAGCAATTAAATTGCTACTTTCAGGAGGTGGAGACAGCCAGAAAGGGGAAAAAATTAAAGCACTAAGAACTGGTGCATATAATATTATGACTGTCTCACTAAATATTGTACATATTTTTTTATTTTCACCAAAGAATAAAGCCTGATTATGGCTTGTAGAAGCCAAAATAATGATTTTTAAAAAAATGAATACTAACTAATTTTTAAAATGACATTAAACGTTTTTGACCCCATTGCTTTAATAGTTGCTTGCATCAAATATTCAATTTTAATACTTTCATTCAGGGTAAAAACAAACTCATCAAAATCATTGGCCTCTTTTTTTTCTGCTTCAACACTATTTATTATTAGTTTAGAAACTTTTCCTTTTTGAATTTTTAAAACCATTTGATTTATTTTTTTAGATTGTCTAATCTCAATAATATTTTTACCGTCGGTAGCAAATAAATAATTATTTAACATCGATTTAGCAGTATTATTTTCTTTGTAAATTAGTACTTCTTTAAATGAAACTACGCTAGCATAATCATCAATACTATCAATAAATTCTTGTATTTGCTTACTATTTGTTTTACCATTGGTATGGTCTAACATAATATTATTTAATTCATTTTGTTTCTTAGAATTAGGGGCTATTTCTTTATTATCATAATTTAGTTTAGCAAGTAAGAAATACATTACTCGTAGTTCTAACAAAGGATCATTTTCAACTTGAACATTATCGCCTTCCTTAATACTTCTAATAATATTAGTTAGTTCTAATTCATATTTTGATGGTTTATCTTTTGGTTTAGAATTAAGGCATGTCTCAAGGTAAGTTCTAATATTAGTTATTTTCTCGTTGTATTTTTCTTTATCGGCTATAAAGGCTATTTTATCATATTCAGCAATAAGTTCCTTTAAGGTTTTAATATTATACCTTGCTAGCATTGAAACTTTATCAAGTTCTTTAATTTTACTTTTAACTTGATCGATGGTTTCTTTCTTTGCATTATCCAATGTATCAATAGAAGCCTTAATCTCTTTTTCAAGTTGATTTAATCTAGTCTCCATATTAGTAATTGATGCTTTATCAATTTCGTTATCATTTTTAGAATCTCTTACATTGATTATTTCATTTTGATACTTTAAATTATAATCAAAATAAAGTTCCATCTTTTTTAAGAATAACTCTGCTTCATTTACTAATTGTTCTTCTTCAGCAGGAGATAGATTAATATCATTAATTTTATTTTTAATTTTTACTTTTAATGCTTCTACTTTATCTTTTAATTCATTCGGAATAATACTTTGTATTTTTAATAACTCACTTGTTAAATCTCTTAAATATTCAGTAAGTTTATCTTTACTTATTTCATTTTTATTAAACCCTTTAGTAATATTATCCCAATCAATAAATAAATTTGCCTCTTCATCATGAGCTTGTTCACCAAAAACTGGTGATTTAGTTTTAATATTAACTTTATATAAACTAACACCATAGTTAACTAGTGCAGACACTAATGATGGATGGGTGTATTTAGTATCTTTACCTTCGTATGTAATAGTAGTTTCTTTAGTTTCTTCAACATTAAACTTATCTCCATTTGCAAAAGTTATCTCATAAATAACACCTGAGGCTTGATGATTGATAGTTGCTGATTTATCAAGTGATAAGTAAATAGTAATTTTATCTCCTGCAACAACCACACGAGCTCTGCATCTTAGCGCACTATTAGCATGTGATAATTTACCAGTAAGTGTTCTAAACTCTACATTAACAGTATATTCTCCATTAGCAATTGGAGCTGTACTTAATAACTCGTATATACTATCTATATTAGTTAATTTGTCTTTTACATGGTGTGCATCTAGTCCATTAAATATATCTTGGTTATTTGAATCAAGTGCATCTTTTGAAAAATTAAGGATTGCTCTTGCTTTAGCAATTGATTCAGGCGTATACTTATTAGAAGCAACTTTATTATTATGAAGTTCATTTTTTTCGTTATATAAATTATTAAAATTAAAATATGCTACAACATAGTTAAGCTGGACTCTATATTCTCTAACTTTAGCACTAATTTGGGCCTGGTTAGATGCACTTTGATTTTCTAAGTAGTCCTTTAATATGTTATAGATTGCTATATAACTGGTTGATACAATTGAAGGTAGTGTTAAGTATTCCTCCCGATGATGGGTAAGAGCAACTGATACTTCAGTATAATCTAGGTTAAATCTTTTTAAAATTGTTTTAATATTTCTTAGTTTTACTAGACTTTCTTCAAAATGATCTTGGATGTTATTAGTAAGTGCGTATTCGGCAGCTGTTAGGATTTGTTCATACTCATTAAGTGAATCTGGTGTATATCCATTAGTCGCTTTTGCTTCATTATATTCTTTTTTTCTTTTATCAAATTCATCTCTAAATTCAATATATTTATTAACTTCAATAATTTTTGCTTTGAATTTATTTACTAATTTATTAAGATCATCTTGTTTAGTAGCACCTGGAGTAGCAATAATATCTTCAATTCTTTTTTTAGGCTTGTTAAGTTCACCTAGAAGCCCTGCATGAATATTAGTTAAATTTAATTTATTATATTGAGCTAGTTGGTTATTAGCCTCATCGAAGTTAAGTTCTTCTGCAATAATATGTTTTGTATCTTGTTTAAATTTTAATTTACAATCATCATATGTAATTGTCTTAGGTTTGCCAAGGTGGTCAAGCATCGCATTTGCTTTATTAGTATAGTAGCTAATTGAAAGATTTATCGGATCTGCGTCATTAGGGATTTCTAAATGAGCTTTTCTAGGAACTGTTACTTCTTGTTTAACTCCATCATTAAATAACATTGTGGTCTTTTGTGTTTGATCTACTGGTATACTAGCATATTTATACTCAATCTTGCTAATAGCAAATATACCATTACCATCATTGTCTGTAATTGGTAATAATTCAAAATATGCTTTGAGTTTTTTGCCTTCTTTAACTAATTTTAATTTTAAAATTTGCTCACCGTTATAAATGAATGTTTTATATAGAGTATTATTATAGTCATATTTAGAAACTTTACCTGGGTCATTATGATCAAAGTAAAACTCCATAGTATATTCTTGGTTAGCATTAGGATCTTCAACAACTTCTTGTGGATCATATGGATTTTTTTCATTGATTGCCGCTTTTCCGTCAAAATCTTTTATTTTACCTAAAAGTTCAACTAACTCCTTAGCAAGACCATGCACACTAGTAGGAAGTGATACTACAATATTATTTTTTAGTTTTTCAATTAAAATCCTTATTTCATCTTGTTTTTGTTTAAGCGGTTTATTAGTAGCCTCATCATACCAGTTAATATTTAAATCTTTTCTATAAACTTTATCTATTTTATCTAAAAGTTTTTCTAATTTTTCATAATTTGGTTTTAATATTAAATTATATCTAGCATTAGCAATCTTAACTTTATATTCAATTAAATCCTTAAGATTTTTGCCTTTAAAATCAGTAATTAAATTTTGAAGGTATTTTTTAAACTCTTTAACTGATGCTTCAGTAAAGTTAATTGGATTTATGATACTTGATATCCCATCACCAATACTATCAAGCCATATTTTGGCATCTTTTAAAAGTTGTTTTTTTAAAGCATTTCTGTATTCTGCTTCATAGATAACTTTTGCATCATTAAAAAAGTTTTTTAAATTAGTTGTCTCATAGTTAAAATTAGCTTTTTGATTTTCTAAATTTCTTAGCGTATTAGTTAACTCGTTTAGTTCTTCAGAAGAATAAGGATATGGCGAATTATTAACCAAGTAATTTGCTCGTTGAATTAAATTCTCAAGCCTTGTATTGATATAGTCTTGATAAGAGGTGCCTTCAACTAGGTTAACCTTATCATCTTGATGGCTTTCACTACTTCTAAGTGCTTTATCATAGTTAACTACGCATGAGATAAACTGGCTTGATTGATTTTGATTATTTTTATCAACATAATTAAATTTAAAAACTAAATCACTTGGGTTAATTCCAAGGGGGAACGTAATATCAAATGAGGCTGCATATTTATCAGTAGCAGGAAAGACATTATAGGCTGGTTTAATACCATTAATTGGCTGAACTAAAAGTGATTTAATATCTTTAACTAGTGTTTTATCGGCAATAAATTGAACGATGATTTTATTACCAATTACTTTAGCAATTACATTAGATTTACTAACTTTTCCTCCACCAAGATCAATTTGTTTAACTACTCCGGAAAGTAAGTTCATTTCATCAGTTAACTTTTTATCACTATCAATATCATAGACGGTATATCCCATATTTAAGGGATTTTTAACTCCATAAAGCTCAAACGGCATCCAGTAGTGGCCATCATCTAAATTATGAGATGATATCTTTCTAGCAAATCTTTTTTCATAAGTTAAAAGATCATCTAATTGTGCTTGGGCTTGCGCATTAGATACTCCGGAAAATTTTATTTTTCTTAGTAAACTCTCATGCCATACATTGTACCAAGGGGTTTCTTGAATTTGTTCATAAGGTGTTGCTCCTTTATCTAGGTTAGGATTAAATACTCCCAGATTATAACTTGCATCACTACTCATAAAAGAAGTCCCTATAAATCTATGAACTAAGTCATTACGATCTAATAGCTCGTTTATTTTATTAAGATAGTCTGACTTGGTGTCTGCTTTAGGATTAATAAGTAATATAGTTAGTGGGATTACTAATAATAAAAGATAGACTAACTTAAATAATTTTTTTATCTTTTTCATATTATTCCTTTCTATATGCTAATAAGTGCATATTGTAGCTCTTGGATAAGTTTATAACTTGAATTAAGTAGTAATTTTAAATAGTACTCGTTAATAACTTGCTTAATTTTATCAATGTTTGGATCATCTAATTGATACAAAGAGATTATACTTAAAAAATCATCATAGTGTTTAAATGGCTTATTAAGACCTAGTAAAACTAAATCAGTGGTAATAATACCTTTTTTTCTAAAATCAAAGTATTTAGTAGTAATTTCACTATATAGTTCTTTTAATTGATTAATGTTAAGTTTACCTAGCTCCTTCTTTTCATAATTACTAATTAAAGAAGCCATTGCTAAAACATCACTTTCAGAATAATAAAGATTAGTTCTATATAGATCATTATTTTGTACTAATGCTTCTTTAAAGACATTAAGCATATATTTTATTCTGCTAATTTGAGCTAGTTCTTCATTAACCTTTAATCCCTTTCTAATTTGTTCTTTAAAGTATTCTATTTCTCTTTCTAAAAATAAAATTCGCTCATTTAATTGAAACTCGCCATTATCAAGATTATTTAACACATTTTTAGCACCGATGATATTATTTTTTAAAAAGTTATGAACATTAGGAATTACGTATTCTTCGTTTGAATAAATATCACGCCCATCTGTTGATACTTTAGTGTTATCTAATAGTTCTTGGGCTTCCTTAATTTTTTCATATAATTTAGTTCTTGCAGGATCATTTTTAATAATTAACTCTTTAAGTTCTGCTGCTAACTTATCGATTTGCTCTTGTTTAGCAATAACTTCATCATAGCTAGGATATAATTCATTTAATTGCAGACTCTTATAATTTTTCTTAATCTCATTAAACTTATTAGCAAGTTCTGCTACATTAGAACTGCTTTGGATTATAAAGTCTGCTCTTTCTAACATTTCATCTAATTTAGAAAGATCATTTAATACTCTTAAATATACTGGCTTAGATCTATTACCATCTTCATCAATTAAATACATTGTAATTACATCAGCAACACTAAACTTACCGGCAAGTTCTATTTCAAATTTATTATCCTTAATTTTACTAATAAATGATAAGCCATTATTTAGTGTTGCTACTAAATAACCATTAGTTTTACTTTTACCCTTTAAGACTAAATTATTAAATCTTATTGGCTCATCTATACTAGGAGAATCAATAGTTTCATTAGCATTGGTTTTTTCTACAACTAACTCCATCATTAAATGACCATTAAGTGGTCCATTAGTTGTTTTAACCCTATCTAGTTTATATAACTGACTTCCTTCAGCAACATATGATGTATCACTTAATAGATTAGAATCATCTACCCCCATAACAAAGCCTGAACGCTCTGGATTAAGGGAGCTAAATTTAAAATAGATATCACCTTCAAGATTAAGGTTAAATTTTAAAAGATTTATTAGGTTCATTTTATTATGTACTATATCTATAATATGATCTTTTAAATGATATACTTCACGCTTTTTATTATCATATGAAAAGATTGATAATTTAGCCTTTGTATCATTGAACTCTTTAAAATATGAACCTCTGAAAAAGGCATTAATACTATATATTTTAGTTTTAGTAGTAAGTCTGAATTTTGTTATTCCTGCCTCATATCCAAAGTGTGAGTAGTGTTTAGTATTACCAATATGAAGAAGCCCACTATCATCGTATTCATTAGCATTTAGACTACCTGTATAATGTTTATTAATACTTACTTGCTTATTATATAAATTTAGTTCATAGTCTTGATTTATCTCATTATTAACACTAATATTAGAAGTTAAAGTCTCAAAGTTTTCTTTATATATTGTTAGTTCGTATTCTCCTTTAGGAAGAGATAGTTCATAGCTGCCTCGATTTGAAGAGCTAGTTTCTACATAACCATATTTGGATTTAAATGTAAGTTTAGCATTACTTATTAACTCATTATTTCCTCTAATCGTACCTTTAATACTAAACTGCTCTTCTGGCTCTAATTTAGGGGTAATAGTCTTACTTTGATCTAGAATAATTGTTTGACTATACTCTTTAAAGCCTAGTCTATTAATCTTAATTTCATAGCTGCCTTCTTCAAGTTTGATATCTCTAAAATCAATTAGTGATTTTATTAAAGTTCCATCTTTATAAATATCAAGATAGGCATTAACGCCAAAGTCATGTTTAATAGTAAGGGTGTGAATTTTCTTACCTTGTGCTAATAAATATGCATACTCGCCATCAATAATACCATAACCATAGCCGCTGTTAGGAGTATTAGGGAACTCTGCATCGCTTCTAGGTTTTGCTGAAGACATTAAGATATTTTTAATATTATCTACACTTAGATCATTTTTTTTAGATAATAAAAGTGCCACCATTCCAGTAACATGGGGAGCCGCCATAGAAGTTCCGTTTAAAAAACCGTAGTTATTATCAGGCATTGTTGATTTAATATTAACGCCTGGTGCAGTTATTTCTGGTTTCATTTTTTTAGGATCACTTGGATGTACGGCACAAGAGAAACTAGCAAGATTTTGATTAATATCAACTGCACCTACTGTTAGAGCTTCATCAAGTGCACCTGGATATACTACCTTTGGTCTTTGATTAGGATTGTCTTCTTGTCGTCGGTTCCCAGCTGCAAATACAGGGGTGATATTAGCGCTAATCCAATTTTGAAGCATCGCCTGATACCAGTTATCGTTTTGACCACCACCCCATGAATTATTTATTACTCTAGGACGGTTTTCTGGCTTGCCGTTGGGACTTAACATCCATTGGCCTGCTCTTATGAAAACTGAGTTTACTGCTAAGTCAGGCTTATTAGTATCTAGCGCTCTAGCATTAATAAATCTAGCCTTAGGCGCTACACCGACTTTATTGAATTCCTTATTTGATGAATCTAACTCAGATCCAAGAATAGTTCCTGTAACATGGGTACCGTGTTCTCTATCCATCGAACTATTTGGTGATTCATTAACCCCTTCAAGTGCATCAAGAAAACCATCTTTATAATTGATATTTTGTGTAGTGCTATCATAACCTACAAATTTTCTTTTTAAACCAGGATGAGTAATATCTACTGCTGTATCAATTACACCAAGAATTATGCCTTCACCATAAATATTTTGATCCCACAACTTTGTTGCATTTATCATTTCTATATTCCACATTGGATCACTTGCTTGGTTATTGTTTTGTTGCACTTGGTTAGTTTTAAAGCCAATATTTTGTTCTAATTGATTATTACTTTCAATTTTTTCAATATTAGGGTTATCTAATAGTGTTGTTAGGAGTCTTTTCTTAGCCTTAATTCGTAGCGTATTAACAATATAAAACGATTCATAAGTAATTAAATCATCATTATCTTTTATTCTAGTAATAATATCATTTTGAATTGTTTGGTTTAATTTTAAATCATGTATTAGGTTATCTTTATTAACTTGTTTATTATTTTTAAACGTAAATAATAAATCTATTGTTTCACTATCTCTTTTTGCTTGATATAACTTTTTAGTATCATCTGCTAAAAGAGTTTTATACTTAGTGTAATTAAGATCTAAATTAAGGATAAAAATAGATAGTGTTAATAAAAACACTAACATCGCATTAGTTATATAAAAATATATTTTTTTCATCTTTTATCCCAATCCTTATCCCAGTTATCTTTGGGCGTGTAATTTTTTAATGTAAGATGATCAAAATTAATGGCATTAAAAATATTTTTACCAACTTTTAACAAACTTGTAAACGTGCTAAAATCAAGTTCTCCTTTTAGACTAGCGCCATAAAAAGCATAATCGCCAATCTCAGTAGTACTAGCACAAATTACATTTTCTAGCGTTGCCATAGTAAACTCACTATTTTTATTAGCAGCATAATTTCCTATTTTAATAATTGATGTATCTTTTAAATTAGAGCTACTACTTAATAAAATTGCCTCATCTTTTTTAACTAATGTATTATTTATAACATCATACTCTTTAGCCTCGCCATCCTTAATAATTTCTTTTACGGGTGCACCTTGAATAGCCAAAGATGAAAAATGTTCTAAATTAGTTAGTGAAATTGTAATCTTGTTTAAATTAGGTGCTTTGTTTATAAAATTTTGTCCTACGAATTTAATATTTTTAGGTAGCACTAACTCCTTAACTAACGATTCTTTTAAAAACCCAATTAAATTAAGAATATGCGTAATCTTATCATTAAATTTATAATCAAAAGCACTCGTAATATAGGCAAGTAAATAACTATCCCCATCTTTTATCAGTAATTGATTATTACTAAATTCCACATTAGAATTAATAATATTAAACTTTTCTAACTTAGGGGTATTAATAAATAAAGCACTATCTGTTTTTTTAATATTAACATCATAAAAAACTACTTCAGATAATTTTTCTAAATTAAAACCAATAGGACCATCGGTAGTAAACTTATTTAAAAATACTACTTGCTCTAGTGATGGTGAGTTTAGAATACAATATTGACCAATTACTTCAATATTACCACTAAAGACAATTCTTTTAACCTTGCTTGATTGAAGTGCTTGCGCTTTAATTTTTTTAACTTTTTTAGGAAAGTAAAGAACTTCTTTTTTAAGTCCTTGGTTAGAGATATTATTAACTTCGCTAAAATTAGGACTACTATATTCATAATCATTAATTAGTTCATCTTGATCTTGCTTTTCGTATTCTTCTAAATAGGGATTTTTTTCTTTTTGTGGTTGAGGCTTTTTTTTGCAAGATACAACTAATAGACTAATAATTAAGATTAGACATATTAAGAATAACTTTTTCATTAACGTTTATTCCAATCTAGATTAAATTTAGGGTTAGCACTAACATCAACACTAAACAGATTGATATCAACTAATTTAAATATTTCCTTACCTAGATAAGTAAAGGTTCTATCTTTTAAATCAAGGTTTCCTTTAAGATTAGTGCAACCTAAAAATGCGTGATCGCCTATTATTCTAATGTCGGCTGAAATAATATTTTTAATATCATCAATAAGCAATGCAGTATTACCTGCAAAGGCTGCAGTTCCAATTTTAGTAATTTTATTAGTTAGTTCTTTAGTATTTTTTGAACCTAAGATAATAGTATCATCTTTAATAAGTGTATTATTTTGTAGTGTATAATTAGGATTACCTTCTTCAAGAATAATCTCTTTTAAGCCGTGAAGTGAAGCAAAATCTGGTTCAATTCTCTCTAGCGTTTTAGGTAAAGTTATTTTTTCAAGTTTAGACACATTACTAAAGACAAACTTTTCAATTGTTTTAATTTTTGAATTATGAGCAAATTGTAATTCTTTGAATTCGAATGAATTAAGACCTCCAGCATAAGTTAATAATGAAGTAGCACTTTCATCAACTATGCCATTAAAACCTTTTAAAATAGATAATACTTTAACATCTTTGTCATTTAATAATAATAACTGCTTATTTTTAAATTGAATGTTATTAACATCTCTTAGCTCTATTGTTTCTAAATTAGTATTTTTAATAAATGGATTATTTTTAGCCTCAAGAGTAGTTTTATAAAAACTAACTTGAGTAAGATTTTTATTAAACGATATACTATTAAATGCTAATTTTTTATTTCCTAAAAAATAAATTTTTTCTAATTGATCTAAATTAGCAATCGCACTAGTACTTACTTCTAAAACATCTTCACAAATAATTATGGTTTTAATTTTAGGATTATTTACTACTGCGCTACTAGCTACTTTTTTGGCTCCAGTAAGAATAAGGTGTTCATCTGTTTTACTAACATCTATTAAGCCTGTAATAGTCTCATTTTCTATTTTTAAATTAGTTTTATTTTTCTTTGATTCTTCAACATATTTAATTGCATCATTAAGCGATTTTATAACTCTTTTCTTTTTACAACTAAATAGCAAAAAAATAAAACTAAATAGGATCATTATTGTTAATATCTTTTTCATTTTTATTTTCCTCCTATGAATAATTTAACCTTTTCTATTATATCAAAAGTAATTTTAAATTGTAATATTTATAAATAATTTTATAAATACTAAAAATTAGATGTTTTATATGGTTTACTCGCGTTTTACACTAATTTCTATTTTGACTTCGGCTACATTTAACTGCTAAAATTATTAGTTTATTTAAGAAAATTTTCTAATATCTAGAATAACCTAATTTAAAAAAACCTAATTTAAAAATGTTTATTATTTGTTATAATATAATTAAACAAAATAAATAAGAGGAGTGTGGTTTATGAAAAAAAGTTTGATGTTTTGTTTATTAGGACTAATTTCATTTGTTTTATTTGGATTTAAAATTAATAATAGTATTAAACCTAAAGCTATGAATCCAGAACCTCTAAAGTATCTGTGTAGCTATTATGAATGTCCAGGGCATATGTTAGATTTCGGACCTCGAGATTGCTCTTACATAGATTATCACAAACTTTATTTTAGTTCATATAATGAACTATATGAAGACATAGAATCAATTAGACCTTTTTTCGAAAATAGAAAATATGTGGTTACAAATGAAAAAAATAATAGTAATATCATTAATGAAAGAGCAGATTATTTTGGTTTACATAAAATGAATCGACACTATTATTATATATCCTCACATGGTGGAAAATATGGAGAAATTTTATTTTCCGATAATAAAGATAATGGTATTTTATTTCCAAGTTCATTCCCAATGATGGATAATGTACAGCTTGCTTTCTTTTCAATATGTTATGGTGGAAAAAAAGGTAATGCAGCTGATATTGTAGTTTCAGAAAAAGGTGCTCAATATGCAATTGGTTGGGAAGATACCATTAGAGTAGATGCTGCGACACATTTTTTATATTATTTTTCTAAATTCTATTGTGAAAATTATGAAAGAGACATTGATAAAACAATAAGACAAACTATTGCTTATTTAAGAAAAAAATATTATTGGGAATCTAATGGTTATGCGAAAATATATAAACCTATTTTATACTCTAAAAATTCACAAATAACTTATTATAATAGTGAAAATAATGAAAATAGTACTAACATAAGATATTACAATGGTTTTCAGGTCATAAATAATAGAATGCTATTTAATAATATAACAAATTTTTTAGGAAACGAAAGTGTTTCTTCTGAAGTGGTACTACAAGAAATTAAAAAAATTATGAAAAATTCTCATTATTTTTCTAGTTATAAATTAAATGAATTAGATTCATTCCTAGTACGGATTAATGGTAAATATCATTTAATAAAACATTATGAATGTTATTATGATGGCAAACTAAGTTCAGTTCGACCTTATTACTTAGATACACACACTAATACTTTACTTAATGAACAACAAATAGAAAGTTTAATTAACGGATAATATGAAAAAATTATTTATAATAATCGTTTTTTTATTAAATCTATTATTAGTTGCTTGTTCCAAAACAAAAATAAGTTATAATCAAATTACTTTAAACAGCAAGCCCTATTATAATCTAAAAATTGATAATATAATAACTAACATACTATTAGAAACACCATTATCTAATAAACATTTACAACTTTATAAAAATTATAATAAGGAAGAAAAATTAAATTTAAAAGATTTTTTTACTAATAAAAGCGAACTTAAATTAAATTACAAAAACTATGTAGTTGAAGAAATGCTTATTTATAATCGTTTTGAAACTGAAAAAGAGTATTTTTATAAGCAAATACCATTTCTTCATCTTGTATCAGTTATAAAATGTTATTCAAAAGAAGCTAATAAAATGGTGCCAAAGTTCTTATATGATCACTTTTTAAGAAAAGAAATAAGTCTAGAATATATAAATTTCGTTATCATTAATACGAGCAAAGAAATATCTTCTGTAAACAGTTATTTTTTAGAACAAGAAAATAAAGAAAAAAGATTTTTCATTAACGGCCTTCCAACTGAATATATTGTAAATAAAGAAAAAAATATTACTGAAGAAAAAATTGAAAAGATTTTTTCAAACATTAAAATTAAAGGACTTCCATTTTTTTATGAATTTGACAAATTAAAATATCTTGAAGATGAACACGAAGACGATGAACTAGGTGCACTTTATAAAAATGATAAATTAGAAAAAAGAAAAAACCTAATTAATAATTTACAATTTAAATCTTCATATATAAAAAAGGTAGGAGAAGAATATCATATTATTAATATTTATTACTATACGGGTGGAGTAAATAATAATAATTATGTAGAAATAGACACTTATCTTAATCTAATAGATATTAACGAATTTAAATAATAATCATTTTTTATAATTTTTCCATAGTGAATAAGGAATTTCATTATCTCTTATTTGAACTTTGATAATATCTATATTATAAAATGTTATTTTGGTAATAATTAGATTTTTACCCGAGTCTGCCACTTCTAATTTACAAAACTCCAGCAGGTTTCCCGTACCTGCTGGATTTTTTACATATATAAGCCAAATTTTTTTTATGAAATTTATATAACTACATTTAGACCTATAATTAAATTTTTTGGTTCTTGCCCAATTAATTAAAATACGAGACTCTTTTACTTTTATAAGAGTAAACTTTACGCTTGACTATGTTTTTTCTTAAACGATTTATAACAATTAAAATAGTATACATAACAGTTGCTAATAAAGAAATACCAATAAATAATGACATTACAATTATTTCAGAACTAACTCCTTTTATTACTGCTTTATATAAAGGGGTATAAAATGAGTCTATGTAATGTATTGACCATATAAGATGTACGATATATATAATTAATCTTAAATTAAATGGACTAATATCGTTATCAGAAGTATTTCTATGCTTAAGTAAACTAGCACTAACTACAATAAGGATTATGTTAATATGTATTGCCACTAAGGTAACACCTAAAAAAATCAATACTAATAAAACATTAAAAGGACCATCAACTTTAAAAGCCCAATTTAGACGAACTCCTGTAATTGTTAGTATTTCTAGTATTGTTAGTAATAAAAATAATGGAAGGATTAATAAATAAACTTTAGACGTATTCGCATCTAAAACCTCTTTATTTTAGTCTTGTACCACTTATGATATTGTTTCATAATTAAACATGCTTAAATATTTTATTTAATGGTTGCTCTATATTGATTTCTTATTTCATTGATAGAAATTAGTTTATCATTTCTTTTGACATATAAATAATCAAAAGCATTAACTCTAGTATTTTTATTAAGCAATATACCTGCAATATCGTGCATTGATTGGATTTTATTATCATATTCTAAATAACCTTTATTAGTTACTAATTTAGCATTTTTACCACTTTTAGCATAAAATTTTTCACCAATAGTAAATAATCCCGCGTTTAGCATTTCTAAAAAAGATACTTTAATTGGTTTAATATCGAAAATAGCATTTTCGATATCACCTATTTCTGCAACGGCATTAGCTAAGCGTTTTTCACCATATTTAATATAGTTAATATCTTTTTCGATCATTGTATAATTGCGTCCTGTTTTTTTAGCAATATAGCCAGTAGTCATAGTTCCACCGAATGGATCAAGTATTAAATCCCCCTTTTTAGTAAAACAGGTAATAACTTGATATAATAGTGCTTCTGGTTTTTGAGTATTATGGATTTTATTGCCATCACCATTTTTTAAACGTTCATTACCAGAACATACGGGGAAGGTCCAAATCGAGCCCATTTGTTTGCCTCCGTTTAAAAACTTAGCTGTTTTATAGTTAAAAGTAAATTTAGAATTTTTAGACTTAGCTGCCCATATAAGAGTTTCATGGCTATTGTTTAATCTTGTACCACCAAAGTTAGGGGTAGGATTACTTTTTTTCCATATAATATCATTAATTACCCAAAAGCCTAATTCTCTTATAATATTACCTATTTCATATATTGATTGCATTCCAGAAATAACGCAGATACTCCCACTAGGTTTTAGGACTCTTCTAACTTGGGCTAGCCATGCTTTAGTCCATTCTTTATATTTTTGTAATGATTCGAATTTATCCCATTCATCATTACAACCTTTAAACTCAGTGCCATTTACACGATACAACTTTTTACCTTCTTGAATTTGCATAAAATAAGGAGGATCCGCAAAACAAAAATCAAAAGTATTATCTGGTATTTGTGATAGTACTTCAATACTATCTCCACATATTATTTTATTTAATAAATCCATTTTCCCTCATTAATCCCTTTACATCTTTTTTTAATTTTAATCTATGGTCTTTAGCTTTTATTAAATTATCACCATTACAAAATAATTCATCTCTTAAAGCAACATATTTTTCTTCATCAGAATTAAGTTTATTCCAATATTTTTCATCTAGTTGTACTAATGCTTTTAAGATATCTTTACTAGTACCAAAATCAGGTACATGAACTTCATTATCGGAGTATGATTTTTTATATTCGGATAGTAAATATAGCAGTTCATTCCATGCTTGTTCACCATTTTTTAATATTTTAAAAAATTCACTTTCGTAAAACAAGAATATTTTAGTATTAGGAATAACTAAGTTATTTATTTCATGTTGATAATAATTTTTATTTTTTACTAATGATTTATCTACAAACCACATAATAGCAATTAAAGATTTGTTAGGATATTTTGCTCTAATTAGATTTATTTTTTTACAAAGTTTGAAAATTGGCCTCTTTTTTTAGTGCTATCGTGGTCATCTCTTATTTTCATTTCTACTATATATAAAGTATTATCGTCACTAAAAAATTGATCTAAAACAAAATTTTTTTTACTTTTGTTAGTCCCAATATTTTTATCTAAATTAGTATAGCCCATTTTTTCTATATATTGAGTAATAAGTTCTTCTATAACATTACCAAATTTAATTTCTTTACTTTGAGTAATATTTTGAACTAATTTCATTTTAGCATTAGATAATCTAAATAAGCCACAATACCTAGTAGGATTATCAATAACAGTTTTAAGTAAATTAAGGAAAAAGTCTTCACCGTCTTCAATTGCTTTTTTAAAAAAATCAAAAAACTCTTCAGTTGATATTATCATAATTTTACCTCCTAATCTACTTTTAATTTAATAATTTTTAATAATTTTATTATAACAATAAAATTAAATAAACATATATTGATGCTTTATAACTTAAAGTTGCTATTAAAAAATAATCAGTCTTTTACAGTTTAATCAAAAATTATAGGCTCTAGTGTATAATAAAATATAAAATGTATAAACTACAATTTAAAAAATGAGCTTTAGTTAATTTGTTAAATGAGTTAAACAAAAAGGACTTATCTATCAAAATATAGAAACAGTCCTAATTTAATAAGATTAAATTATATTAGCGTTCTCAAACATCAGGGGTTCATATCAAATTCTACTTAGTACAAGAATTAAGAATTATTTTGATAGAAAAAACTATCAAATTGAATTTCAATTATAAATTATTTAATTATGTACTCTAAATCTGTGCCTTCTTTATGACCAAGAATAGACACTATTATTTTTTTAGCATTTACATACTTTTGTACTGTCAAATAATTCATATCATAATACATTCCACAATCATCTATTTTACGATTATTTTTTTTCCTAACTTCTAAATGCAATACATTTGTTTCACTATTATTAGTAAGTGAATAATAAATTTTAGTATGTGAACCTGACACTCCAATTTGACATAAAATCAAATCGTGTTTTTTAAAATATTCATCATTGTATTTAAGGTTAAATTTTTTAAAATTATCTGAAAGTGTTGGCTTAAAAATATTTTTATCATTAATAAATTCTTCATACTGACTAAAATTTTTAAAATAAAATAGTTTGTTTTTCCCATTTAGCGCTTGACTATGCTCATTATTTTTATCATAAATTAGTTCGCTATTAAAATGTTTGAAATTATCAATTTTTAAAATATTATTTTTAGCACAACCATTTAATGCTATCATTGAAAAAACAATTAACAATAATATATATAGTACTTTTTTCATAAACTTAACTCTTTGAATTTAGACAACACCATGATAATGATAAAAACTCTGTTTTATCAATTCGTTTTGAAGAGTACTGATTTATAACAATTTTATATGTTCCACTTGTTTTAGCTTTATAATCTATAAACTCAATGTTATTTCCTCCAGAACAAGACGATGCCACAGTATTTCCATAATTATCTAGCACAAATAAATCATAATCTGTAACAAGGTTAGTATCAACACTTCCTGTGGCCGATATAATCCAAGCAAGAGAAATCCTTATTGATTGATCTTTATTTAAATACATACTATGCTCTTTTATTTTACAAATATTATTATTTGGATTTGAAAAACATAAAGAATTATTATATGTACTATTAAAATTTTCAAAATTAACTAATCCAGCACCTGTTTTATCTCTTAATCCAGAAGTATCAGCTTCATCACCAAATTGATTATCAATAGCAGTAGCGCTTGCTGTAATTAACGATAAAACATATTCTGGATAAACTTTTAAAGCAGGATATTTTTCCATATATAACGCTATTAAGCCTGTCACAATTGGAGCTGAAAAGCTAGTTCCTTCTATATATTCATTCCCATAAGGATTATCTTTGAAATTAACACCACTAGGAGCAACAATTGTAGGTTTGCTTATTGAAAAATTTTCTTGATATGAAGAGTAATCTGCAATATAATGTCCTGAAGAAGTGGTAGCTCCAACAGTAACAACATTGTATCCTAATCCAGGACTTGATACATTAGGCTCATTTTCATTTCCATAATTTCCTGCCGACTTAACAATAGTAACCCAATTATTATGTACTATATAATCAAAATATGTTGATGTAGAATCATAATTACCACTCGGATAATCATATCCCCAACTATTATTTATTATATTTACATTTTTTTTTAGCATCCATTCTGTTTCAGAAATAGGGTTTCCTGCTAACTCGACACTAAGTAATTTGCATTCTTTTGCTATACCGAATTTTCCTGCAGCAATCGAAGCAACCGCAGTTGCATGTTTACTAACAGTTTCTTTATAATACCATTCTCTCCTAACATTAACTAGCGGTCTTTCTTTGAAATTAGGGTTATTTTCATCAATGATACCTCCAGCTTCAAGGATACCAACAACAACACCTCTACCCGATAATCCCGTATCAGTCATAATATTACTAGGCTTTGGCATATCTATGCTAGGTAAAGCATAATTAAGTTGTTCCTTAATTTTTGATTCAGATTTAATAAAAACATTATTTATATTTGTATTTGTCTTTAATAATGTTAAATATTCATTAGTATTTAATACAAATTTTTCTTTTTTTATTTTCCCAAAAACATATGGGGAATATTGACTTATATAAACATCTTCAATATCCAGGTTAATTTTATCAAATAACTTTTTATTTGTTTTTTCAAAATACTTACGCTGTTTTTCCCAATTTTCTTGTATCCATTTATTAACTGTTTCTAACGAAGCATTTCTTGGAGGCTTTTGAGAAGTATTATTATATTCATTTTTTAGAACGAATACAATATCTAGTTTATTATTTTTTAATTCTCTAACTTTATTGGATACTTCTATGTGTGTTGATGTATCGCTAATACCGTTAATGTTTTCGTAATTAATTTTATCTAATTTAATTTTTCTATTATTATCAATTGTTTTGTTATATAAAATTTTTTCTGTATAGTTTACAGCATTAATATTAATAGATAAATTAAATAAAAGTATACCTAAAGTAAGTCCTAAGAAAAAAATATAGCTTTTCAATATTATTTTTTTCATAACAAATTTACCCATATTTATTTTTTAACAAAATTTAAATTTCCTAGCTTAATAACTTTTCCATCAAATGAAGCAGTTGCTATATGTTTTGCATCATGGTAAATTAAAATTAATGTTCCTTTATTCTGGATATCAAGTTTACAATTTTTTAGATTCATTACGCTTTCATTGATTTTAACATTAAAAACTTCGGCCGTATTATCTTCATAAATTCTAATATAATTTTCTTGTATAAAGCCATCTGGCGTTTTTAAATAATAAGTACCTGCGGTTTTACTGGTAACATTTTTACAACAACTTAAAAAAAGCGTGAAAACTAGAAATAAAAATACTGTAGTAATTTTTTCTCTAAATATCATAACCAACATCCTTTCTATTTTTTGTAAATCATATTTACATTTATATTTTATCATTTTTTGAATAAAAAAACAATTGTAGGTAAATGTATCATAAAGACAATAAAAATAAAAGGATTTTTAAGTTTTTATAAGTATAAAAATCATACATTTTAAACCTAAGAATCCTTACATCATTAGATCAATTCAGTTTTTCTTTTTTTCTTATAAATAAATACTGCCCCTATAGATAATCCTGTTAGTAAAATTATACTCAGGGAAATATATAAAATTAGCATATATGCACTAGATTTTTTAGTCTCATCAATTATTAAGTAATAACCCAATTTATTAGTATTAATCTTTAAAAAGTTATCATTATATTTATAATTAACTTTTTCAAATTTACTACCATCATAATAATAGATATTAGTGTTATCTTGTCTAAAATTATTTTTTTGTGGAAAATTTATTTCTAAATTATCAAAAGCATCTAGTTTTTTACTATCTTTTATTAAATTTAGATTATAAAAATAAAACTTTTTATTTTTAGAAAATGATTTTAATACTATCTCTTTTTTTAATGTAGTAATATCTTCAATAGCCAATTTTAAATTATTAAAACTACTATCTTTAGAACAAACTTCAATTTTAGTTTTTAGATCACTTAATTTATAAAAACCATCTTTAGTTAAAACATTCACAGTTATAGTTTTAATATTTTTAGAATTATTGCCAAGACTAGTTTTATATAAAGATGTTTGTGCTAAATATTTTACAAAATGAAGACCACTTTTCATAAATTTAACCTTATTATCATCTATAGACAAATTATTATTATCATTATCATATACATTAATATCTAAATCTATTGGAGTATCTCCTAGTTTTGCAATAGCCTTAGGAATTATAAAATCAGCATTTATATTACAAATATAGTCATTTTTATTTTCACTAAAAATAATCTCTGGAACAAATTCTGGAGCATATTCTTTAATAGATATATTTTTTGCAACTAAAGCTAGATTATTTACATTGAATTTAATGCTAAATTTAATATTTGATTGCATAGGGATAACATATCCTAGCACAGTAATTTTTTTATTAATATTATCTTTTTTTATTGTTAAAACATAAGTCTTATCAGCCTGATTTTCCCTTATATACGAGATATTACCTACTAAATTATTATCTAACTCGAACACTAAATTAGTAATATTTTCATAATTTAATAATGTAAAATGTATATAGAATAAATCATTATTTTCTTCAAGTAAAAACTTATTAGAAAAATTGGCTTTAATCATCTCTTTTGCTTTATCTTCAACATCTAATATTTCATATGATGTTCCCTCGTGAATTTGGCTTCCTTGCAACCTATTAGCCATTAACACCCACATCAAACTAATTATTATTAAAAACCATATCTTTTTCATTTTACTTACCTATGCCTAAACTTTGCAACTAATGTAATATCACTTTCGACTTTATATGTATCATAGTTAATGATTTCTTCCGTTGGGTCTCCCTTTACATACCAGCCGATAAACTCATAATCAGGGTTTACTTTATCAAGTGTTCTTCTAGGAAGGAAGTCTCCTTTATAACACTTATCATTTTTTAGATAATTACTTGAATATTTTTTATCAATTTCATATTTAATAGTTAGCTCTTTTTCATATACTAACTCAATTGTTATATCTCCATTAAAAATAAAACTTGCATCTTGTGCTTTACTAGTGCTTATAAACCCACCTTTAAAAATTGAAGACCTATAACCAAGTAAGCGATATCCTTCAGGAGTTTTAGGTGTTATTGCTTTAAAATTATATGTGTACCTTCCATAAAAATCACCATAGAGTTTATATTTACTTGTTTTAATTCCGGTCTCAGGATAATTAGGTTTAACTGTTATTCTAGCACCTGGGTCCCATTTGGCACTAAATTCAACATAACGAGAATTAAAAGTAGCAATAAAGTCTCTAATGTATTGTCCCCTATTAAAAGTATTTTTACCAGAAATGAAGCCAATTAATTGATCATTATTATTTAAAAAGTAAGTATGGTCTAAAGAGATAATTGGATTTAATAAGTTATACTTAAACTCTTTTTCTATAGTTCCATCTTTAAAAGGATGAGTTGCGTCAGTTTTGTATTTAATGGTAACTTCTGAGTTAATATCATCTACTTCAAATATCTGCATAAATGAACAATATCCAAATGTAGAATCAAGGTCAATCTTAAGGGCATATTTACCAGGTGAGTGAAAAACTAATTTAAGGCCACTACCAGTATCAATGCTTTCATATACTCCGCTGTTTGGAGCAAAAATTGATCCATTTTCATATTTATAAACAGAAATTCTTACATTACTAAGATAATTTCCTTCTAAATTAAGTAGTTCTAAATTAGGAATATGGTATTTAGTTTCAGTAAAATAAGCCTGATGTCTCATTATTTTAGTATCTTTGTGTCCGCTTAATGTAGCGTTTAATAAAAACTGTAATGAAAATATATTTTTACTATTCTTATAACCTAGTTTTACAACGCAAGACTTATTAGTTATCTTAGTAATAATTTCATCAATTATATTATCTAGATTATATGATTCTGATATTTCAACTTCTTCAGTTTTATCTTTAAAATATATAGTATAGCTTGATAATTTAAATTCTTGATTTATCCCATTGGTACGAAGATAATATTTTCTATTTTTTTCTAAAATAAGTTTATTAGGGCTATCTAGCATTTGTGAATGTTCAAAACGAACATCCATAATCTCATTACTGCTATTATACCTTAATATTTTATCGTAGTAAACATCTCCTTGATTATTAATAATTTGCTGTCTTATCTTAGGTGTTATTTTGTACTCATATATATATGGAAAAAACTCATCAAATTCATTTCTTATATCAAATAATAACCGTAGTTTTTTCCCATATATAATAAACTCTTCAGTATTAGGCGTAGCTCCTCTAAATGTTTTGCTTGAGTTTTCTTCGCCAATAAATATAACACGTGATACATTTAGTCCTGGCCGTGTAGCTTCTTCTTCAAGGTACAATTTTCCATATAAATTAGTGAATACTCCATTTTTAAATTTATAACGAACAAATGGAAGCGAGGCAGTCATACCAACATCATATAACTTATCTTTATCCATTTTAAGGCCATTTTTATCTTTTACATCAACAACTGGTGCATTTTTTTCTTTAATTCTTACTACGGCAAACCTTTTAAAACTATTTTCAAAATAAGTGTATAAAATAACTTTTTCATCAAGATATTTAAAATTTTTACCAATAGGTAGTGTTGTATTTAAATCCATTACACCATTTGAACTAGGTAGTTCATAATACGATACATTATTAAAATCAATATTATTTGCAACTAACTGCTTAAAAAGTGCTTCTAGATCAATATCTTCACCTAAATTATAAGTTTTTCCAAGTAAGAGTCTTGTTGTATTTCTTATACCGTTATCATTACAAAATGAAGAAGTTGATGATTTATCAGCATATAAATTAGATATCCCGTCATAATCAAAAATTTCAAAATTACTAGTAAATGATGAGATTTGATATCTTGCTTGGGCTAAATTAAATAATCTATTTGGCTTAATAGTTATCCGATGTGAGTGAACCTTCTTATAACCATTTTTTACCGAATAAAAAAAGTTATAATAATCTCTTTTAACACCATATTTATTTAAATAAATCTCAGTTGAACCAGTATATGCAAGATCAGATGTATCACCTGGATAGTCAACAAATTCTTTTCTAAAATTAAAAGATTCTCCACTTAGGGGCTCGTAATCTATATGCGCTAGTTTAATCATATTCTCATAATCAAGTGTCATCTTACCAGCTAAATTCCCAAATTTTAAATTATTTTCCATAAAACCTGAGACAAACATTGAAAACATAAAATCACGATCTAATCTTGTACCTAGGTCAAATATATAGTAAAATTTATTCGTTTTAGAGTTATACTCCATCTCTAAATTACCATAAGTTCCACCATCATAAACAGATGGGAAATAGCTCATTTTATCGAACTTTTCCTTTTTTCTTGAATTTTCCATACTAATATTATAAAAATTATTAATAGTAGTAAATGTCATATAACGTTTATAAAAGTTCTTCTCAAGCGGTTTTTCTAAATTAGCATCAGATCCAATCATTCCGTAGTAGGGTGCTATTGGCTTAATAAGTTTATATTTTCCGTCTTTAGCAATTAAATAAGCATAAACTGGGTTAAATAGGCTCATCATAGTTTCGTCATTACTTGCAGATTGATAATAAGATCTAATCAAATAATTACCGTCTTCAAGTGTATTTTTAGTATTAACAAATGCTTTATCAAAACCTAAAAATTTAGTTATGCTAAATTTTATAGTATATTGTGAGCCCATTTTATTACGTTCTATTTCATGCTCTACACTAGACTCGTAATCTCTTGATTTAATATCTAAATAAATTGGCTTAGTAATATCTACTTTATTTAAACATAAAAATATTGATTTATTTGAATCAGCTAGAGAATCTATAGTATTTTTGATATAAATATTTGGATCGTTATTATTTTGGGATAGTGTTATATCATAAGCTTTAGGTTTTCCAAAACCAGGAAGGGCATTTTCATCATATCCTATTTTTAATAAAAGTTCGCTAGCTGTTTTTTCAATATAAGTATTTTTAGCAACAATTTTTTTAGTAAAATCTTTAATGCCTCCATATTTATCAACTAGTTCTTCTTTTAAGATTGTTTCTTTTAGCACCTCAGCACTATATTTTATTTCATAAATACCATCTTGACTAAATTCTTCTTTTTGCCATTTAGCATAAAGAATAACATCACTCATTCCTAAAATAAGGGCGCTATCTTCGTAGGGTTTTAAATAATCTTTATCAAAAAACCAGCCTAAAAAGATATACCCTAGTTTTTCTGGAACTGGTAATTTTGGAATTTCTTTAACTGAATATTTAAGTGATTTTATAGGTTTTTCAAGATTTTGAGCGTTAAATGAAATTGTGTATTCTTTATCACCGTAAGCTTGTTTTATAGCATCGGTAATACTACCTTTTTTATTATTATTTAATTTACACCCACTTAGAATAAGAATAACAGAAAATAAACTTATAAATATAAGTAAATATCTTTTAAATTTCATTTAAACCTCCTAGTAATACTAATATAAAAGAGTGTCCATTTCTTGAATTCCTTCGGTGAATTCATCAAACTCTTGGCCAGTTAAACCTTCCCACCAGCCCTCTTCAAAAATTTCTTTATTTTTAAGATCAGCTCTACTAACATATTCCTCATATACATTATTTGAACCTGTTTTACCTCTTGCATATCTAAAGATACCATTAGTAACTTTTTTACCATCCGAGTCTACAATTACTTTACCAACTTTTTCATAAGACGAACTACCGCCAATTTGGTTAACCATTTTCATATCTGTAAAAGCATTTTTATGAATTTTTTTAATAATTCCAATTAATAGTGTTGATTCTTCAGATACATCTCTTTCTAGATAATAAACTGATCCTTCCATAATTTCTAAGCGGACAATATTTTTAGAAAAGTGTTCTTTAACATTTTCTGGTAGTTGAGGAGCACTAAGAATACTAGATGATCTTAAACTAGTTCCAAGGTTAGGAGCAAATGAGTCTTTATATCCGCCTGCTACTGCAACTAGTTGCATATCATAAACATTTACCTCTACAGTTGGTTCTGTATCTTCTTCTTTGGCTTTAACCTTCATTTTTTGAACACTCTTTAAATGTAGGATTTGATAAAAAGGTTTATCGTCTTCACCGTGTCTATATAAGAAAAATCTACCAACAAGGGCTTTTTTAGGATAGTAGTTTATTTCGCCAGAAAACGAAAATTGACCAAACTCTAGGACTTCTTCGCCTTGTGCCACATTAAAGCCTCGTAGGGTTGGATTTTTAAAAGCATATGGCTCAATTTGTTTTAAATTTTTTAGTGATAGTGTAATTTCTGTAAGGCCTGAATTTTCAAAAGCACTTCTGCCTATTTTTTCAAGTTGCCCTGATGCAATAGTCACTCTTTTTAAATTTTTAGCACCATAAAAAGCACGTGAGCCAATTTCTTTAACACTTGCTGGTATAACTACATCTTCAATCTCTTCTACATCTTTAAAAGCATCATCAGCAATTTTAACTACATCCTTGCCATCAATTTTAGAAGGAATTGCAACTGTATATAGATTTGTATTTTCATTTAAAATAGCAGTTTTACCGTCATAACCATTAATTACAGCATTATTGTTTGCATCCACTTCATATTTAAAACCAGCTGGTTTAAAAGAATAATAAACATCAAGGTATAAATGACTATCTAATTTTTCTTCAGGATTAAAAATACTATCAAATTTCTTATAAGACTTAATCAGATATTTTTTATCATTGTTTAGTTTAAGATCTTCTAAAAGACGGTTCATATCTAGTTTATCACCACTTTTATAAACACTTCTGTAAACAAATGTTTCACCATTATTAGTTTGGTTAACTTCACCGCTATCAAGATTAAATGTATTAACAAATACATTTAATGGTTTTCCGTTATCAATTTTTTTAGTATATACAACCTTATTATCAAATGAATTAAAATCAGTATATTCACCTTCTGATTTTCCTGATATAGCAGCAACATCCATATTAGATGGATAACTTTCTTGATTAAAAATAACTCTATTTAATTTTTCAAGGGTACTAATAATTGAATAACCTTCTACATGGGTATATCCACCATATGGCGTATCTGAGTCATCTAGTAAAGCATAACCACGATAATAATTATATTCTTTTAAAAGACCGTTATAAATAACTTTTTTAAAAGTACTTGGAAGCATTACAAATTTTACTTTAGGATTATGTGAATAAAAGCCAACATGAATATTGTTTACGCCTTCTTGAACCTTAATTGTATCTCCAGTAGTTGTTGCTGATACTAAAGTAAGGGTACCATCTGCTTCTTTATGATATAAATAATTATTACCATCTTTAGATTCACGGTAATAATCGCTATTTCCTTCTACTTCTATATTACTAGGGACATTAGACATACTCTTAACAGTTTTAGGTAGTTTTATAGTAAAAGGGTATTCAATATAAGAATCACCATAATCACCGTATGCTTGTTCCCAGAAAGAATTAATTATTTGTTCAACTCCTTCTGGAATTACAATGTCTTTTGCTATTTTTAAACCATTAAAACAGTTATCTATTACTCTTAGTGATTTAGGTAGAACTATTTTATCCATTTGGAAGTAAGTGCTTCCAATAAAATTTTGAATATGTTTAATTCCTTCATCAAATATAAAGGTTTTAGCTCTGCCCCAGAATGAAAAGCCATCTACGCCTTCGATCTCATAAGTATTACCATCTTTAACAAATTTTGCTGGAAACCTAACTGCAGGTTGTTTATTCTTATCCCAGAACTCATTACCTCCATTATCTTGATCATATTCACTTATGAAATATTTACCTGTTACTTTATTTTGTGAATATTTTAAATAAGGTGAATGCCATTTTACTTCAATAGTTAACGATTTAGTAATAGCTTGATTAAAATCAAAAGCATTTCCATTTTCATCAAGAAATTCAATATTTTCTTTAGCCATATACGGCTTGATAATTTCATCAATACTTGGAGCTTTTGTTTTTTCATTAAAAGGGACTTTAACTTCTTTTAATGTTTCATATCCGTTATGATATGTTAATAACCCAGCAAATCTTGCATAAAGTTTATCAGTATTTTGTTTATTATATAATGTTTTAAATTCGGGATCAATATACCATTTATCAAGTATTAAACCATCTTTTGAAGGAAGATTTTCATCAAGCTTTAATAGCTCAACTTTTTCTTCCTTACCACTAATTACTCTTGTAATCATAATTGGTTTAAAGATACCATCTAATTCAGTAGATTTATTAACTTTACTATTTTTAGTAAATTGAGTTTTATTGTCATTTTTTAAAAACCAACCGATAAAGTTATAACCTTCCTTTTTAGGTTCTTCTGGAAGTTGTATCTCTTTTTTCTTATCTAAAACAACCTCCTTGTAAACTTTTCCATCTACATAGTAGGTTAATTTTATATCTTTAACACATGCGTATAGCGATGTAATTGCTACTATGCTAATAATTAAAAATAAAAATATTTTTTTAAAATTAGTCATTTTATTCCTCCTTGTGACTAAACTATATATCATATTTTGCCAAAATATCTGATGGCATTAAATAGATAACAAATAAATATGGAATTATTGAAATAAACATTAAAACTATTATGCTTATAAAATAAACTCCGACTAAATATAAAAACAACATTAAAATACTAATATTGCTAATTAAATAATAACTACTAATAAAACATGAGGATATTAAATAAGTTATTGTAAAGGTTGTTAAATTAGTTAAAGATTGTGCTACTAATTCTTTAAATAAAAGATTACTTTTTTTAACTCCGATAGCTCTATAGATTCCATATTCTTTATTATTTTTAATACTGTCTGCTTTGGCAAAAAAGTAGTATATAAAAAATAATAACAACACTCCTAATAAAAGAATTTGAATCTCACCAAAAGCCTTACTTTTACTTTCAGATAATCTTTGGTTATATAAACCTAATACATCAACACTACTAATATAATTATCACTAAAATGCTTTGCTAATTTAGTCTTATCTTTAGAAATTATTTCAAAAAAGTAATCATTATATTTTAAATTATTATTTTCTATTGCATTGATATTTGGCTTGATGTAAACAAATATATTAGAAATTACTTCTTTATTTACTAGTATATTTACATCGTTTTTCATTGCCGATTTAATAATTTTTATTTTTTTAATATACAATTTAGAATCATTAATTTGAATAAGTTTAGGGCTATTTAATAATGCGATATTAGTACTTTCACATATAATATCAGCCTCTTTATAATTATCTAGTAAGCGATATAGTGAATTTCTATTTATTTCTAGTATTGCTTCATCATTAGCTAAGCCTTGATCTGTTTCATGGATTTTTGAATAATAACTTTTTGCTTTATAAGAGCCTTTAAAAAACAATTCATTTACATCATTAAAAGCAATTTTTGAATAAACTTTTAAAAAATTAAGATAATCTGCTCCCTTAAAATAGACAATTTTATCTTCATTTTTAATTACTCCTGCAACTAAATATTCATTACTAAAATATAAAAGTTTGGCTATTTTATCGTTTTTTAATTCTTTAATCGGAGTTTTATGTTTAAGTGCTTTTAATAACCCAGTTGATACTAATACTTCGTTATTACTAGGAATATCTCCGCTTACTAAATTCTCTTTAGTTATTGATTCTTCTAGCGGTAGCGGAATATAGCTTTCACTAATTTCACTAATTAAATCAAATACTTTTAATTTAAAAATTCCACTTCGGTAGTTAGTTTCAAAAAAGTTAACTTTATCATAGAGCTTTTTATCTAGATTTTTTATCTCTTCATAAGCTTTTACATCAGTGTAAACTGCATTAGAATTAAGTGGCTTATCCTCAGCAAATGAGCGATTTATCTCAAATGACTTCATTGCAAGAAATGTTAGAAACGCTCCGAAAAAGATAATAAATATTTGTTTAAAAATAGTTGCAACTGAATTAAAGCGGTCTTCTGTAGAAAACTTTAAATGTTTAATAATACGTTTAAAATTAAATAACTTCCCAATCTTATGAGTTTTAACTAATTTATTAGGACTGCTATTACTGTGTTCTACTTCGTTAGCTTTACTACTTTCTAAATTATGAACTACCTTACCATCTACAAGTTCAATATACGAATCAGCATATTCTTCAATTAGATTTAATTCATGAGTAACTAAGACAACAAGTCTTGTTTTAGAAATATCTTTTAATATCTGCATAACTTTAGCAGTATTTTGACTATCAAGATTACCTGTTGGTTCATCTGCAAGAATGATTTTAGCATCTTTAGCAATTGCTCTAGCGATAGCTACTCTTTGCTGTTGACCACCAGAAAGACTATCTCCAGTTTTATTTTTAAATCTAGTCATTTCTACTTGTTCTAGCGCTTTAGATGTTTCTTCTTCAATAATTTTTTTATCACTAATACCAGATATAATCATTTGGTTTTCAATAATTTCACTAATTTTATAATTTTTTTCTAGATAATAATTTTGGAATATAAAACCAATTTCTTTATTTCTTAGATTATCAGATACTTTTTTAAACTTGGAAGCTCCAATAGTAATAGTGCCACTATCTGGTTTAGCAAGACCTCCAATAATATTAAGAAGGGTTGTTTTACCACTACCTGATTTACCAAAGATAGCAATTAAGCCACTATCAGGGAGCGTAAACGAAACATCTTGTAGTACATTATTTTTATTTTTTAAATGCTTGTTAAAACATTTATTAATATTATCTAATCTAATCATTTTAAACCTCTAGCTAAACTTTTTCTAATTGATTTTAAAACAATTGACTTATTAAATCTAAAAGCTACAATTTGAACTATTAAAAACATCATAATCTCAATAAATAAATAATTTCCAAAAGAAATAATCTTTAAACTAGAGCCTGGTATAACAGCACTTATAAGTGAGACTAATGGCAATAAAATTATAGTAGGTAAAAATATTAAAAGCATTTGAATATAAAGTGATCCTTTAGCGGTTTTTCTATTTATTCCAAGAGTGCGATAAATTGCAAAATCCGCACTAAATAATCCTACATTTTTAGAAAAAATAATACTTATAATTACCGCAATAATTAAACATACTATCGTAAGAATGAAATATGCTAATGTGTTTTGAAAAAAAAGCTCGCCTGCAGTATCAACATAATAAGTAGTTGAAGAAATTATCCCTGAATAATCACTTGAAAGTTTATCAGCTGCTTTTTTTGCAAGGCTATTACTTTGAAAATAAAAGACTGGATTTAAATAATCTTCTTTATTTTTACTAAAAATTTGATTGTAATCATTAGTGCTTAATTCTATAATTAGCTCTTTACTAATCATATCAATCTTAGTATCATCTATAATCTTAAAGGTTTTTGTAGGATAAACTGCAATAACAGCGTTTTTACCTTTAGCCTCCCATATTCTAGAATTTAGTAAAGAAATTTCACCATCATTTAAAGCCTCATTTACTCTAAATGAATATATACTATTTTTATAATTATCAATGGTAATACTAGAATACATTGAACGAAGTTGAAGACCTTTTTTTAAGAGAGTTGTTTTACCTACATATAATCTAGGGTTTGTTAGACTAAGAACTTTTTTTATTTTTATATTACTTATTTCAAAATCATTGTTTTTAAAAATATTTACTAACTTATCGTTATCAGATAAACTCGAATAAGCAATTTCTAATAGTGCTTCGTCATCATTTAATTGATATTTAAAGGGATCATATAAAATGTTTACTTGGTAGTCTTTACTTAAGTCTTTATTTTCTTTAGATATATTTATAAAAAAATTGGTAAGCGATTGTTCTTTAAAACTATATCCTGGCTTTAATAGATTAACTAATTTAATATATTCATCATTAGTAATTTTTCTACTTTGATTTGCGACAAGCAATTTACCGTTAACAGGATTTTTTTCAATAGTTTTTGTTAAAGGGAGGATAAAATAATCACTAAAAAAGGCTAAAACAAAAAATAATGCTAATGCGAAAATAATTAGTATAAAAGACATTAAAATTGTAAATTTAGGTCTGCTTTTATAATTTATTGTCCCTAACCATAGGGTATTTTTAATTCTTTGACTTTTTGTTTCTTTGATATCTTTAACTGGTAATACAGACTCGTTAACTTCATTTTTTTCTAAACTATTATTATCAAGAATAACCGAGCCATCTTTTAAAATGATTTGTCTTGTTCGTTCTTTTTCAAAAAATTCAGGGTTATGTGTAACTACTATAATTAGTTTATCCTTAGAGACTTCTTTTAAAAGACGTGCAATTTCAAAAGATGATTTTTGATCAAGATTACCAGTTGGTTCATCTGCTAGAATTATGGGTGCATCCTTAGCAAGTGCTCTAGCAATAACCGTTCTTTGTTTTTCTCCGCCCGATAATTTACTCGCTTTTTGATTTATTTGTTTAATAAGTCCTACTTTTTCAATTAACTCCTTAGCTCTTAATTTTCGTTGTTTTAAATTTTCAATTCTTAAAAGAGCAATTTCAACATTTTCTAAAACTGTTAAGTTTTCAATGATATTAAAATCTTGAAAAACTGTAGCAATATTTTCTTCGCGATACTTATCCCATTCACTTACTGAATAATGAGAAGTTTCAGAGCCATTAAAATAAAGGTCGCCCTCTTCGTATGTATCGGTCGCACCGATAACATTTAAAAGAGTGGATTTACCACTTCCTGATTCGCCTTCAATGGTTATAAATTCATTTAAATTAAATTCTAAATTTATATAACGAATACCAATTGTATATAAGTTATTCGTTTCATAAATTTTGCCAATGTCTTTTAATTTTAACAGCATTTTTTCCTTCGTTTCATTTCTATTTTTTTTATTTAACTATATAATAATAACATATTATTTAATCATTTAAAAATATTCTAATTTATATTATAAATAAGAAATTCAAATATTTTTAACTATTATAAAATAAATTAAATTTAGTACTCTATGAACTATTTATCAAAAAAATATATTTAGTAAGATTGATAAATAGTCTAAAATTAAGTTATTTAAATATATAAATGCACTTACTAATTTTTTGATATATAGTAGTAAGAATTTTGAATTCTTAGATAAAAGTTAGGTTATTATTAAATTAACTTTTTGTGTAATGCTCATTTTCTAGATAACACCAGAGACACTATTGCTATACTAAAACATATAAAAAAGCACACAATTTTATGTGTGCCTTGATATAAATAGCCCTAACAATATACTTTGTACTAAAAAATATTTAGTAAAAAATACTAGTATATAATTAGATTCATTAGATTCTAGCTAATTTTAGTGTGTTTTCTTTTTATACGATTAAGGATA
The DNA here is from genome assembly GCA_963540875.1 of uncultured Acholeplasmataceae bacterium. Classification (GTDB taxonomy): domain Bacteria; phylum Bacillota_I; class Bacilli_A; order Acholeplasmatales; family Acholeplasmataceae; genus CAUTNH01. The sequence continues at coordinate 17,099 of CAUTQZ010000002.1, read as the reverse complement.
AACAATATAATACAAATAATCGATGTTAATATTGATATCCCCATAACTAGTGACATTACAATAATCTCAGCTAAAACTCCCTTTATGATGGCCATCCTAAAATGATATGTAAAGAACCACATATAAAATAGTGACCATATAAAATAATATATATATAATGCAAGTCTTACATTAAGTGAATCAATACCTTTTTCTGAATGTACTCTTCTATTTTTTATTATATAAAAACTACTGATTAGTATGAGTAATACATTTAAAGATAATAATATTATTCCAAGAAATAAAAAAAAACCTGTTAATATTAAACTGATACCGAAAGTATTTATACTCCAACCTAATTTAGTTCCTATAATTACTAATAAATTATTTAATACTAAAAATAAGAACAATGGAAAAGTTGATAAATAAACTATAATCCGTTTTTCCATTTAGTTGACCTTACATAATTCTTACACCGTTAATCATATTAGATACTAAAAAAGCATCTTGTTTCCCATTTAAATCATATATTGTATTATTAACAAAATTATCAAACATTTTTTTCAATTTTTCTCCTAAAACAAGTTTAGTAATGTAATAATTTCCGTTTAAATCATCTCTAATGATTAAAATATCAATATCACTGAAAATTGCATTTGTTTTTCTTGCATATGAACCAATAAAATATATTGCTTTTTATCTTTATAAAGGTATGACTATTCAGTGAAAATAAGAAATCATACTAAATTGCTGAATTTCAGTTTTTTACAAGCCATCTTATATCCATTAATAAAATTATACAATAAAATTTTAATTTTGCATTATTAAAATAATTATATATAAATTATTAATTTATTTTCCTAAATCATATTTTACGAAAAATTATCTAAACATAATTTTATAATTAATTATACTAATAATTTATAAAAATCCTCTAAATATTAAAAGAACTTTATCCGCTAGGAAACAGACTCCTGTACTAAATTAAATAGATTAAATTCATATTATTATACAACATTATGGTTTTAACTCACATATACTTTTTTAAAGAAGAGTTGGAAAAATGCAAAAATCGCATATAAAAAATGCTGGAAAATGTAAAAATTGTTATTTTATCTAGATGTAGGACTTCTTTCACATAAATAATTTAATGATAATCAAATAAGTATTGTTAATGAAAATACTTCGATAAATTACGGTGCCATATACGAAGCATATGTCGCTCAAGAATTAACCACTCATAATATTCCTCTTTTCTACAATACTAGTAAAAAAATGGAGAGATAGATTTTCTAATTGAACTCAATATTTAAGTTATTCCTATTGAAGGTAAAAGCGGCAATGATTATAAAAGACATTCTGCATTAAATAATTTATTAAATAATAAAGACTATCCTTATGCGTATATTTTATGTAAGAAAAATATTGAGATAAAAGATAAAAAATATATCTTCCCATTTATATGACATTGTTTATTAAGGAAAAAATATGCGAAGATAATCAAATTATCAATATTGATTTTGAAGAATAAAAAAATTAAAATAGTTCTAATATTATTTTAATTGTAATAATAAAAAAAAATGATATAATATTTTTATAGGCCTATAGCCAAGCGGTAAGGCAACAGACTTTGACTCTGTCATTCGTAGGTTCAAATCCTGCTAGGCCTGAAGAAATTAAATTAAAAAAGATGTAGATCTTCTACATCTTTTTATTTTGTTTGCATTAATTTTTTATTTTCTAGTTTATATATCTTATCACATATTGACAGAGTAGATATTCTATGCGAGATAATTATAATAGCATGATCTTGTTTTTTATTCAATAAGGCTTTTAGAATTAGTGCTTCGTTAATAGCATCAATATTACTAGTTGCTTCATCTAAAATAATAAGGCCTGCATCTTTTAGAAACACTCTTGCTAGTCCTAGACGTTGTTTTTCACCGCTTGAGAGATTAAGAGCTAATTGGGATATATTAGTGTTTAATCCCTCATTAAGATTATTGATATACTTATCAAGCGAAGCCTCTTTAATAACTTTATCTATTTTAACTGTTGAATAATTATCTTTAAATAAAGTAATATTATTTAAAATAGTATCATTAAATAAATACGTATCTTGTGCTAAATAAGCAATATTTTGGTAAAGAGATTTTGTATTTATATTATTTATATCACTATCATTGTAAAAAATAGTATTTTTTTGAATTGGATAAAATCTAAGTAATTGCTTTATAATAGTAGACTTACCTGAGCCTGATTTACCTTGGATACCAATAATTTCCCCTTTTTTTATCTCAAAAGAAATATTATCCAATATATCCCTATCATTATATTTAAATGATAAATGTTCAACTCTTAGCTTAGAAAAATTAAAACTTTCTTTATCATATATTTCTTCTACTGTAGGTTTTTCTTGATATAATCCTAAAACCCTTCTGGCTGAAGCAAATGTTTGAGAGAGGTTAATAGGTAAAATTCCGACAGCTAAAACAGCACCAAATGATGAGATAATCGTAGGAATAGCAATAATAATGTATCTTGGATCTTTATCATAAAAGGCTGCTATAATTAGTGCTATAATCCCAACTAGCGATATAAAGAAGTTAATTAAACCAACACTATAAGCACCTTGAGTATTTATTTTATTATTGGTATTAGCAAGTTTTAATGAATAATTATTTATTTTTTCTAACTGTTTATCGCCTAAATTATTTAGTGTTATTTCTCTAAGTCCTTTAATATTATCTAGAAAAAACTCATTAAATTTAGCTAAATCTTCACGATATTGATCTCCCTTTGCTTTTATTTTCTTACCAAATAACAATGGATATAGCATAATTAAAAGATGCGCAAAAATAACAATTAGGCTATATACATAACTAGTAGTAAGTGCAAGAAATATACTAACAAGTGAAGTAATACTAATAGATATCATTACTGGTGATATAGTATGAGCATAAAAAACTTCAAGCGTTTCAATATCAGCTGTAATGAGACTCATTAGTTTTCCCTTAGGCATTTCATCAATCTTTGTAGGAGCAAGTCTATTTAATAACTTAAATAATTTTAATCTTAAATTAAATAAAATTTTAAAGGCTAGCAAATGATTAAAATACTGTTCAATATAGCGCATTACCCCACGCATAATGCCTGCTACAAGAATTAGATATAATAAAATATTAGCATCAAGTGTAATAAATTCTAGAATATTATTAGCTAAATACAATACACTTAATAAAATTAAACTGGTAGATAAAATAAATCCAATTACTCCTGCAAATGCTGCAATTAGTAACAAATAAAATAGTGCCCCTAAAACTAATAATAATTTAGTAAACATATGCTTAATTTTCATGATGTTCACCTAATCCTTTAACTAGTTCTTGTTGTAATTTATATAATTGATAATATCCTTTTTTAGAGGTAATTAAATCTTGGTGTTTTCCGCATTCTACTAAATTAGTATTTTTTAAATAATAGATTATATCACTTTTTGCAAGATTACTTAACCAATGCGAGATAATAATTATAGTTTTATCTTTTCTTAATTGATAGATTAAATCAAGAATAATTTTTTCTGAGTCTTTATCAATATTGCTAGTAGCCTCATCAAAGATATATATTTTTTTATTAAGTAGCAACATTATTGCTAAATAAATTCTTTGTCTTTCACCGCCTGATAAATTAGACCTAACATCATTGATAAGATAATCAAGACCTCTTTTTTGGCTAACTAGATTATCAAGGCCCACTTGTTTTAGTGAATTAATAATTTCTTCATCACTTAAATCTTTATTATATAAAAGAAAGTTATTTCTAATAGTGTCATTAAATAAATAAGAATCACTACTTACTAAGCAAATATCTTGATAATAGGTTGTCTTATCTAAATCAAATAATTTTATATTATTAACAAAAATATCTCCAGTTTGGGGTTGAATTTGTCCTAATAATAATTTTATTAAGGTAGATTTACCAGAACCACTAGTCCCTGCAATAGCAGTAATTTGTTTATTCTTTATTTCTAAGTCTATGTTATTAAGCACTATATTTTTGCTATATTTAAACGATACATTTTTTAATGTGTAATTATAATTACTTTCTTTAATAAGGCCCCAATTTAGTTCTTCAAGCGAAAGGATATTAGTAATCTTTTTACTTGCAGACACTCCGTTAAGGGAAATATGAAATGCACTCCCTAGTTGTCTTAATGGAATAAAAAACTCTGCAGAGATTAAAATCAGGAATAAAATAAAATAAGTAGCATTAAAAAAACTATTCGTGTTTTTAGTAATAAGCGATAATATAATACCTGCTCCTGCAGCACCAAAGGCAATTAAATCCATAAGAGATAATGAAATTAGTTGAATTGATAAAACTTTCATTGTTGTTTTTCTAAAGTCTTGTGAAGAGCCTTCTAATTTATTAAAATATATTTGATCTGATAAGTTTAGTTTTAACTCATTTATCCCATATGTACCATCTAAAAAAGTGTCGCCAAGATGATGGTATTTATCTAAATACTTATTTACTGTATGCTTTGCTTTTCTAGCAAATAACATAATAGTTAATGGTATTAAAGGAACACAACCTAAAAGAACTAATGCTACTTTATAATTAATTATTACAGTGGCTGCAAATAGAATTAGTGGTGCTAATAAGGCATAAAAAAACTGCGGAAGAAAAACTGTAAAATATAGATCAAGTTGTTCTAATCCTTCAATCGCTGATTGTTCTAATGAAGCTATAGAAATATTATCTAATAAACTAATTCCTTGTTTAGTAATTTTTTGATATAAATTTTGTCTTAATGATACTTTAATATAAGTGGATATTATATTTTTTAATTTAGTTATAAATATACTAATAACATATTTTAAAGATAATATTGCAACAAAAATTGCTATAAGTGGGAGAAATTTTAAATATATATTACTTTCTTTAAATAAATGAAGATAATCATTAAACGAATTAGTTATTCTAGCAAGAGATAAATCATTGACTTTACTACTAACTATATTAAAAGATACATAGTTTATTGAATAACTTAGTAAAAAAGTAAAAATAACACTTAGTAATAACGTTGTAATCATTAAAAGTATAATTAGTATTAAGTGCTTTTTTTTAGAACCGATTAAATTAAAAATATTTTTATGAAACATATATAAATAATACCATATTTAAGATTATTCACTAAACTTTATAAATAGAATTATAAATAAAATTCTTACTTCACTAATGCTTTTATTTCGCTTATTGCATATTTATAATACGCATTAGGATAGTATTTATTAGAATGGAGAAAATAAACTAGTTTTAATTTAAGAAATATACCACAGTTAATTTTTATTAAGCATTGTTTCTTTTGTTTAAATATAATTACCTGATCTAATTCATTTTTAACTTGCTTATTGAACTCTTCATACATTTTATACTGATACATTATTTGTTGATTAATTTTATTCTTTTTAAAGTTTGCATTTAATATCTTTTCATATTCAATTTCAATCAAATTATTATGTAAATCAATCTTACTATCTTTTATTAAAGTTATAGTTTCTAAGATGTTATGTCTAAAACTTCGTTTATTAATATTAGGAGATATCTTATAGTAAATATCAAATAAATCTGATGAAAATGATAATTTAAAATCATTTTTATTGATTTTATCAAGCCATTTTTGATCAAATAGTTGTTTAGTCTCAAGAGGAGGACTAGCGCTATCTAATAGTAAATAATAGCGTTGATACATATCATAATATGCTATCCTAATTCTTGTAATAGAGACAATAAAAAAAAGTGCAACTAATAAAATAAAATATACAAGCGATGCATATATTAGTGGCATATGAAAAATAATTGATAAGAGTATCACTAAAATAAAAGTAAAGGTTGCTACCCATAATAGAAGCAACCACATTACTTTTTTATTACTATAATATTTTATTTTATTTTTTAATTTACTAATCCCATCTAGCATAAATATTTATATCGATAGTCCATTTAAAAATAGTTTCATTATTTACTTCTACTCCCCAACTACCATCTTTATTTTTTAAAAACCAGCCTTTAAAAGTTTTGCCTTCACCTGGAGATTTAAGGTCTTTTGGAAGATTACTAATTTTTTGATTATATTTACAATTAAAAAACTTAGCTTGGATAGAGTTAGGATCTGGGTAATAGTCAATTCTATATTCTTTATATTTAAATGCAGCGTATAAAGTAAGATCCTCATATAAACCTTCAGTTGATATAAGTTGTTTATCATCTGAAGAGATAATTTGTTCTTCAGAATATGGATTGCGATACCAACCTTGAAATTTTGAATTTTCTCTTATCGGTTTATCAAATTCAATAATCTCACCTGTTTTATATTCTCTGATAATAGTGCTACCTGTATGGAAGTCTCCACCATGTGGAAAAAGAAATGTAATTTTATAATTTTTTAAAACCCATTTAGCATAAAGTGTCATACTTTCACTAACGATATCTTTATCAAAATCCCATTTGATAGTTTTTTCAAAGTCCTTGTACCATCCATCAAATACAGCTCCTCTAGCAGTTGGAGTATTAGGCATAGTTAGTTTTGAGTTTTTATTAACAACCTGTTTAAGAACTTTAGGGTTGCCATTTTTATCATAATCATCAGCACTTGTATCCTGACTAACAGCAGTATAAAAAATTACATCTAGTTTATTAGGATCTTGTTTAATTTTTCTATCCTTGCATCCTACAATTAAAAATAATAAGCTAAATAATATTGTTATAAATAATATTTTTTTCATATTATTCACCTAGTTCTTTCTTCATTTCCTCTATCTCTTTACTATTAGCAAGTACAAAGTGTCCTGGTTTAATTTCAACAAATTGAGGCTTTTCTTCGCTATAATCATGCATCATTGGATTATAATAAATTCTTTGTCGTGTTTTTTCATAATCAGGGTCTGGTTGTGGTATAGCAGATAATAATGATTTCGTATAAGGGTGAAGTGGATGTGCAAATAGTTCTTCTGATGAAGCCATCTCCATCATTTTACCCATATACATTACACCAATACGGTCTGAAAAAAATTTTACAACTGATAAATCATGGGCAATAAATAAAATTGTTAAATCAAGTTTTTCTTTTAAATCTTTCAATAAATTAATAACTTGTGCTTGAATAGATACATCCAGTGCAGAGATTGGTTCATCAGCGATAATCATCGATGGATTCATTATAAGAGCTCTAGCAATGCCTATGCGTTGTCTTTGACCACCACTAAATTCGTGTGGGTATCTAGTAATATATTCTGGGGCTAGTCCAACTAAGCGAAGTACTTCTTCAACCTTTTTTCTATTTTCTGCTTTATTTTTTTGTCCACTAATAATAAGACCTTCAGATATGATCTCTTGTACAGTCATTCTTGGATTAAGACTTGAAATTGGGTCTTGGAAAATCATTTGCATTTGTCGTGATTTTATTTGTGCTGCCTTTGATGAGTGTTGTCTTTTGATACATTTAATCTTATTTAATATATCACTTCTTATTTTACTAAACTCTTGTTTATATTCATAGTATTTATCATTAGTAATATTTTTTTCTTTATTTTGACGCAGTTCTTTATTTTTTTGACAGTTTAGTTTAAAATAATCCTTAATATGTTTGAACAAACTAAAATAAAGTTCTTTCTTTTTAATCACAACTTTTTTAACTATTTCCTTAAAATCAGGACTCTTATGTTGCTCAAGTTCTAATTTTAAATTATTATAAATATTTAGTTTGGCCTCTTTAAAGTTTTTCTTGGCTTCCTTAATTTGGTTTCTAATAACCGATTTATTGGTTTTTTTAATATCATCTTCAAGAACTTTTTGGGCAAAACTGTTTTCTAAGGCAAGCAATTTTAATAAATGACTTTGTTTAGCATTTTCTAATAATTCTAATTTTTTTGTTTTTGTTAAAGCATTAGAGTCTTTAATTCCGTTAACTTTATTTTTGTAATTAATAAGTAATTGCTTCTTAGATAATTTTAACTCATACAATGAAGCATTAATTAGCTGTTTTTTTAAGTTTAAAATATTTTGTTTATGATTAAATACTAATTTATCTATTTCAATTTTTGCCTTAGAATTGATACCATAAATTAGTTTATTATAATTATTTTTTTCAGTTAAAATTTCTTCAATTTCCTGTTTTAAATTTGCTTTATATTGTTTACGTGCTTTTTTTAAATCCTTGATTTTTTTATTATATTGCTCACAAATTTCATACTTACGGTATTTTCGAGGGTTTTGTGATAGCATTAAAAAGTTATATTCTTTTCTTTTTTTTCTAAGTTCTTTAACTAAATCATAATATCCTGCTGCAATAATTTCTCCGTTTAATTTTACATATCCACTAGTTGGCTTATATAATCTAATGATGGTTCTACCAGAAGTTGTTTTACCACAACCTGATTCACCAACTAAGCCAAAGACTTCTTTTTTGTATATATTAAAAGAGATGCCATCTACTGCATGAAAGTTAAAAGATTTAAAACCCTTGCCAGGAATTTTAAAAAACTTTTTTAAATTATTAACTTCTAAAACCGGGGTTTGTTTTTCTTCGTTATTCATGTTTTTTACCTCGATTCTTCTTTATTTCTAATACGGCATCAGGCAGTTTCACTTTTGGGGCATCAGGATGAAGAAGCCATGTTGCTGCATAGTGAGTATCACTAACCTTAAAGAAAGGTGGCTCTTGCTCTAAATCAATTTTCAACGCATACTTATTTCTTGGGGCAAACGCATCACCTAAAATCGGTTTTACAAGATTTGGTGGGGTACCACCAATTGAGTCTAATTTATTTTTAGTAGCAAGACTTGGCATAGATGACAAAAGCGCCCAAGTATATGGGTGTTTTGGATCATAAAATACTTCTTCTGATAAGCCATATTCAACAATTTTACCAGCATACATTACAGCAATTCTATCTGCAACATTAGCAACAACCCCTAGGTCATGGGTAATAAATATAATACTTAAATTTCTTTCTTGTTTTATTTTATTAATTAAATCAATTATTTGGGCTTGAATTGTTACATCTAATGCTGTCGTTGGTTCATCACATATTAGAATTTCTGCGTTATTTGCAAGAGCAATTGCTATAATAATTCTTTGGCGCATTCCACCAGAAAACTGAAACGGATATTGATTGTATCTTTTTTCAGGTTCTGGGATACCTACTTCACGCATTAGTTCAATTGCTCGTTCTTTAGCAAGTTTTTTAGGCATTTTTAATTTATATACTAAGGTTTCAGTTATTTGTTTACCAATTTTAATTATTGGATTAAGACTACTCATTGGATCTTGGAATAACATTGCAATTTTAGAACCTCTAATTTCATGAAACATACTTTCAGGAACCTGCAATAAATCTCTTCCTTCATATAGTATATGTCCATCATCTACCATTGCATTACCTGCTAAAAGCCCCATAATGGCTTTACTTGTTACACTTTTACCAGAACCTGATTCACCAATAATAGCAAGTGTTTCACCTTTAAGTAAATCAAAAGAAACTCCATTAATGGCTTGCAAAATTCCATATTGAGTTTTAAATGATATTTTTAAATCTTTTACTGATAATAATACTTCTTTAGCCATTATTCGCTACCTCTTAAACTTGGGTTAAATGCATCGCGTAAACCATTACCAAAAAGGTTAAAAGTTATCATTAAAAGAGAAATATATATTGCTGGAAATAAAAGTAAATGAGGTTGTGTCTCCATTACTTTTTGGCCTTGTTCTAACAAAAGTCCTACCGATTCAGCATTAGTATATTTAATAATATTTAAGTAAGAATAAGTTGCCTCAGCAAATACAAAGCTTGGAATAGATAGCGCAAAAGATGTAACCATATAACCTATTGCATTAGGGAAAATATGTTTAAACATAATTCTTGCATCACTTGCACCAAGAGTCCTTGCTGCTAAAATATATTCTCTATTTTTATAACGGTAAAATTGCATTCGCGACATCTGATAAGCGCCAATCCATCCAGTAAGTGTAAATGCTAATATTACAATTCCTGTAGTTGAACCAAATCTAATAATTAGTAAAGTAATAACTGCTAAAAAAGGAATTGATGAGAGTATCTCAACAAATCTATCAAATAATAAATCAAAGGTTCCACCATAATATCCAGAAATAGCTCCAATAGTTATACCAATAATAGAATTAATAATAACTATAGATAGGGCCATCGCAAGAGAGATTCTAGCACCCTGCCATAAATTTGTAAATAAATCCTTTCCAGAAGCATCTGTTCCAAACCAAAAATAAGTATCTTCTGGTGTTTGGTTTAATACAAATTTAAAAAAATTAATTCTTACTTTAAATTTATTATCATTAGTAATTTTTACAAGTTCTAGTATATAGCCTTTTTTAAGATATTCATCATAATCTTCTTTTTCAAGTGTTCTTGTTACTAACTCATTTGATTCATCTCTATATGAGTTTATGTACTGAACATAATTATACATATCTACTGTTACAGTAAGATTTTCCATTTCAGCATACTTACCATCATTAGATGGATCGTTATCTAATAACTCTTTAGGCATTCCACTTATAATTGTTTTAGGACCCATCTCTGATTTTGCTAGATCTACTAAAAATTGTTTACCCTTACTAATCTTTTTCCTGCCGTTAAAAATACCTAGTTTTGAAAAACCTTTTAATTTAGGTGGGAGATATTTTAATTTATTTCCTTCACTCTCACCAGGGTGATGATAAATTTTAAAATGGGGACCAAATATCACAAAAAAGAAAAGTATACAAATAATAGCAAATGCTACCACTGATGCTTTATTTTTTTTAAATCTATTCCAAGCGTCTCTGTAGTAGCCGATTTCTTTTGTTTCTAGGGGCTTGTCAACAATATTAATTTCTGTTTCATTAACTAATACTAATTTAGATTTATCTACATTCATTATGCTGACCTTCCGCTTCCTACACGCATTCTTGGGTCTAAAATTGTATAACTTAAATCTGCAAACACACCTGATAATAAGCCGATAAAGTTATAAAAGACAATATTTAATTGCAGTAAGTTATAATCTTTTTCATTAAATGCTTCTAAATATATACTGCCTACACCATTAACTCTAAAAATTTGTTCTAATATAATAGATCCTGATAATAATCCAAGAAAGCCTAAAAATATTGATGGTGCAAATGGCACTAGTGCATTTTTAAGAGCATGTCTAAAAGTTGCTTGTCTTTTGGTTAGTCCTTTAGCTCTTGCTAATAACATATACTCCTGCGTTAATTGCTCTGTTAATTCAGCTCTTATTCCCCGTGCCCAACCAGCAATTCCACCTAAAACCATCACAACAGTTGGTAGAATATAAGTTCTAATACCAAAGAGCGGATTATCTAAAAACTCCGTTCTCGTTGCAACAAAAGGAGTAGGGTGCCAATTAAGTTTATACACAAATAACAATTGAAATAAAACTGCAATAACAAATGTAGGTAGTGAAATTAGAACCATCACTAAAACTGAGATAAAATTATCTAAAAATTTATTTTTATGTAATGCTGCAATTACACCAAGCGTAATACCAAGCGGTACGGTAATAATATACGGAATTAATTGGAATAATATTGTCATAGGTATTTTTGAAAAAAGTACAGTTGCAGAATCTAGGCTTTTAGATTTTGCATAACCGAATGTTTTATATTTAAATATATTTCGAATCCAAATAAAAAATCTGATTGTAATAGGTTTGTCGCCGCCTTCACGATACCATTGGATTAAATATTGAGTGTCTTCTCCAGATGGTTTAATGTGATTATCCGGCAATAAATGAACGAACAAAAAAAACAAGTATACAATAATTACAAATGTAACTATCATTAATCCAAGTCTTTTAAAAAAATATCTACTCACTTATTATCTACTCCTATTTATTATATTATCTAAGCTAAAAATTTCTTTTTAGCTTAGATAATATAATTACTTACCATAAAGGTAAGTAATTACATTTTTATTTTATTTTCTGAAATCAGGGTCTGAATTTAGATAGTTATATCTAGAAAATCCCCATTTCATAATTGTATGGAATCCTGGCCATTCTGTTCTGTAATCTTTAGAAAATACTGATGCACTAGCACGAGATGATACTGGAATAAGCGTACAATATTTAAGTGTTAATTCATTAAAGAATCTAGTAACTGTGTTTCTATCCTCAACATCTCCATCATATTGTGGTTTATTACCTGCCCAGATAAAGTGACAATTAATACCATAGTCATAAATTATTTTAGAATCACCAATAAAATATCCATTATTTTTTTCTAAAATATCATATAAAGGTTTTAAATATCCGTTATCAGTTTTTGCATTAAATTTTGCTTTGTTTTCTTTTAAGAAATTATATGTTCTTCTTAAATCTAATTTATTTTCTTCTGTTATTTCAAAATCTTTATCTTCGTCAAGTCCGAATTCTTTTGCATCAGAGAAACCAAATTGAGATTTTCCCATTGAACGAGCATAGAAAAATGATTGAATCGGCATTTCTACACTTGTGTTAGTTGCTCCACCATGTCCAACAGCACTTAGTGCCATATCAAACTCTCTATTATCCATTTTTTTGCTTATACTATTATCATCATGCGTTTCTATAGTAAATTGAATTTTATCTTTGCCAAATAATTTAGTATATTCTTCTGTAATATATTTAGCTATTTTTTCAGATGTAGGGCCTTGGGCAGTAATGAATTTAATTTTAACAGGCCCTTGGTATTTTTTACTCCACTCTGCGTATGCTTCATTAAATAATTGTAGAGCTTTTTTCTTATCATATCCATCTTCAGGAATTCCTAATCTCTTAATCATATCTTTATATTCTTTAGTTTGTAGATAAAATTGTGCATCATTATCATATTGAGTAGCATTGATTGGGTAAGGGAAAATACTTGTATCATTTGGTACATTTACAGTTTTATTAAAATCTTGTCTATTAAATCCAAAAAATAATGCTCTTCTGAATTTAGTATTTTTAATCATATCAGCAGTACCCTCTGCTTTACCATTATATTCATTAGGGTTTAAAACAAGGTTTTGAGCATATCCGCTAATAGATTTTCTAAAAGTCTTATGTTCTAGATATTTACCAATATAATCACCATTTAATCCAGTTCCATCTATTTCTCCTCTATCAAATGCTTTCATTTTTTGATCTAGTGTCTTCATAAATTCAAATGAGATTGATTTATAGTTATGTTTTAAACTTTGCTCAGAACCATAGTTTTTATTATAAACCATTTTTTGTTTAGTATCCCATGTTTTTAAAACATAAGGTCCATAGCTTAGCGGTTTAAATTCTGGCGTACCATATTGATATTTTCCATCTTTACTAATTGATTTTTCATAGGCTTCTTTATGAACTAATTTTAGATTAACAAACCTTCCTAGGGCGCTTGATAATTGAACAGGTGTTTCATATTCTACTTCAAAAGTATAATCATCAATAATTTTAAAACCTAAATCCTCTGGTTTTACTTCAGGCGCAATAGTGTCTTTTTCACCGATATAGTATTTATTTAGAGTAGCTTTAAAAGTTGGTTTATATTTATTTAACGCTTCTTCTGAAATTTGTGCAAGTTCAAGAGCGTTTTTGATTAAAGTACCATCTGCATTTACTAAATTAATTTCAGTTCCTAGTTCATATCCTGGTAGATACGTATCTAATTCTGTTTTCGTTAGGTATTTAATTATTTTATAGTCAATATCTTTAATATGAAGAGTAACCTCATATAAAGCATAATCTGGTTTATCTTTTTTATTTTCATTTAATCCTAGTTTATTGCCTTGTAGATAATATTCTCTTACTTTTTTAATTAAAGAACCGTTTTTTCTATCTGCGCTAGTAACCCATGTAGCAGATCTAAAATAATTTAATTTTCCATCAATTAGTTGTAAAAATGCAAATAAATAATCTTTACTAGTAACAGGTTTACCATCTTCCCATTTAACATTAGGATTTAATTTAAATCTAAATTTAGTACCAGATAATTTACCGGCAGCAACTTCTTGATAATGTCCTTTAGCATCTACTGCAGTTTTTCCAGCGTCTTCTCCTTCAATAATCTCAGGAAATGCTGCTGCACCTGCTAGAACATATTCCTGTTCAAGGGCACCATAGTTATCTTTAGTTAATTTTGATAAATCACCTTTTTTAGATACTAATCCTTTTTCTATAGCAGCATCCCAGTTAATATCTCTTTCAAACAATGGAGTTGTTAAATAATCATATAAATCACTTTCATGTGAAAAATGATAACTGTAAGGATTTAGGATTGGATCTGTATCAAGTTCTGCAAAAGCATTTTTATAAGTAACTTGTTTTGACCAGTTATAATTTTTATAATCTTTTGGCTCAAAATAAGCATATAGTGTAGTTTTATTAGCCGCAGTATAAGGGAACTTAACCGGCTCTTTTTCTAACCAAGTGCGACCTCTAGGTGTAGTATACCAACCTTTAAAATCAAAACCTTCACGTTCAGGGGTTTTTATATCTTTTTCAGATTGAATAGTTTCACCTTTTTTAATTGTTGTAGTTTGAACTTTCCAATCTGGTTTAAATGTACAAGCATATGCGAAAACAAGAACTACAGCAGATAGTATTAAAGCTGAAAATTTCTTTAATAAATTCATATTTTATCCTCCTTTTGATATTTTATACTATAAAAGTATTTATAAAATTATATCAAAAATCTAATTAAGACTATAAATAAGACTATATTATAATTATTTTTTAATTATTTTTTATGAAACCGCTTTCATAATATTATACGCAAAATTGTAATTTTAACAATCTAAATAATTCTAGTGTTGTTTTCCTATTGCTAGCGTCATATATAAACCAAATAATAAAACTTATAACTAATAATGGGACTGCTATTATCATTGGTATATAAAACATAAAACTAGGGTATGGGTTTTCTTTTATTCTTTGGGTATAAGTATAATAATCATCCTTAGGTTTAGAGCCTTTAAACATTAAAGCAAATGCTTTTACTCCATATACAAAAGGAGACAATATATTTTTATTAGCCATTAAAACCATCCATCCCAGGAAAAACATAACAGAACCCGATACTTGTAAAGCATTAACAACCGTTTTAATGCTTATTTTATTTTGCCATAAAAGCGCTGCTAAAAAAAGCATAATAGCAAGAAAAAGATTAAGTATTGTAATAACTATTAGTTTTCTTTTTTCTTTAAAAAATAATTCTCTATTCACTTCTCCGTATGGTTCAATAATTTGAAATTTAGAAATAAAAGATTTTATTCTATTAGGTTCTAGGATGATAAGTTGTGCTTTATCTGTTATCATTTTATTGCTATCAACTAAGTCTGCATATCCATTCCACGGCTCTAAACATATAAACTTTGCATTAGGCTTAGTCCAAATAGCAAAACTTTGAAACGAAGGATAAGAATACTTCAAAATATAATCTTGGCTAATTAGTTTTACTAGTTTTGATTTTGAATTATTGTTTATAATTGCATCACTACTAAATAGATCATCATTTAATTTTATTTCCTTAATATTAGTGTAAACATGATTATGATTAAAAAAATTAAGTAGTTTATCATTTGATATGCTGGGTGAGCTAAAACATTCTTTTTTAGAAAATAGTATTTTATAATTACTAAGTTCAGAAAACAAATTAAAACCAGGGTGTTCTCCGTAGTTAAAATACATTTGATTATTAGTTTTATTAAAAATAGTAGTTTTTGAAATTAATCCGTTTTTAATAATTTTAAATGATATTCTTACTAAAAAATTAAAAGGATAAATTTTATATGTTTCATCATTTGAGATAAATTCAAATACTAATTTATTTTTTGTTTCTTTAACGAGCGTAAATTCTTGATCTCTTAGAAAGCCGTGTCCTTTCATGGAATAAGTTTCATTATTTAATAGATACTCATTATTTTTAAGCCTTCCTACAAAAGGAAAAAGATGGGGGGCACTTCTATCCCAGAAGATATCTTTTTGGTGGATATAGTTAACATTTCCTAGAATAAATTTAGTTAGTTCTGCACCATGTGAGTTTACACTTATTTCAATTTTATTATATTTTAGTTTAAATTCAGGCACTTTTACTCCTTTATATCTATATAAAATAAAAAGCCCGACTATTGTCGAGCTTTAATAACATAATTCGGAGAAAGAGGGATTCGAACCCCCGCGACATTGCTGCCCTGTCGGTTTTCAAGACCGGTCCCTTCAGCCAGACTTGGGTATTTCTCCATTTATTTGGACCCTGTAGGACTCGAACCTACGACCTTCCGGTTATGAGCCGGCGGCTCTAACCAACTGAGCTAAGGGTCCATATTTTGGTAGCGGCAGAGGGACTTGAACCCTCGACCTCATGGGTATGAGCCATGCACTCTAAACCAGCTGAGCTACACCGCCATTTAAGTTGGTTATTTAATAAAATATGCCGAGAACAGGAATTGAACCCGCAACCTACTGATTACAAGTCAGTTGCTCTACCAATTGAGCTATCTCGGCATGTTATGGTGGAGCCAAGGAGGATCGAACTCCTGACCTCCTGCGTGCAAAACAGGCGCTCTCCCAGTTGAGCTATGGCCCCATACTAAATTAATACCCGAGGCCGGACTTGAACCGGCACGAGTTTTGATCCTCATGGGATTTTAAGTCCCACGTGTCTACCGATTCCACCACTCGGGCAAATGGTATCCCGTGTAAGACTCGAACTTACGACACCTCGGTTAAAAGCCGAGTGCTCTACCGCCTGAGCTAACGGGACAGGTAAACATTATAAATATCCCGTGTAAGACTCGAACTTACGACACCTCGGTTAAAAGCCGAGTGCTCTACCGCCTGAGCTAACGGGACTTATATTGTATATGGTGGAGGTTGACGGGATCGAACCGCCGACCCTCTGCTTGTAAGGCAGATGCTCTCCCAGCTGAGCTAAACCTCCATAAATAGAAAGAGAAACTGGCAGCTTCCTATCTTTGCCCCGTGGGACTATTTTCGGCGTTAAAGTGCTTAACTACTGTGTTCGGAATGGGAACAGGTGTTGCCACTTTGCCATTGCCACCAGATTTCTT
>CAUTQZ010000001.1:0-233488 GCA_963540875.1 uncultured Acholeplasmataceae bacterium | reverse complement strand
TTAATCCATAAAGAAAAACTAGTTGAAAAAGATCAAACAATTTATGCTAAGTTTGTAAAAGATAATTATTTCAATACTGACCCAGATTCTAAAGTAGTCCTAAAAGAACTATCAGATGGCTATTCACTTGAAAAAGTAAATGATCTTAATTTACTAGGTGCAAATAACGGCTATTTATTTATCCCTAAAACAATAAAAGGTAAAGATGTTATTGAATTTGGATTATCACCAACCGATGAATCACTAGAAGATAGTGAAGTTATGGATAAAGTTATTTCTTATATTTACTTTTACCAAACTATTAAACAATTTAGAAAAAAATCATTTGCTAATTTATTCTCTATGCGTATGATTAGAAAAGAACATAGTAAAGATAGTTTTAAACTAGATAATATAATAGAGACAATCTATGAGGAGATGTTTTATCATAATACTAGATTAAAAGAACTTCCTTTTGATGAAAAATTTATTAAAAAAGTTGAAGGAAATGCTCTATTTGAGTGTTCATCATTAAATAAGTTATTTTTTAGAGATCTTGAAAGAGTAGAAGAAGATGGCTTTTATCGCTGTGAAGCTAAATTTACCGTAGGAGATAAAATTACCTATATTGGTAATAATGGTTTTAGACAATCTGGCTTATCAGGAAATCTCGTTGCTAATAATTTATCATACACTACTGACGATGCACCTTATCATAAATTTTCAGGTTCTTCTATAGAGTCTTTTACAGCAAAAAATAATTATGTAATCGGAAGTAATGACTTTACTGATTGCGATAAATTAAAAAAAGTGGTAAATGGTAAAATTAAGGATAGTGGGCATTTATTCTTAAGATGTAGTGAGTTAGAATTATTTGATGGCAACACTATTGAAGAATTAAAGATTAGCACTTTTGAAGGTTGTAAGAAATTACAATCACTTGAGTTTGGTAAAAATTTCCCTTTAAAAGGAGGCCTTCAATATCTCACATTTAAGGATACGACTTCTTTAAAAGATCTTAAATTTCTCTCTAAAATGAAAAATTTTGCAAGTAATGGAGCAGCAAATGTTTTTGAGAATTCAGGACTTGAAAAAATAAAACTTCCTGAGACAACAGATAGTGAAACTAAGCTAGGAAGAAATACTTTTAAGAATAATTTTTTAAATAAATTAGAACTAGATATTACTAATCAAGTAGATAAAATAATTAAATTAGAAGGTTTATTTTTTGAATACTATAGTGAAGATATTTCTAAAGAAAATCCTTTTGTGCTAAATTTTATTGGTTCAACTAAGAAATTTAAAATTGATCATAATTTTAGCAATTTTTCTAATATTTTAATTAATGGTCGCACTACGCAAGAAAGTGATCTATTTTTAGGAAAAGATGGTGAAACTAGACATATTACAGCTAATGGTTATCTTAGTGATAATACAGGTAAGATTGCATATAATATGTTTTCTACCTGGGATTATAAATTTGATAATAACAAAGTTGAAGAACTTCATGTTGGTTATGTGGCAACTAAAGTAGTAAATACTGATAATTTTAAATTTAGTGATAAGATTAAAAAAATTATCCTAGGTGAAAAAGCCAATGCTAATGAGACTAAAGCAACGTTGTGGTTAAACGGTGTTAAAAATATAGATCTAAATAATATCGAAGTAATTCCTGAAGATTATTTTAATTCAACTTATCCTTTTTATTTATCTGGTAATATATTATACTTAGATGAAAATGATGGTAGATTTATAAAAAATAATAGCGATGGAACTAAAACAGTAATATCTATTTATAATTTTGAAAGATTTTTTAATAAAAATATTGAGATAAATCATTCTAACTATGTTAAAAGTAATACCCAAGTAGATAGAAATAAAGCAATCATAAATAACTATGGCGAGGGTAGTTTAGAATTTCTAAATGCAAAAGAGATTCAATTTAATAATGCAGATGATTTTAAAACTTATAATTTAGTAAGATATCTTGATAGTGAATTTGAGTGTAAAACTAGTTATGGGGCAACTGCTGATAAATATACATTTAATGATACTGAGTTTAGTAAAATTAAAGATAAACTAATTTGTTTTGATAATAAAGTTAGAAAAAAATATTCTTCTGATAGTATATATCCAGAGCTAAACCTTAAATATTTTAGAGTTATTAAAAATTTACCAAATGGTTCTAAGTATATCTTTGCACCTGATGTGGCAAGGATACATACGTATTTATTAAATGCTACTTTTTTAAGTATTAGATCAACTGCTGATTTTTACTACGATTCTACTGCATCTACACATTTTGTATCGGTCGATGCTCCTAAAATTTATGATATATCTACTACGAATTTTCCAGGTACAGATATCATCCATTTAAAAGGACAATTTCATTCAAATAGCGGTGGACTATCTTATGGAACAAAACTTTTTATTTCTGAGTTAACTGCCGGTTCTACATTTAATAATATTTATAAATATGAATTTTCTGAAGAACGTCAAAATCAAGTATATGTTATAGATATAACTAAGCAAATTAATTGGAAAGAAAAAGGCGTAAAAGAAGATCATATAATTGATGCAAGTCAAGTATTTGTTAAAGATGGACTTTATTATGCACTCTCAAATAAAAACGATGCTAGTGATAATAGGTATAAAGAAGCCATTCTTTATTATGCAGATAAAGAATATGATTATCCTAATGGTAAAGTTGATATACCTAGTGAGTTTAGTCATAATAATCAATTATATAAAGTGGTAAAAACTATTCATTCGCCGTTTCGAAATAATAGCAAAATAAAAGAAATAGTATTTCCTGAAACCATTAAAGAATTTGATCAAAATACCATATTAAATATAACAAATTTAAAAAAAGTTGAGTTTAAATTTAAATTAAATGATTTACGTGAGGTATTTAATCAAGTAGGTAACCTAGAAGAGATAATCTTCCATCATCAGTTTGAATATATTCCTAATGAGTTTAATTTTGTTAACTTTAAAAAGTTTACATTTAAATTAAAAGATCCAAGCAAACTTAAATACGATACCGAACACTATCGTATTATAGATAATAATTTAATTGTTAATAAAATAGATAACAATTTAATTTTAGCAAATGATTATACTAGAAATGTAAATATTTATTATGGTATTATGGGAATAGGAAAATATGTTTATGCAGGGAAAAATATTCACGATATTAAATTTAATTATTCAATGAAATATATTGATGATTATGCGTTTGCTGGAGCAACACTACCTAAAAAAATAGTTCTTCCAGAAGGACTTGAAAGAATTGGAAATGTTGTTTTTGCTTACTCGCAAGGATGTGAAGAGCTAATTATCCCTAAATCAATTAAAGAAATACAATATCAAACATTTCCTGAAGGATCAACAGTGAAATTCCGTGGACCTAAACCAGAAGGGTTTGATGAAAAAGATCAACCAGAAGGAATAAGATATATTTATAACTACCAAGAAGACTAAATAAAATAAAAAAGCTCACTGAGCTTTTTTATTTTTATTTAGTAGATATACTACTAGTTTTTTAAATTCATAAATAAAAATAATACTTATACTAATTGAAAAACAAATTAGGTATTCTTTAAAAGAAATTATTTCAAAACCAAAAGTATTTATAGCAAGGTATTTTATATTCATAATCATTAACTGAAGAGTAAGTGAAATTAAAAAAGAAATAATTAAGAAAAAATTAATTTTTATTTTAAAGATGGATCTTTTACTATCTCTAAGGTTAAAAGCATGAAATAATTCAAGTAAAGTTAAAACTAAAAAGGCATAAGTTAGACCGTAGTTAATATTTTTATTATTAAGATAATAGCCTAAAAGATATGCTAAGAGAGTAGCAAGGCCTATATAAATACCAGTTAGGAGTATTTCAAGCCAGTTTTTTCTAGCTAGAAACGAATCTTTACTAGTTCTTGGGGGATTATTCATTAAATCATCACTTTTAGGGTCGAAACCAAGTGATAAGGCCATTAGGGAGTCAGTAATTAAATTAAGCCATAAGATTTGAATAGCACTAAATGATTTATTATTTCCTAGTGCAATAGTTCCAATAATAGTAATAAATAAAATCACTACAATCTCACCTAGATTACAACTAAGTAAAAATGAAATAGCTTTTTTAATATTTTCATAAAAGCCACGCCCTTCTTCAGTGGCTTTGATAATAGTTTGGTAGTTATCATCAGTAATAATTACATCACTTGCTTCTTTAGCTACCTCAGTACCAGCACGCCCCATAGCAATACCGATATTACTTGCCTTTAATGCTGGACCATCATTAACCCCATCACCACTCATTGCAACAATATAGCCCATTTGCTTTAATCCATTTATTATTCGTAGTTTATCTTCAGGGGATACTCGCGCATAAAGAGTTGTATTTTTTAAAACCTCACTAAACTCCTCATCATTTAATTTTGCTAAATCTTGTGCATTATAAGCACCATTTGAGCCATCCATTATCCCTACTTCATTACAGATACTTATTGCGGTATTAAGATTATCACCAGTTAAAACAATAGTTCTAATTCCTGCTTGATGAGCTTTAATAATAGTATCTTTTACACTTATTTTAGGTGGGTTATACATAGCAATTAAACCAACATAATTAAAATTATTAAGTATATCTATATCATCTAGGCTAAATGAGGAATCTACTTCTTTATAAGTTATAATTAGGGAGCGATACATTTTATTAGCTTGTTCTTTATAAATTGATAAAAGTTCATCTTGCAATAATTTATCACTTAGTTTAGGGATTAAAAAATCAGGTGCTCCTTTTTCTATAACTAAATATTGACTTTGTTTTTTAACTAACACTGACATTTTTTTTGATTTAGAATCAAAAGGGATTTGTGAAAGTATCTCATAGTCTTTAAGATCGGTAGTAAAATCATAGTTAATTAAATTACCTAAATCTCTAAAACAAACCTCCATCGGGTCTCCTGCAAAATCATTACTTTTTAGAAAATCAAGATCTGATGAAAGTAAAGCATAAAGTATAGATTTATTAAGTGAGGGACTGTTATCAAATTTTGTAATTAGGCCTAAATTAGGGAGGTGGACTTCTTTGATTTGCATTTTATTTTCTGTTAGGGTGCCTGTTTTATCAGTACATATAATATTAACTGAACCTAGCGTCTCTACAGCAAGAAGGTTTTTGACGATTGCTTTATTACTAGCTAATTTCTTCATTCCAAGTGAAAGGATAATAGAAATAATGGCAGGAAGTCCTTCGGGTATTGCAGCTACTGCTAGTGCAATCGCATTAAGAAAACCTTCTTGAAGGGTAGAAAGGGAAAATTTTTTATCAATTAAGTTAATCCCTAAATTTAGTAAGAAGATAATAAAAATTAAAATAACTGATAGTAAAACAAGCCTTTTACCAAGTTTAGAGATCTCTTTTTGAAGGGGTGTCTGGTCTTCTTTAATATTATTAATAAGCGATGATACTTTACCAATTTCTGTATTTTTTGAACAACCTACAACTATTCCTTTACCGGTACCTCCTACAACAACTGTAGACATATAGCCCATATTTATTCTTTCTGCTAAAGGAGTATTATCATTAAGTAAGTCAACAGCTTCTTTATTAACTGCAAGTGCTTCACCAGTAAGAGTTGATTCGTTTACTCTTAAATGATTTGCTTCGATAATTTTTATATCAGCACCAATTATATTACCAGCCTTAAGAACTAAGATATCACCTAAAACTAGATCTTCAGTTTTAATGCTACAAATTTTCCCATCACGTAAAACACTACTATGGGGACTAGATAGTGATTTAATACTAGCAATTGACTTAAGGGCCTTTTTTTCTTGAATAGCACCGATTAAGGCATTAATTAAAACTATTAATATAATTAAGCCTGCTTCTTTATATTCTTCGGCTATAACTGAGATAAGTGATACTAAAAAAAGAATATATATCATTATATCTCTAAATTGCTTTAAAAAAATGATTAAAAAGTTAGGGTCTTTTTTTTCTTCTAGTTTATTTTTACCATTTAATTTTAATCTTTTATTTACTTCACTAGTACTTAATCCACTAGCTAGATTAGTATCAAGTTCTTTAATGATTATATCGTTTGAGATATTGTGCATTTTGCCTCCTTTAAAGATAAAAGACCTCAAGGATCTCCCTTGAGGTCTTGCAAATAAGTCTAACTTACCAACTATATCCAGGTTATAAAACCGTATTGGTGAATATAATTGCTAGCTACTCCCCTCATAAATATAATAGCACACTTTACTAATTATTGCTAAATAAATTGCTAATATGATAAAATAATTATATGAATATTTTATTTATAACAAAACCAAATCTTATTGATGTATCATATATGGGAGCAATGTTTTTTAGTACAATCTTTTTCTTCGGACTTTTTATTTCTTTAATAGTTTACTACAAAAAAAAGGAAAGTAATATCTCCCTTCCTTTTATTATATCGATAGTATTATTTCTTAATTCTATTTTATTTACCTTTTTTATAGTAAGAATAATTAATTTATTTTTCCATATGAATAGTAGTTATTTTAATTTCCTAAATCAAGATCTATTTATCTTTATATGGTTTATAGCTACATTTTTTATTAATATTTTATTTATATCAACTATTGGTCTTCGTCCCAGAACATTTAAACTATACTATGAGTATAGAGACCATTTTACAAAAAAGAAAAAACACTATCGTAATATTGAAGACCAAAGAAAAAAAGAATTATTAGAACGTGAGAAAATTAGAAAAGAAGAAGCACTAAAATATAAAAGAGAGCAAGAAGAAGCCTTCAGAAAAAAAAGGGCAGAAGAGGCAGCAAGAAAAAGAAAAGTACTTGAAGAGGCTGCCAAGAAAAGAGCAAAAATTGAAAAAGATCAAAAAAGAAAAAAACAAGAAATTCCTAAATCCAAGCCTTTTGGTGCTAGAAGAGGTAAGCAACCAATCAATGCCATTTTATATGGTTATCTTAACCTAGATATCCATGCTACCCAAGAAGAGATTAAACAAAGTTATAGGCAACTAGCAAAAAAATACCATCCTGATGTATCAACTGATCCTAATGCACAAGAAAAATTTTTAAAAATACAAAGAGCCTATAAGGTTTTAAGTGATCCTAAAAGAAAACTTTTATATGATGTCGAAGGAGTATATACTGAATAGAAAGGATTTTAAATAAACTTTAAAATCTTTTTTATTATTTATAATGATAATATTTTCTCTATATTAAGGAGTAATGTGATTAAGAAAAACTTTGGTAATAGAATAAGAGAACTAAGATTAAATAAGTTTTTATCAATTGATAAATTAGCACAGTTATCTAGTCTTGATAAAGGACAATTATCAAGAATAGAACAAGGTGTTTTTAATATTACCCTAGAGACTATTTATAAACTAGCAATTGCATTAGATATAGAGATAAAAGATTTAATGAATTTTCCTCTTGATGAAATTATTACTCCTTTTATTAAATGGCCTAATAATCATGCTTATTTATTAACTAAACTAGTAGAACTAGCACCAAAAAAATACAATAATTATTTTGAACCTTTTCTTGGTTCAGGAACTCTATTGTTTAAATTAAAACCTAACAGAGCATTTTTAAATGACATAAATAGTGAACTAATTACTGCTTACTCCATTTTTAATGATGAAGATAAATTAAATGATTTAATAGAAAAATTAGATAAGCATCTAAATAATAATAGCGAAGAGTACTACTATAAAATTTGTGATATTGATAGAGAAGAAAACTATTTTAAACAAAGTGATACATTTAAAGCAGCGAGATTTATCTACTTAAATAAAGCAGGCCTAAATTCAAATTATAGAGTAAATAAGCAAGGTTATTTTAATGTTCAATATGGGAATAAAGCTAAATTAAATAACGACTATAAAGAAAACTTTCAAAATATCCATTATTATTTTAAAAACAGTCAAATTATTCTATCAGCAATAGATTATGAAGAAGTTATTAAAGACGCCAGAAAGGGAGATTTTATCTACCTAGACCCACCTTATGATATTACTACTTCTAAGGTGGGATTATTTAGTGTTTCAAAGACTAATTTTAGTGATGAAGAACAATTAAGACTTGCTAACATTTATAATCAATTATCCCTAAAAGGAGTAAAGATAATGTTAAGTAATGCTAATACTCCTTTAGTTAATGAACTATATAAAAAATATAATATTCATGTTATTAAAAAAGAAAACGATGTTCTTGAAGAGTTAATAATAACAAACTATCAAGACTAAAGATAGATATATTAACTTATTTAATACTAAAAAATAGTTGTTAATATTATCTAATATAAATTTAGTATGTTTTTAATTATTTATAAATTATAATAAGAAGTGTATTATTATAGTTAGTTAATTATAATTTGATTTAATTGATTATTTTTGCGTTTTGTTAGCGTGATTAGTGTTTGAATAAAAATAGAGCCAATACTATTACCAATGATAATAATCAAGATAAATAATAATACTTTATGATAAGGATAACCAAAGCCAAATGAAAAAAAGGCAAATGATGCAATGGAATGGTCAAATCCTAGCAAAAGAAATGTCCATATTGAAAATAGAAGTGCTAATAGACCTAATCCTTTATTATTAGTGTTTTCATAAGCATAAATACCAGAATGAAGCAAAATACCAGTACCAATTGCACCTAAAAAGGCACGCCATAATTTATTTACTTGCCAGTCAAGTTTAGATTTAATCAAATCTTGCATTATATTTGAACTTAGTAATCCGTTTATAGTTTTTGATGGAAATAGTGTATAGTAGAATATAATTGAAAAAAGTGAGGCTCCAATAAAATTAGTAAGAAGAACAATTAATAGTTCTAGTAAATATTTTGCTTTCCTTTGAACTAGATAACCAATTCTTCCGGTAAATAGAGCTGCATCAAGACTAACTATTAAAATTATTCCAATACAAAAACCTACTCCTTGTAAGAAATAAGTTATTAAATTAACATGTTTAGTTGCAACACTATAAGCATACAATACAAGGTAGGTAAATACTGCAATTGCTATTAAAATGCCAGCCAAAATTCCTTTAAGTGCAAGTGTTAAATAATAATCATTTATTTTTAATTTTTTATTAGTCATTTGTTCACCTCGTAATTTTATTATATCTTAATAAATAATTATTAACTAAATAAATATTATTTTTATAATTTAATTATTAATATTTTGCAAAATAATAAAATTGTGATATCATATAAAAGATATGCCTCCTTAGCTCAGTTGGCTAGAGCACTCGACTCTTAATCGAGGTGTCCAGGGTTCGAATCCCTGAGGGGGTAATTATTATTTATTTAGAACCGCCTAGATTAGTTATCTTAAGCGGTAGCAACCTATTTTTATAATGTGGTGCTTAAAACGAGGGGACATTCCTAACAATAAGTAATAAATAAAAATTATTTATAGTCCCTTTTGAGGGACTTTTTTATTTATAATCAATAAGGAGGAAATTATGACTAAAAATGTAACTGCTGAATATGTATCAATAGGACATCCTGATAAAATTTGTGATTATATATCAGATTCTATCTTAGATGCTTGCTTACGAGAAGATCCTAGCTCGCATGTAGCATGTGAAGTATTAGTAACAACTAACAATGTTGTTATTGCTGGTGAAATTACTAGTAGGGCTAAACTTGATTACAAAAAAATTGCAAGACGAGCAATTAAAGAAATAGGATATTCTAATCTTACCCCGGGATTTGATCCTAAAAAAGTTAAAATTAGACTCCTTTTAGATAAGCAATCAAGTGATATTAATATGGGAGTTGCTAGTGGCGATGACCAAGGGGCAGGCGATCAAGGAGTAATGTATGGTTATGCTTGCAATGATAATGAATATTTTATGCCTAATGCTTTTTTATATGCTCGTGAGCTAATTCATACTTATTATAATATGGTTAAAAAAAACGAATTAATAGGTTATTTTTATGATGCTAAATCTGAGGTTACTTTATCTAGTGATAATGGTGAAATTATTAGCATTGTGTTTTCGTGTCATCACCATAAGGATAAAACGCAAGCAGCCATAAAAGAAGAGATTATTGAAAAAATAGTTAAACAATCATCATTTAAAGATAAAATTACTCCTAATACCACCTATGAGATAAATAAGGCAGGCCAGTTTATTATCGGTGGTCCTCAAGGAGATACTGGGTTAACTGGAAGAAAAATAATTGTTGATACCTATGGCGGATTTGCGCATCATGGCGGTGGTGCATTTTCAGGTAAAGATGCATCAAAAGTAGACAGGTCAGGAGCATATATGGCTAGGTATTTAGCAAAAAATATAGTTGCAGCGGGTCTTGCTAAAAAGTGTGAGATAATGCTATCATATGTTATTGGTAAGTCGCTACCAGTTAATTTAAATCTTAATTTATTTAATGAGCCAAATATTGATGAAGAAAAGCTTGCTAAATATATAACTGATAATATAGATCTTCGTCCTGCGATGATTATTAAAAAATTAGACCTTTTAAAACCAATATATGCTAAAACATCAGTTAGTGGTCACTTTTTTGGAGACTTTAGCTGGGAGCAGTTAAATTTAGTGGATTTTTTTAGAAAATTTAAATAAGTATAAAGTCATGCCTTATGGTGTGACTTTTTTTAAAAAAAGTAAAAACTTATTTTAATGTTAGAATATATAGTAAAGAGGTGAGGTTATAAAGTGAAAATAGAAGAATTATTTACTAAAAAAATTAGTAATTATGAATATAGAAGAACTGCTAATGCAATAGCAATTTTAGGAGACGCTCTTAGTGTTTTAAAAACAATAAATGATAATTCTATTGATCTAATTTTTGCAGATCCACCTTATGGACTAAAAAAAGATTTTGGTAATAAAAGTGATTTTTTTAAATCACAAAAAGAATATCTAGAATGGTCGAAATTATGGCTTGATGAATGTATGCGTGTACTAAAAAAAGATGGAACAATGTATTTTATGTCTTCAACACAATATATGCCTTCACTAGATTTATATGTTGATAGTAAGTATTATGTAATTAATAGAATTATATGGACATATGATTCTTCTGGTGTGCAGTCTAAAAATAAGTTTGGCTCTTTATATGAACCGATTTTAATGATTACAAAAAATAAATTTAGTAAATATAAATTTAACTACCAAGATATTTTAATTGAGGCTAAAACCGGAAGTAAAAGAAAACTTATTGATTATAGAAAAGAAATACCTAGACCATATAATAGTAAAAAGGTGCCAGGTAATGTTTGGACATTTTCTAGAGTAAGATATAAAATGAAAGAATACGAAAATCACCCTACACAAAAGCCTTGTGCTTTACTAGAGAGAATAATACTTACTTCAAGTAATGCAGGTGATGTTATCCTTGACCCGTTTAGTGGTAGTTTTACTACTTCTGAAGTAGCATTAAGATTAAATAGAAATGTAATAGGTATTGAAATTAACCCGGAGTATTTTAAAATAGGTTTAAGAAGATCAAATATTCTAACTAATTATAATGGTGAAAACTTAGTTAAAAATAAAGTTAGAAAAACAAATCATAAATCTAAATTATCACACATACTTATAAAAAAATGTGATAATAGGGACTTAGATAGTTATGATTGATTTAAAAGATTTTATTAAAGAACATATTGCTTCATTTCTAAATACAAGAAGTGATATTTTAATAAATAGTTTTTTTAAAAAAAAGTTTATTACTACAATACTTAAATTTAAAAATGAACTATATTGATAATAAAAAAGCAAGAAGAAGTCTAGGAATTATTTATTCATTATATGCTTTGTTAGTATTTTATAATGAAGATTATTATAATAGACCAACTACTTATAAAAGTTTTAATGGTTATAGATTTACAAAAATAGCTAATTTTTATAAATTATTATATGGAGGTAAAAAATTACAAAACCATAGCCTTAACTACCGAATAAATTTTGAATTTAGAAATAAAGTAGCTCCATTCAATAATAATCTAATAATAAGTAATGACGGAAAATATTTAATTCATATTGATTATTTATATGTAAATAATTTAGATATTGCTAGATTAAGTATTAGTATTATAGAAGAATACATTATCTTATTAAAATATAATGATATAAAATTTTTTGAAGAAATCAATGATCTAATATCATTAAAAAGTAGTACTGATAAGAAAATAAAATTAAAACAACTTATAAACGAAAATAGCGATGCTAGATTTTTTGAAATTATTTCATATTCTATTTTAAAAAATTATTATAGAACAAAGCAACTATATTTTGGTTTTTCTTTAAATAATCTAAAAAAAGAATCTTTAAAACTTTATAAAATAGGAACAGTTCATCAAAACGATAGAGGAATAGATTTTATTATGAAGCCACTTGGTAAAATTTTCCAAGTAACGACTGATTATAATTTTGACAAATATATTTTAGATTTAGATAAACTAAATTATTATCCCACCACTTTTGTTATAAGAACAAATCAAACTTCTGAAAAATTAAAACAAGTTTTTAATGCTTATATTAACAAAAAGGCCTCAGGCATGGAAGTACTTATTAAAAAATATAGTAATGCTATTGAAGATATAATTACAACTAATGAACTAAAAGATTACTTAGACATACTAAATATAACTAGTATAAATAATATTTTAGCTGATATAAAATGTTTTTATACTAAAGAATTTAATATAAGTTAGAACATAATAAAATATACACTATAAAATATATTATTCTTTTTTGTTATAATATATATTATAGACAATAATAAAGGAGATATAGATATGAAATTTAAAAACGAATTTTCAAAAACAAGTACAAATGAGGTAACTTATATATTTACTGTTACAGAAAAAAATTTTGAAGAGGCTAAAGAACTAGCCTACGAAAAAACTTTTAAAGCAGATTTTAGTGCTAAAGGATTTAGAAAAGGTCAAGCACCACTTGGCATTTTTATTAAGGAAAAAGGAATTCAGGCTATCCAAACAGAAGCAATGCAAGTATTATTTGAAGAAGGTTTAAAACAAATAGTTAGTGCAAAAGAAACTGAAATTGTTGGTTCACCTAAAGTTGATTTTGAACCTGCTATTAACCAAGAACTAAAGTGTCCTTTTACTTTTAAGCTAGTATGTCCTGTTAAACCTGAGGTAAAATTGGGTAAATATAAAGGTTTAGAATTAGAAACACTAAACATTAATATTACTGATAAAGAAGTTAATGATGAGATAAAAAAAGAGTTAGATAAGGCTACTTATCTTCAACCAGTTAAAGAAGGTTCCGAGGCTAAAGAAGGTAATACTATTACTTTTGATTTTGAAGGTTTTGTTGATGGTAAACCATTTGAAGGCGGTAAGGCAGAAAAGTATGACCTTAAATTAGGTTCTAAACAATTTATTCCTGGTTTTGAAGAACAACTTGTAGGTATGAAAGTTAACGATGAAAAAGATGTTAAAGTAGTATTCCCTAAAGAATATGGGGCTAAAAATTTAGCAGGTAAAAATGCTATCTTTAAATGTAAAGTATTTGATATTAAGGAAGAAAAGAAACCTAAACTAGATGATGAATTTGTTAAGTCTTTAAATATCAAGAATTGTTCTAATGTTATCGAGTATAAAGAACATGTTAAAAAAGAATTAACTACTAAAGCTGAAGATAGTGAAAAAGCAAGAGTTAAAGACTTACTATCTAAACAAGCAGGTGAGCTTGCTCGAATGGAGATTCATCCTCAAATGATCGAATACGATGTTGAAAGAAGAATCGAAGAAATGGAAAAACAAGCTAAACAATATAATCTTACTTTAGAAATGTTTTTAAAATACCAAGGTATGGATTTGGTAAAATATCGTGAAGATGTTAAAAAATTCTCCCAAGAATTTATTAGAACACTACTTACTTTAGAAGAAATTGTTAAAGTTGAAAAACTAGTAGCTTCTAAGGAAGAAGTAGATGAGTTTATTATGAAGTTAGCAAAAAACTATAATATGGCACCTGCTGAAGTTAGAAAGCATATGGATGAAAAAGGCATTGCCTTAGAAGTTCAAATAAATAAGGCACTAGATTTAATCGTAAAAAATGCTAAATTAACTAAAGTAGATAAATTAACAAAACAAGCAAAAACTAAAAAATGACAACTTGACACAGAGGTGATATGATGCCAGAAGAAAAAATTGATAACAGAATATTACCATGCGTTGCCTTAAGAGCAAATTGTCCACTACCGAATAACAAGATACGTTTTGATGTAGGAAGAACAAAATCTGTTGAGGCGATTATAGCATGTGAGAAAGAATTTCATAAAGAAATTATTTTAGTAGTACAAAAAGACATTAAGGTTGAAGATCCTAAACTAAATGATATTCAGCCTTATGGTGTTTTGGGTAAACTTGATTTTAAACTTCGTAAAGATGAAGAAGGAATATATCGTGTGTTAGTAAATACAACTAAAAGAGTAAAGATTACTAATTTATTAAATGATGGTCCTTTTTCAGCAGTATCATACGAAGAAATAGATGATACTATTACTAACCAAGACGAAGTTCAAGCAACTATGAACTTAATTACTCATGAAGTAAATACTAAAGGAAAACAGTTATTAGAAGACAGTGATTTAAATGATTTAAAAAAGATTACTACTCCAATTGAATATAGTAATTTTTTAATGTATCATTTACAAGTAGCAAGCGATACGGATAAATATAATTTCTTATCTAATTTAGATTTTGCTAAACGATTAAAACTTTTATTATTAACTATTAAAAAGCATACTTTAATAAATGAACTTGAAAAGAAAATTTCAAAAGATGTTGAAGAATCACTAATGCAAAATCAAAAGGAATATTTTTTAAGAGAAAAAATTCGTGCTATTCAAGATGAACTTGGTGATAGAACTACTAGAGAAGATGATGCTGAAAAATTCAAAAAACGAATGGAAGAAGCACAAATGCCTGAAGATATTAAACAACATTTAACAGATGAAATAAACCGTTATTTAGCAACTTCAGCAATGTCACAAGAGGCTAATATCATAAGAAATTATCTTGATTTTGCTACATCTCTTCCGTGGTCAAAAATGACCATTGATTGTAGTGATATTAAAAAAGTAGAAAAAGTCCTAAATAAAAATCACTACGGATTAAAAAAACCCAAAGAAAGAATTCTTGAATATCTTTCTGTACAAATTAAGGCTAAAAAGAATCCACAAACTATAATTTGTTTAGTAGGACCTCCTGGAGTTGGTAAAACATCGCTTGCTTTTTCTATTGCAGAGGCATTAGAACGTAAGTTTGTTAAACAATCGCTTGGTGGCATAAGAGATGAAGCAGAAATTAGAGGACATAGAAAAACTTATGTAGGCGCTATGCCAGGTAGAATTCTTAAAGGAATGCAAAGTGCAGGTACAATGAATCCTGTCTTTTTGCTTGATGAAATTGATAAGATAAGTGCCTCTTATATGGGAGATCCAGCCTCAGCCCTTCTTGAAGTATTAGACCCTGAACAAAATTTTAGATTTTCTGATAACTATCTTGAAGAATCATATGACTTATCAAAAGTTATGTTTATTACAACTGCTAACTATTTAGAAAATATCCCAGAACCGCTAAGAGATAGGATGGAGATTATTTATCTATCAAGTTATTCTGAACATGAGAAGGTTCATATTGCCAGAGAACATCTAATCCCTAAAGTTTTAAAAGAACATGGTTTAGAAAAAAATGAATTAGTTATATCTGATGAAATAATTTATTATATAATCCGCTATTATACCCGTGAAGCAGGCGTAAGAGAACTAGACCGTTTACTTGCAAGTATTGCGAGAAAATCAATCAAAGAACAATTAGAAAAGAAAACTACATCAGCAGAAATTGATAAAAAGATTATTAATAAATATTTAGGTAAAGAAATTTTTTCGCATAATATTATCGATGAAACTGATGAATACGGAATTGTTACAGGACTTGCGTATACGCAATATGGTGGAGATACTCTTAAGATTGAGGCTACTTGCTACCCTGGCAAGGGTGGTTTAAATATTACTGGAAAACTTGGTGAAGTAATGAAAGAATCTGTTGCTACAGCATTTTCTTATATTAAATCAATTGCTCAATCACATAAGATTAATCAAGACATATTTACCACTAATGATTTCCACATCCATGTACCTGAGGGAGCAGTTCCTAAAGATGGTCCTAGTGCAGGAATTACCCTTGCGACAGCCATTTACTCGTTAGTTACTAAATCAAAAGTTAACCGTATGGTAGGAATGACTGGTGAGATTACTTTGCGTGGAACTATTCTACCAATTGGTGGTTTAAAAGAAAAAGCAATTGCAGCCCACAGATCAGGTTTAAAAAAGATCTTAATTCCAATAGAGAATAAAAAAGACTTAGATGATATTCCTTCAGAAGTTAAGAAAGAATTAGAAATAATTGCTGTTAAATCACTTGACGAGGTATTAAAACACGCACTAGTTAAATAATATGTCTTTATATATTAAAGGCCTTTATGCTAAGGATGATTTTATTAAATTAGATAAACCACAAGTGCTTTTATTTGGAAGGTCTAATGTTGGTAAATCATCGCTTATAAATACAATCCTAAATCAAAATCTAGCTAAAACTTCGCAACGACCTGGTAAGACGCAAGCAATTCATCTCTATTTAGAAAAAGATTATTATTTAGTAGATCTGCCGGGTTATGGTTTTTCTAGTGCTTCAAAAGTAGTTAATAAAACTTTTGAAAAATTAATTATATCTTATTTAGACTATATTAAAAACGATAATTTTTTAGTCCTTTTATTAGTTGATCATAAAGTAGGGTTACAACCTAAAGATAGGGAGGCACTTGATTATTTAGATAGCAATAAAATTAAATATTTAATTGTTTTAACTAAAAGTGATAAAACTAATCAAAGTGAGCGAGCAAAAACTAAAAATAGTTTACAAATTTATTTTAATAAAAATCAAGTTGTTGCGATCTCAAGTCTAAAAAAGGAAGGTTTTACTGAATTAAAAGAACTAATTTATAGGAGTATATATGAATAAAGTTGTAATTTTTACTGATTCTACATCAGATCTAACTAACGAAATTATTAAAGATAGGGTAATCGAAATAATTCCTTTTTCAGTTAGCATTGGTGATAGAAACTATTTAGATGGAGTAGATATAAATACTAAGGAATTACTTAATATTTGTGATACTACCCATCAAATACCTAAAACATCAATGCCATCAATTGCTTTATTTGAAGAAAAAATGCGTCCTTTTATTGATAATGACTATGATATTTTTTATGTAGGTATTGGTAAGGAATTGTCAGGTAATTATAAAAATTTAGCGCAAGTGGCAAAACTTTTTCCAGAAAATAGATTTTTCTATTATGATGGGATGAATTTATCAAGTGCAACTGGGATACAAGTATTAGTTGCAACCGATTTAAGAGATAAAGGATTAAGTGCTAAAGAAATAAAAGAAGAATTAGAAAAAAGAGCCCCTAATTTTTTCTCCAATTTCACTGTATTTTCACTTGATTATTTAAAAAAAGGAGGAAGAGTTTCTTCGTTTAAAGCCTTTTTTGGTACTATTTTAAGAGCAAAACCAATTTTAGGTGTAAGAGATGGCTTGCTAACAGTTAGAACAACAGTAATGGGAAATTTAAAAAAAGGACTAGATTATCAATTAGATGAGATAGAATGGCACTTTAAACAAAATAATTTAATGCTTGATTATATTACAATTACTCATGTTCACTCTGAAGAAGCAGCAGCATATCTTAAAGAAGAACTAAATAGAAGAGGGATTAAGCCTAAATATTTATATGATACCATTGCAGGTTGTACTATTGCATCGCATTGTGGTGCTAAAACAATTGGTATATTATATGAAGTAAAAGATAAAACACTTGATTATTTAAAGAAAGGATAATTTATGAATAAAGTAGCAATTTTTACCGACTCTTGTGCAGATTTATCACCAGAGCTATATAAAGAAAGAAATATCCATGTAATTCCTTTTTTTGTTTCATTAAACGGAGAAGAATACCTTGATGGAGTTAATATGAATGCTGTAGATCTTTTAACAAAATCAAAAGAATTAAATGTAATGCCGCAAACAGCAGCCCCATCACCGCATTATTTTAAAGAACATATAGAACCGCTTATTAATGAAGGTTATGACTGTGTTTATGTAGGAATTGGTAAAGAATTATCACAAGCATATAAAAATATTACGCAGGTTGAAGAACTACTTGAAAAGGGTAGGTTTTATCATTTTGACTCAATGAATATTTCATCTGCAATTGGTATTCAAGCACTTAAGGCCTGTGATCTAAGAGACCAAGGATTTTCTGCTAAAGAGATCGTAGAAAAACTTGCACCGCTTTCAAATAATATGCACCTTGATTTTACAGTCTTATCGCTTGATTATCTAAAAAAAGGCGGCAGAGTTTCTTCTTTTAAAGCCTTTGTCGGCACTTTTTTAAGAGCAAAACCAATTATGGTTGTAAGAAATGGGCATATTAAAGCCAAAAAAACAGTATTAGGCAAATATGATAAAGCATATAATTATATAGTTGACTCACTAGAATATCATTATAAGAATAATAATTTAGATCTAAACTATCTTACCATCTCACACACAGGTAATCCTGAGGGAGCAAAATATCTAGAAGAAAAAATTAAAGCATTAAATATTCCTTTTAAAAATTTCTATATTACACCAATGGGTTGCACCATTGCTGCTCATTCGGGGTTAAAAACAATTGGTATTGTTTACGAGGTCTATGATGGAACAAAAGAATTTTAATAATGATTAAGGATAAATATAGTTTTAAGGAAATAGAAAGGAATCGCTACCAGCTATGGAAAGAGGCTGGCTTTTTCTATGCAGATGAAAAAAGTAATGCTAAGCCATTTACTATTGTTATTCCACCTCCTAATATTACGGCTAAACTTCATATTGGGCATGCATGGGATAATACTATCCAAGATATTATTATTAGAAAAAAAAGGATGGAGGGCTTTAATACCCTCTTCTTACCAGGTACTGACCATGCGGGCATTGCTACCCAAGCAAGAATTGATCAAATGCTTAAGGACGAAGGGACCAATCGCTTTATTTTAGGAAGAGATAAGTTTATGGAGCGAGCATTTGAGTGGCAGCAAAAATACCAAGGACTAATATATAACCAATGGGCCTATCTTGGTTTATCAGTAGATTATACTAAAATACACTTCACGCTTGATAAACAATTATCTAATGCAGTTTATTATGTTTTTAAATCCTTATATGATAAAGGGCTAATTTATAGAGATTATAGAATTACTAACTGGGATCCACTTGCTAAAACAGCCTTATCTAATGTAGAAGTAATCTATAAAGAAATGAGCTCTAAATTATACTTTATTAAATATCCTTTAATAGATAATTCTGGCTATCTTGAAGTCGCTACTACTAGACCTGAAACTATGTTTGCAGATCAGGCCTTAATGGTAAATCCAAATGATAAAAGATATCAAAAATATATCGATAAAGTTGTTTATATCCCTAATACTTCAATAAAAATACCAGTAATTAGTGATAGTTACGTTGATATGAAATTTGGCACCGGGGTAGTTAAAGTAACACCTGCACATGACCCCAATGACTTTTTAGTCGCGAAAAGACATAATCTCAAAATGCCTTTATGTATGAATCCAGATGCTACAATGAATGAACTTGCTCAAAATTATCAAGGCTTAGATAGATTTAAATGCAGGGAAAAACTAATAAGAGATCTAGAAAAAGACGGGTTTTTAGTAAAAATAAAAGATCATAAAAACGCTATTGGTTTTTCTGAGCGAACTGATGTAATGGTAGAACCTAGGTTATCACTTCAATGGTATGTAAAAATGAGTGAGTTAGCAAAAGACGCACTTAAAACAGATGTTGCTTTTGTACCGAAGAGATTTAAAACTAATTATAAAAGATGGTTAGAAAATATCCAGGATTGGTGTATATCACGCCAATTATGGTGGGGACATCGTATTCCGGCATACTATGATAAAGATGGTAAGGTGTTAATATCTAATACATCCCCAGGTAGTGATTATAGTCAAGACGAGGATGTTTTAGATACTTGGTTTTCCTCAGCCCTATGGCCTTTTGCAACTCTAGGCTGGCCTAATGAAGAAAGTGATTTATTTAAAACTTACTATCCAACTAATGTTTTAGTGACAGGATATGATATTATCTTTTTTTGGGTAGCAAGAATGATTTTCCAAGCTAGACACTTTACTAAAAAAGACCCCTTTAAAGAGTGTTTAATCCATGGATTAATAAGAGATAAAAATGGCGTTAAAATGTCAAAATCACTTGGTAATGGGGTTGATCCAATTGATGTTATCAATAAGTATGGAACCGATGCCTTGCGATTATTTTTAACTACTAACTCATCTCCTGGAATGGACGTACGATTTGACGAAACTAAACTTCAATCATCAGCTAGTATGTTAAATAAGTTATACAATATTGCTAGATTTATTAACTTACAAGATAGTAGCATTAAAAATATTGATCTTAATTTTACAATAAATAATATTTTTGATGAATATATTATTAATAAATTAAATCAAGTAATTAAAGATGCTAATAAATTATATGATAAGTATTTATTTTCTGAGGCCTCAAAAGTAGTGATAAATTTCTTATGGGATGATTTTGCGCAAAACTATTTAGAAATAACTAAAGTATTAAAAGACAATAATAAAAACGCAATTAAAATCTTAAAATATTGTTTAGTAAATATTTTAAAATTACTTCATCCTTTCATTCCATTTATTACTGATTATTTATATACTGAGATAACCGGAGATAATAACTTAATGATCTCAAAATGGCCCCAAGCTAGTAAAGTCTCAAAACAAGTATTTAGTAATTTTAGTTTAGTTAATAATATTGTTAACCAGGTTAGAAAAGTAAAAGCAGACAATAAATTATTAAATAAAAATCCAATTAGTGTGGTAAT
Organism: uncultured Acholeplasmataceae bacterium; assembly: GCA_963540875.1. Classification (GTDB taxonomy): domain Bacteria; phylum Bacillota_I; class Bacilli_A; order Acholeplasmatales; family Acholeplasmataceae; genus CAUTNH01. Next base: position 212,485 of record CAUTQZ010000001.1, on the reverse strand, counting down.
TAAATGCGCGGCTAAAGAGTTTAAATTATTAAATAATATTAAAGAAATACTTAAGGATTACTTATTTATAAGTAGCCTAAAAATAGTAGATAATTATAATATTACTAATCAAAACTTAGTTATAACTGCAGGATCAGCTTCATTAATATTTAATAAAGAAGAACTAAATAGTGCTGATAAAAACCAGGCACTTGAAAAAAGATTAAAACAGCTTGAAGCAGAGCTAGCTCGTTCTAAAAATTTATTAAATAATCAAAACTTCCTTACTAGAGCTAAAAAAGAAAAAGTTGATGAAGAAAAACAAAAACTTATGCAATACGAGCAAGAGTATAAATTAGTATTAGAGGCGATTAAGAATGCAATTAAATGATTTGATAACCTTAATTGAAGCAAGAAAAAAAATAGTTGAAGATATCTCTAAACGTGAAGAGAATTTTTTTCAGGTTATATTAGGGCTTGATATTGATCTAAATAGATATACTAAATACCATGTTGCAGGAACTAATGGTAAAGGCTCTACAGTTAAGTATTTATCTGAGATGCTTAAAAGATCAAATCGAATGGTAGGTTCATTTCTTTCTCCATATGTGTATAATTTTAACGAACGAATTATGATAAATAACGAGCCTATCAGCAATTCCTTATTAAAAGAGAGTATCGAAGAAGTTCTTAATTATGCAGATCTTAATAATATCCCTTTAGCCTTTTTTGAAATTATGTTTATTACCTCCCTTGTTGTTTTTAAAAAGATGTTTGTTGAAGATATTGTTATTGAAACTGGGGTAGGAGGGTTATATGATGTAACTAACTTTATTAAATATGATTATGCACTTATTACTAATATTTCAAAAGATCATCAAAATGTCCTAGGTAAAAGTCTTAAAAAAATCTATTTAAATAAATTAGGTATTTTTAAACCTGCAACAAAGTTAATTACTACTATGAGTAATTATTTATCGTATACTAAAAGTTATGCCAAAAATATCAGTTCTGAATTTATTTTAATTAGTCCTAAAGATATAACAATTATTAAAGAAAGTCCCCTTAAGTTTAAATACCTTGATTATAATTTTATATTAGGTGATAGACCAAAGTATGAAATAAATAACTTTATCCTAGCTCTAGCATGTTTTAATATTACCCATAAACTTGATAATTCAATCCTGCAGGATATTTTCTCAAATACTAAACTATTAGGTTGTTTTGAATATATTAAGAATAACCTAATTTTTGATGGTGCACATAACGAAGGAGCACTATTAGAACTGCGAAAAGAGTTAATTAGTAAAAATATCAAAAATCCTATTTTAATATATTCTATTCTTGAAGGAAAAGATTATAAGGCTAATATAAAAGTTTTAAATAAAATATCTAAAAATCAATTCTATTGCCTTTTTCCTGATAAAAGATTACTTGATCCAAATACATTCAAAGGCTATTTTAGGGCAGAAGTATTTAACTATCATGATATAAATAATATTATTAGTGATTCTAATAAGACATATATTGTTTGTGGCTCAATACATTTATTATCTAAATTAAAATATCTTATTAAATAAAAAAAGTAAAAATTACTTTTTTTTCTATTATCTTATGTATGAAAGATAATATGATGATAAAAAATGATATCCTTGAGAGGCTTACTAATTTAGGTCCTCGCTCGCTTTCTTTTGAAGAACTAATAAAAATTCTTACTAATTATTCCAAAGATATTTTATTAACAGAAAACCTAGCTTATGATCAGTTTAAAAATTATTCTTTACTTGATTTTAAAAATAAACTAAAGTTTACTACGCATGAGTCTATTAAGTTAGTTGCTGCAATAGAATTTGGTAAAAGGATTCTTAGTCATGAATTAAAAAAAACTAAATATCTTAGTCCACTTGATATTTATGAACTTTTAGCAGCAAGCCTTGATCAATTAGATAGGGAAGAGCTATGGCTGGTATATCTTGATAATAAATTAAATATTATTAACTATGAATTAGTTTATTCAGGTTTAATAAATAATATTTTATTTGATCCTAGACTTATTTTTCAAAAGGTTATTCTTAATAATGCCAAAGGTTTTATTATGGTTCATAACCATCCTAGTGGAGAGTCAAATCCAAGCTATCAGGATATTGAAGCAACCCTAAAAATAAAAGAAGCCGCAAGGATTCTAAACTTATTACTAGTTGAACATGTTATTATTGGTAAAAATGAATTTTATGCAATTTTGAAAAGAGAAAAAAATTATCCAAAAAAAGGACTATTTCTATAGTCCTTTTTTGCTAAAGTATTTATTAGCGCTATTATATCCTAAAAAGCCACCGGTATCAAATCTTACTCCTTTATAGATATTATATGATAGTTTAAAGCCAGAATCAATTACACTATTTAGTAAATCACTAATTGATTTTTGTTCACTATTAAGTAAATCAAGCCCTGATGTAGGAATAATATAGCGTCCAATTGTAGAAAATCCTCCAACATTATCAGTTGGTTTTTCAATAATTTTTTTAACATCTTTATTTGAAAACTCTAACCTAGAGTATTGATAAATTACTTTGTTATTCATTTTTCTAACACCAACTGATAGCGTTGTTTTTTTAGCATTTGCATACATTGCTCTAATGTTTTTTATTTCAGATAAGAATAACTCATCAGGAAATATTAGTAAAAATTCATTACTTTTAACATGAGGTTTAACTAACTCTAAGGTTTTTATTACACCAATGGCATTAGGTTCTTCGATAACTGTAATTCTATTTAAGACATTACTATATTTAGGATTATTACTAAGATAGTCCATAACTTTGTTATTTGAAGCAGACATAATAATATTATCAATAAACTCAAGTTTTAATACTTTATTTAGGATATCATCTAAAATAGTAGTAGCACCAATAGGAAGTAGGACCTTTGGAGTATCAAGTGTTAAAGGATATAATCTTGTTGCTTTACCACTAGTTAATATAACGCAATCCATAATCTATTAAGTCTATATATTATTTTTTTAGTTCTGATTGAAAAAACCAAATATGTTTTTCAAAACTTGCTAGATAATTTTCTAGAATATTAACAGTTAAAAAATCATCATCTTTACTAGCAATAGTTCTAAGAGTAAGAGATTTTTCTTTAAAAATTTTTAGATCACTTACAACTTCAGCTAAAACTTCTTGAGGGGTAAATGATTTTGAAGGCAGTTCACTAATAAAAGAAACTTTAGTAAAATCATTTAATTTAACAAGTGGTCTTTCGCCAGCCATTCTAATTCTTTCTGCAATCTCGTCATAGTATTTAAAAAACTCTTCATATAGACTATCTGTTGCAAGGTGTACTTCCTTAAAAGGGAAGCCTTCAACATTCCAATGAAGATTATGTAGCTTTGCCACCATTACTGCAAGAGAGCCTAGGTATTCGTTTAATTTTTCTAAATTTTTCATATTTTCCTCCTAAATTACTTTTATTCCTTTACTATTTAAAGTTAGTAAAGCCTTATCACGGTCTGCTTCGTTAACATAACCAAGCATATTTTTATATATAGTTATATCTTTGTAGTTATTTTTTACTAGTTCATTAATTGTTTCTTTAACACAATAATCAAGAGCAAAGCCACAAATTATTATCTCATCATCTTGTTTTATTATCTCGCATAATGCTCTTCCTTGATCATTTCTAGCATAATAGGCAGAGTATTCTTCAATTTCGTCATTAATACCTTTATAGAACATATTTGTTTTATTTGGGATTTTAGTTTTATCTTTAAGTTTATATAAACTATTATGAATTTGGCCACCACTAGAACCAACTAGGCAATGTTCGGGCCAAATACCTCCATTTTTAGTAAATGATTTATTAGTTTTACTATGCCAATCAAGTGAATAAATTGTATTATAATCATTATTATTAATAAATTTTACAATATTTTTTATAGCATTATCACTGCCATTACATTTAAGCGAGCCACTAATAAAATCATTTTGTGCATCAACAATAATTATATATTTCATATATCCTCCTAGATTATAAAAGATAGTGTATTCCATATCATATGTACGCCAATGGAGACATAGATATTTTTTTTATTTAATAAATAAATTCCGCCAAGTGCTAAACCTGCTAGAAAATAAATAACAAGATTAATTAACATAGCCACTGGATTTTTAATCTCGCCAAGAACGTGGATTAGACCAAAAACAAGGGCTTGGGTATATAATACCATTTTTTTAGATTTACCTACTTCAAAAAAGGCTTTTCTAAAAACTAACTCTTCGATAATGGGCGCGCATAGTATAGCAGATATATACATAAACGGAGCACTATTTGCTCTTAGCATTAACTCAATTTGGGCTTGATTGACAGAACCATTAACTTCTTCTTGAAAGATTAATTGCATAAACTTAGTTATAAAATCAGTAAAATATGCAACTAAGAATAAAATAATTACGCCACCTATAATATTATAACAAAAGTTAAGGGGATTTTTAAGAAATTTCTTTCCATCATAGATAAACTCTTTATACATTAAAGGCACAAATAAAATGAGCATTAAAATATATACCATTCCATTAACTAGTCCCTGGTCATATTTTATATTAGATGATTTATCTAATAAGCCATTTCTTTTATTAGTGTTTATTAGATCTTGGGCTAAATTGCTAAAATATGAAATGGTGTCATCGTTTTCTATATTAGTAATTACTTTATACTTACTTTTAAAATTAGCAGTTTTTTTAAATAATTGATTTAGTTTAATGTTATCAATAGTAATTTTTGTTGGATTAAATTCATTAGGATCAGTTATTAAATAACTACTTAACGGTGAATATTTTTTAAATACTAAATGGTACTTTAAAAAGTTTTTATTATTAGTAGGTTCTAAGGTAGCATCTAAATAAATATGATAAAGGTCATTATTATTTTTTTGGGAGTTATTTTCATCACGGTTAAATCTAATTAAGTATTGATCAAAATCTTTACTTGGTTCTATAACTCCTAGGTAGTTATTATTTAGGAAGACCTCTTCAAGGATTTTTTCATCACTACTATATTGAGATACTCCACCTATCCCTTGCAAGGTGCTAAAAATAATTACACCTAAAACTTGTGATGAGATAAAATATAGCGCAATAACTAATATATAAAACCATTTAGGGCGATATCTATATTTATCAAGGGTTGTATCTTTTTTATAATTTTGTTTTTCTTCTTGATAGAGACTATCAAAATCTATTTTATCTTCTGTCATTTTGCTCCTTCAAATTATAATGATATTATACCAAAAAGAAGTAATATCACAAAATAAAAAAAGAAAAAAAACTAAATGATAAAAGCAATAAATTAGTAAAGTTTGTTATAATCTTTATATGGACAAATTAAAGAAATTCTTAAAAAAAATAAAATATACTAACTATAAATTTATTAAAAAAATTCCTGAAGGAATGTCTAATAATGTTTATTTAATTGAGCATAATAATATAAAAAAAATAGTTAGAATTCCTAAAAAATCAAGAAAAAAATATATCAGTAATCTTAATGAACTAAGATTTTTGAAGGCTAATAAAGATATTTTTTATATTGATAAAAAAGGCTATTTAATTACTAAGTTTACTGAAGGAGTTTCTTTTAATAATATTTATCCTTTAAATGAAAAGTATCTTAATTATATTATTGTGATGCTAAAAGAAATGCATTCAACTAATGAGTTAAATGATTATAAATTAGATGAAATAAACTTATATAAAGAACTGTTAAGTTATCATAAAAAATTATTTTCTTTTCTAGAAGGAAGTGAAAAATTACTATTAAATAGTTTTCTTGAAGTAGTAAAACATATTAATAAAACTTATTTAATAGATAACTTCACTATCATTCATGGCGATGTACAATTAAGTAATATTATTTTTAATTATAAAGATAATAGAGCTTTGCTAATAGATTTTGAATATGTAAATTATTCTTCTGTATATTTTGATCTAGGTTCACTTTATCTAGATACTAACTTTGATATTAGTATTATTACAAAACTATATTTTGGCGCCTCAAGTAAGGAGCATAATCTAGCCGTAAAAGGTGCTGCTCTTATTTATGCAATCAAATGGTTTTATACTGCAATTATGAAATCAAGAGATAAAAACTATCAAGGTAAGAAAAACTACTTAGAAGTAGCTAGTTATTTTTTTAATAAAGCCAATAGTATTTATCACGAAATAACTAACTTTAATGACTAAAGAAGAAATCCTTAATTTGCCTAGTACAAGAGAAAATATCCTTGTTATTAAATCATACTTACAAGAAGTAAGTGATGATGATTTTAACGAGGTTTTTTTATATTTACTAAAAAAGTATTTTGATCTAAATAGTTATTTATCTATCGTTAGTGAAGTAAAAACGGTGTTGGCTAAGATTAGCGACAAGAACAATATTAATCAAGAAATTATGGAAATAGCAATTAAAGCCTGCCTTAATTTAGGTGATTATGAACTAGCAAATAGTTTTTATTATATTCTTAACGAACTACTTGATTATAATACTTTATATAAGGCTAGTTTATATAAACTAATCATTAAAAAAGCACAAGGCCTAACTTATGCTTATGAAATGGATGAACTATTAAGACAACATTTACCTAATGAGATACGACTAAAAATATTGTATGAAAAACTAGATTATTTAATTGAAAAAAAATCATATTATGAAACTCTTTTAATTATTGATGAAATAAATCATTTAGAGCCCACTAATAATTTATTTCCAACCTGGCTTATGGTTTTATTAGAACTAAAAGAATACGAAAAAATAAAAGAGTTAACTAATATAAAAATTAAACAAAGAGAATATTTATTTACTTCATATTTATACTTAATGATAATTCATCTAAATTTATTAGATTACAAGAAGGCATTTATTTATGAAGCAGAAACTAAAGCCCAGATTAATAATGCAAATGATAATGAAAAATTATTATTTTATAAAACTTGTTTTACTCTCTACGATGCTATTGGAAATAATTATTTAAAAACCCAGTATGAGAATAATTACCAAGAATTACTAAAGCAACTAAATCAAGACAATACATTAGAAAAAGTAGATGCTGCTAATAACGAAGAAGAAGAAAACATTCTTGATGATAAATATGATGAAAATGATTTAGTGTCGCTTTTAGAACTAATGGATTTTATAAATGAACAATTAGTTAAGTTTGACCTAAGAACTCTTTTAAGAACTATTTTTATTTATCTTGAAGATAAGCTCTTAATTACTAAATCACTTTTATATCTAGCCCCTAATAATATTTATTATTATTATAAAGAAAGGTTATATGATAAAGCAATAGATTATGATGAACTAATTCAATCAGTGCTAGGGGCAAGTGTAAAAGATAATGAGGTAAAAAAACTCCTTCTTAATGAAAATAGTATCTGTCCCTATAAAGGAGAGCCGTTTGATGAAAACTATCACAGTATTATTACTATTCCTTTAGCAGTTGATGGTGTGTATGCAATTTTAGTCAATAAAGAACAATCTATTTCTGTAAAACTTGTCCAAGGAATTGCAAAGTTAATAAATAACGTTATAGTTAATTTTACTAATAATAGTAAGTTAATTGCTAAGGATGAATTTTATAATAATATCTTTAACTCAGAGCTATTTATATATCGCTATTTATCTAAAAAAACAACAATTTTAAATAAAGCAGCACAAGAATTATTAGGTTTTGAACAGGATATTTTTTTAGAAAATTTTTATAAAAACCTAAAAGGTGAATCTTTGTTTGAATATAAAAAACTAATTTCTTTTTTATTTAAAAAAACTAATAAGTTAGTCTCAATTGAATATCCCTATCTTGGTAAAACAATAAGAGAAAAACTTATATCCTTAGATCTTAATGGTGAGATTATAATTATTTCTTTATTTAGTGATATTAGTGAGTATAGCGATAGATTATTACAGTTAAATGAAAAAGCAACTCTTGATCCTGAGGTAGGAGTATTTAATCAAAACTTTTTATATGATAACTATCTTGATTATTTAAAAAATAAAATTACTCTAGTTTTATTTGAATTAGATACATCTAATAAAGATCTCTATGAATATGATAGATATATTAGTTATATTAAAGAGTTTTGTCAAATTACTAATCAATTTTTTACCCAAGGAGAATTATTTAGACTAACTTTTAATGAGTTTTTATTAACACTTCCTTTTAATGATGTTCGAACGATAAATAAAACTATTCAAGAGTTCTATCAATATTTAGATAAGTATAATCCATCTAGTATAAATTATGAAAACTATAAAGTCTATAGTGCTTCACTTAGATATCCTGTTGTAAGTGATTCTAAAAATATAAATAAACTAATTAGATATCTTCAAATTGCTAAGGCCATTGCTAGAAAAAATATTGGCTCAAGATATCATGATTTTTCTTTTAGTGATTACGAAACAGATCTATTTGAGCAAAAGGTAATTGATTATATTAATGAGGCCATTGACAATAATCAATTTAGCCTTAACTTTATTCCAATCTTAAATACTAATGATATGATTGCAGACGGATATTGTGCTGATTTAGCACTAATGAATATCCAATTAGAAAGTGATTATTTAATTAGAATTGCTAATAAAAGAGGACGTCTTAAAGCCGTAGAATATGAGCTAATAAGAAAAGTTTTTGTCTTTTTAAACCGGTTTACCGATTATGCTAATTTGCCGATGAAAATAACTATCCCTATAACTGATACTACTTTTTTTCAAAGTGATTTTAATGAATATGTATTTAGAAAATTAAATGAATACAGAGTTAATCCTAGTTTTATTAGGTTTTTAATTAAAGGTAATAGGATTAAATCTCGTGAGTATAGGGAACACATTGAAATTCTTCAATCACAAGCTATCAGTATTGATAGCACTAATTTAGAACTTGCACTATACTATGATCTAAATGCAATTTTTTTAAATGGAACTGCTTTAGATGATAAGAAGGAGTTATACTTATTAAGCATTAATAGTTTTCTTAAAAATCTAAATATGGGAGTAGTAATTAGTAATATTGCTTCTAAAATAACCTATGATAAGATTAAATCACTTGGTTTTAAATATTTAACAGGGCCCCTATTTGATTATTTATCTGAAGAAGAACTAATAGAAAAATTTAAAAATGATGTTAAAAAAATTGCATTTTAACAAATATTTGATAAAATAAATATATGAGGTGAAAAAATGGATAATAACGATGTAAAACAACTAATAGGTGAAAGAATTAAGGTTGAAGGTGAAAAAGAAACTGGTGTTGTAACAAGAATTGATTTAGAACGCGGTTTAATTTATGTATTATTTAAAAGAATGCGTCAAGAAATTTTCCCTTTTCCAGAATCTATTGACCAAGGACTTTTAATTCCTATTACTAATAAATAGTGAAGCTCCTTTTACATATTTGCTGTGGCCCTTGTTCAATCTATCCAATTATTAAGTTAAAAGGATTAAAAATACCATTTATGCTCTATTTTTATAATCCCTATATCTACCCCTATGAAGAGCTAATGAAAAGAATAAATGGTGCTAAGAAAGTAGCGAAAAGATTTAAGGCTAAACTATATACAGATAATACTACCCTATACGATGAAAAAAGAGCAAAAAATTGTAGTAGTTGCTACTTAGTAAGACTTGATTCACTTTTTATTTATGCTAAAAATAATGACTTCACTCACATAGGCTCGTCGCTATTAGGTTCTCCATTTCAGGATCACTTAGCGATAAAAGAGCATATGAGAACCCTTGCTAAAGAATATAATATTAAACTATATACCCCTAACTTTCAAGAAGGCTTTTACTATGGGCAAAAGTTAGCTAGAGAAAACGAGATTTATTGCCAAAAGTATTGCGGCTGTTATAATTCGTATTTAGCAATGGAAAAATTACTTAAGGAGAATAAAAATGATTAATATTTTATTATCACGCTCAATTGTAAACGATCCAAGTGTTTATCTATATTTAAAAAACTATATTAATCCTAAAATGAGGATTTTAGTAATTCCTTGGGCTTTTGGAAAAAATGAAACGATGGAAAATTATACTAAGGAATCAGACTACATTAGTGAGTTATATAAAAAGTTTATTCCGTATCAAATTGATTATGATAACTTTAATGTATTATCGCTAGATGACCCATATGATGTAGCACTAGATAAAATTAAAAAACAAGATATTATTTACTTACCTGGTGGGTTTCCAGATTTATTTTATGAACGAATTCGTGAAAAAGGGATAAGTGAAGCAATTAAACAAAATGCTAAAATTATTATCGGCTCATCTGCAGGAGCACTAATTCAGTTTAAACAATACCACTTAACGCCAGATAATGATTATAAGGAGATATCATTTCACTATGGACTAGGTTTACTTGATAACTTTAGAGTAGAAGTTCATTATGAAAATAATAAAAAGAAAAATAAAAATCTAGAGCAAGTGCTGGATATGGCGCCAATTGATTGCTACACCCTTGAAGATAGTCAAATGATAATTATTGATGAGGGTAAAATAATTACTTTGTTTGGGGCAAAAAAATATATTCCGAAATTAAAGAAAACGAAATAGTTTTAAAAATCACATTTTTTAAATGTGATTTTTTTAATTTTATGTCTATTAATGTGCATATTTTTATACTTTTTATCATAAAAAAATTGTAGTTTAAAAAATAAATTAATATCTTTAGTACTTTAATAATTTATTTTTTGAAAATTCTTTAAAATAAGTATAATAAGATTAGATAACATAAATTTAAGGAGTTATTCTGAGTAAAGATTTATTAGAAAAAGTAGATATTTTAGAAAATAACATTTATAAATTAGATAAGGAAATCTTATCTATTTTGCTTATCGATCACACAACTAATGAAAACATTATGTGGGGAACAGATAACTATCAAGTAAATGGTCCTGAGTATCACGAAGGACTCCCGATAAAAATTGAACTTATTACTGGTAAAAACGGTGCTATCATTAAACCAAGGGTTAAAAAAAATAGTCAAGAAAAGAAAAAAAGAATTAAAGATAAAGCCGAAGTATTTACACGTTCATGGGTATGCAATCACCAAAATAATTTAGTTGATGATATGTGGCTAAAAAAAAAGCATTTATTTAATAAAGAAAAAGGTGATAAATGGCTTGTAAATAAGGAAAAGATAACCTTCCCTAAAGGTAAAACTTGGATGGATTATGTTAAAGATAACCGCATTGAGATAACTTGTGGCGAAGCACCTTATTTAGTCTCAAGATACGATACTACTACAGGTGATATTATTTTGCCTATAAATAGAATTGGTTTATTAGATAGAAAAATAAGAGTAGTTAACGAAAATACTGATAATGAAAAAGATTGGTTTGAATGGACTAAATGGGCATATAAATCTGTATATGGCTTTGAATGGCAAGGAGATAGTCTTTTAATTGCTAGAGAAAATTTATTATATACTTTTATAGATTATTATAAAGACCGCTTTAATAAGTTTCCCCAAATTACAAAGTTAAAAGAAATTGCTACTATCATCTCATGGAATCTTTGGCAGATGGATGGCTTAAAAGGAGTAGTACCTAATAGTTGTAAAAAAAATACTAATACCTTAGGACTTTTAGTTTTTGATGATGCAGTAGAAGAAACCTGTCCATCGTGTGTAAAACAATTATATACTAATCACATTGGTAAAAAATGTATTATTAAAGACTGGCAAGATAATGAAAGAGAAATATTTTTCGATGAAATAATTAAAGGTGATTTAAATGGATAATTTTATAAAAGGGGAAAATGATATAAAAATCGAGAAAAGAGAAAGTTATAAAATTATCTATGTTTTAGGAACTAATATAAATATTCATGAAGGTCTTTTAAAAATTGGAGAAACTACAGTTAGTATAACCGAAGATCAAAAAGCTAGTCTTTATGACAATAGCGATTTATTAGTTAAAGCAGCAAAAGATAGAGTAGATCAATACCTAGGAACTGCTGGTATATCTTATGAGGTTTTATACACTACAATTGCTAAAGATAATCAAAAGCAAACATTTTCCGATAAAAAGGTTCATAAAGTCTTAGAGCATTCTGATTTTCAAAAAGAGAATTTAAACAATAAAGCAACTGAATGGTTTAGATGTGACCTTGAAACTGCCAAAAATGCTATTAAGGCAGTTAAAGAAGGAAGAAAATCACTCACTGCAAATGAGATATCAAAAGATAAAACACCCATTATTTTAAGAAAAGAGCAAAAAGATGGAATTATCTTAGCAAAGAATAACTTTACTAAAAGAGGCATTGAAAAAGAAGAAAAAGATTTTATCCTTTGGGATTGTAAGATGCGTTTTGGTAAGACCTTAACGGCTTTACAATTAGTAAAAGAGATGAATTTTGAAAAAACTATTATTGTAACTCATAAACCAGTGGTTAATAATAGCTGGTTTGAAGAGTTTAATAAAATCTTTTATGAAGAATCAGATTCATATAAATATTGCAGTAAAACTAAAGGTGAGAGTTTATCAAATATAAAACCTGGGGATAAGTTTGTATATTTTGCTAGTTTACAAGATTTAAGAGGCTCATTAGAAGTTGGTGGTAAATATGATAAAAACGATGATATTTTCTCAATTGGATGGGACTTTTTAATTGTAGATGAAGCGCATGAGGGAACACAGACTGATTTAGGTGATGTAGTAATTAATAAACTAGCTAATTCTACAAATAAGACTAAAACACTATTTTTATCAGGAACACCATATAATTTATTAAATAAAAATATAACTTATAATGGTAAGGCATTTGCCGAGGATAATGTATACTCTTGGACATATGTAGATGAGCAAGAGGCTAAGCTTGAATGGTTTAAAAATTATCCAACTGAAAATAATCCTTATGCGGATTTACCAAGGTTAAATATCTTTACATATGATTTAAATAAAGATTTAAACAAAAAATATTTTGATAGTGATGAAGCATTTAGTTTTAAAGAATTTTTTAGAATTAAAACTAAAAACAGTAAAGAAGTATATCAGGCACAAATTCCTAATTTTGATGATATTGAAGATGGTTCTTTTATTCATGAAAAAGATATATTAAAATTTTTAGATTTATTAACTACTCAAACAAATTATCCTTATACTAGAGAATATAATAATATTTTTAGACACACCCTTTGGATGCTACCAGGTGTAAAAGAGGCTAAGGCGTTATCTCGACTTTTGAAAGCTCATAAGTATTTTTCTACTTATGAGATTGTAAATGTAGCAGGAGATGGCGATGAAGAGGAAAGATTTGATGATGCTTTAGATAAAGTTTCAAAAGCAATTGGTGATGATCCTGATGAGACTAAAACTATTACTCTTTCATGCGGAAGATTAACAACTGGTGTAACAGTTAAACCATGGAATGGAGTATTTATGTTATCGGGTTCTAAAAATACATCAGCGATTGGATATTTACAAACGATATTTAGAGTCCAAAGTCCTTTTAGTTTTAATGGTAAAGTAAAACAGGAATGTTATGTTTTTGATTTTGCACCAGATAGAGTCTTAAAAGTTATAACTGATGCTGTTACCTCATCTTATAATAACCGTAGTAGTTTACAAGATAAAAAAATAATTGAAAAGTTTATTAACTTTTGCCCTATAATAAGTGTTGAAGGCTCACAAATGAAAAAGCACAATGTTGATACAATGATGACTACTATTAAAAAGATAATTATAAATAAAGTAGTTGAAAAGGGATTTGATTGTCCTGAGTTATATTCAAAAGAAAAAATTTATTCCTTAACTCAAGATGAAATAAATTTTATCTCAGATGTTGATAAAATTATTAAAGCCTCAAAACAAAAAACTATCACTGAGTATACCATCAACGATGAAGGTTTTGATGAAGTCAAAAATAATGTTGAACAAGGAGAAAAAACTCATAGGGTACTTGATAAAAAAGAAAAAGATAAGAGAAAGGAAGAAGCTAAAAAAGCCCTTCTTATTTTAAGAGGTGTAGCTATTAGATGTCCACTTTTAATTTATGGAATAGATAAAGATATTAACGATGAAATATCAATAGATAATTTTACATCTTTTATAGATGATAAATCTTGGATAGAATTTATGCCTAAAGGATTTACAAAAGAAATGTTTGATAGGATAAAAGATTTTTTCGATCCAACAGTATTTATTAAAGCAGGTCTAAAAATTCGTAAAGAGGCTAAAGAGTGTGATAATGAACCTACTGCTGAAAGAATTGTTGCAATAAATGAGTTAATCTCTAAATTTAAAAATCCCGATAAAGAAACAGTTCTTACTCCATGGAGGGTAGTAAATACTCACATGGGAGAAACCCTTGGTGGAGCAAGTTTTTATGATGAAGAGTTTGAAAATTTAATTAGACTTGATAATAATACCTCAACTAGATGGATAAGCAAAGATTTTACGAATGAGGTATTTAAGGATAATTCTAAGATACTAGAGATAAATTCTAAAACTGGATTATATCCACTTTATTGTGCATATAGCATTTATCAAAATAATGTTGATAATGGCTATAAAAAAGATATATCTACCTTATGGAAAGATATAATAGAAAATAATATCTTTATTATATGCAGAACCAAAATGGCAATGCAAATCACTAAAAGAACTTTAGTAGGATATAGAGAAAATATTAAACCTAATATTATTGTTATTGATGATATTGTAGAAAGAATGTCTAAAGAATATAGCCAAAACTATCAAGATTTAATAGAATACATAACTAATAATAAAACATGGAATATTAAAGGAGAAGATAATATGAAATTTACTGCAGTTGTAGGAAATCCACCATATCAAAATCAAAGAAGTCAAATCTATACAGACTTTTATCTTTTATCAAGAAATATAGGAAGTATAGTTTCTTTAATATTCCCAACAGGATGGCAAGAACCTAAAAATGGTAATTTACTATTTAAATTAAATAATGATAAGATAAAAAAAGATCCTCAAATTGTATTTATAGATAATAGATACGATTTATTTAAGGGAATATCTGGGGCCAGATGGACAAACTTTATTTTATGGAAAAGATATTATGATAATGGTTTAAATGGATCTCAATTACTATATGAAAACGGAAATAGTCCTAAAGAAGTCAGTTTATTAATCAATGAAGATGATATTCCAAGACCAAAAGAAATTTTGGAATTAGTGAAATTAGTTAAAGAAAAAGATGGTTTTAAATCTATGCAAGAAATAACTTCTCCAAGAAAACCATATGGTTTAACAGCTAATGCAATTGAAGATACTGATAAATATAATCTTACTTCCTTTATTTCGGAGACTAGAATGAATGATGATGATTTAAAATTACATGGCATATTAAAAAGACGCGGGATTTGGTATGTATCATCTAAATATAAAATTCCTCGTATCAGTAAGGCATTTGACAAATATAAAGTATTAGTTCAGTATTCATGGGGGAATATGTCTATAAAGGCTGGGTTAGGTGGTGCTTATTCAGACATTAATATAGCGGGCCCCTATGAATTTTGTACAGAAACTTATCAAGAGCAAGGTTGTTATGATAGTATTGATTTTGCAAAATTTCATGCGAAATATATTATGACTAGATTCGCTAGAGCATGTCTATATGTTGGAAAAAAGTCTCATAGTTCTACTGTTGCTTGGGGTTCTGTTCCTCAACAAGATTTTTCTGAGGATTGGTGGACTGAATCTATTGATGTAATTGAAGAAAAACTTTTTGATAAATATAATATCCCTGAAAACATAAGAGATTTTATTCGTAAAAATATTCAAAAAAAGACAATTAAAAATATTATGGGGCTTGATGAATAAAAAAATAAAAGAGGTTAGATATGTCTAAAGAGTTTAATATTAAAATTAAAAATTGTAATAACATTAAAACAGGAAATATAATAATACACGATAATAAGTTAAATGTTAAGTATGGATATAATGGAGTGGGTAAATCTACTATATCTAAAGTTCTTAATGCTTTTATTAATGATTCTAGTGAAGAAAAAGAATTACTTATTCCGTTTAAACATAGAAATGATGAAAGTATTTCTCCAGAATTAGAAGGATATGAATGTTTTAAAAGTTTATCAATTTTTAATGAAGACTATGTAAAAAACTATGTATTTCAAAATGATAACGATATATTAAATGATAGTTTTAAAGTCTTTATAAAAACAAAAGAGTATGATAAAAGTATGGATGAAATTGATAAAATGCTACAAGAAATAACAGATACTTTACAACAGGATAATAAACTTAATGAGTTGTTTACAAATATTAAGTCTTTCAATGAAAGTATAAAGCTAACTAGTAAAGACGATATAGATAAATCTTCAGTAATTTATAAAGGAATCATACAAGGAAATAAAATTCGAAATATTCCTGAGAATTTAAAAAGTTTTGAAGAGTTTATAAAATCTGAAGATATCACTAAATGGATAAAATGGCATAATGATGGTAAAAGTTTTATAAAAAATGATAAGTGCCCTTTTTGTGCACTAATATTAAATTCATATACTAAAGAAAACATTGATAATTTGGACAGTGAATATAAAAAATCATTTGTAGATAAGCTTGTTGAATCGATAAATAAATTAACAATTATACAAGATTATTTAGATGAAGCTTCCTATGAGAAGTTAAATAATATTATTACATCAAAAAAAATTACAGAATCCCAAGAAGCATTTTTACGAAAAGTAAAAAGTGAAGCAGAAATGCTTGTAAATAAGTTTGATAATTTAAAATCCTTCAGGGTAGATATCCTTAAATTTCAAGATAAAATCGAAGAAGAAATTAAAAATTTAAAAATTGATTTAGCCTATAATGATTATTTTAAGTCTAGTATTTTTGAAAATAAGATAAATAATATAAATGCTAATTTAGATAGAGTTATTGAAAAAGCAGAAAATCTACAACGAGTAATTAATAATCAAAAAATAAATATACATAAAATAATAACTGAATATCAAAATGAAGTAAATGGATTTTTAAATAATAATGGTTATAATTATAATTTTGTTATAGAACCTAACGATTATAATGTATTTTTACAACATAAAGAAAATAATAGTATTAAAGTTAATGTCGAACGACAATTAAGTTATGGAGAAAAAAATGCCTTTGCACTTGTTTTATTTATGTACGATGCTATAAGTAATAATCCGGATTTAATTATTTTAGATGATCCAATTTCTTCTTTTGATAAAAATAAAAAGTATGGAATTATGAATACGTTGTTTAAATATCCTGGTTTATTTAAAGAAAAAACTGTTCTTTTATTAACTCATGACTATGAAGTTATTATAAATATTTTAAAAAATTTTTCAAACATTGAAAAAAGCATTTCATTTATAAGCATAATTGATGATACTATTAAAGAAAATCCGATAAAAGCTAATAATAATCAATCTTTTTTAGATATTATTAATTCAAGATTAAATTCTGATATTGATGTTATTAATAAATTAGTATATCTAAGAAAAAAATATGAATTTTTAGCAAAAGGCAGTAGATTATATGATTTTATCTCAAAGATTCTTCATAAAGAATTAGAAGATTATGATGATATGACTAAATTCAATGAATATATAGAAGAAATTAAAAATGAGATAAAACTTTTTGATATATCAGAAGTTAAGAAAAAGATAAATAATTTTGATATGTTAAAAAAAATATATTGTGATTCTAAAGTATATTTTGAAAAATTACAAATTTTTAGAATTATTAACGAAGTATACATTAAAAAGATTAAAAATACAACTATAAAAAAATTTATTAATATAGCTTATCATAATGAAAATGATTTTATCTATCAATTAGATCCCAGCGAATATAATCTTATTCCAGAATATATTATTAAAGAATGTAATAACTTAATAAAAGATTATAAAGAGCCTAAAAACTAATATTTTATTTGGGTTAGCTTTTTTATATTTTATTAATAATTATAAATCTACCTATATGATATTTTATATTTTTATAAAGGATTGATTATAATTAAAATATTAACAAAAAAAGAAATTAAAGAAAGACTAATTGAACTTAATAATAAATTAGTTAATAATATAGAACATGCTTTTTTATCTCCTTCTACATCTAATAGATGGCTTAACTGTCCACCATCGGCAAGACTTGAAGAAAAATATGATACTCATCAATCTAATTCATATGCTTTTGAAGGCACGATGGCACACGAGTGTGCAGAACTATTCTTTGAACATAAGAAAGGCAAGATGGACTATATTTCTTTTGTTAACCTAACTAAGAATAGATACACATCAGATCAACAAGATGCTGCCAAAAATTATGTTTATTATGTATTAGATATTGCAGATACTAAAAATATATTAGTAGAATATAAAATCAATTTAGAAAACTATATCCCAGAAGGTTTTGGTACAACTGATTGTGTTCTAATTGATAAGGATACCCTTCATATAATAGATTTTAAATATGGGAAATATAAAATAGATTCAGTATTTAATACACAGTTAATGATCTATGCTCTGGGAGTATTAGATACTTATAAGTTTAAAGAAAAACCTAAAACAGTAATACTACATATCTATCAGCCAAGAATCAATAACAGTAGTGTTTTTGAACTTCCTACTGATATACTCCTAGATTGGGGTGAAAAGACATTAAAACCTAATGCAAAAAAGGCTTTTAAAGGTGAAGGAGAATTTAATAAAGGTAAATGGTGTAAATTTTGTAAAGCTAGAGAGCATTGCAAAGTATATAACAGTGCTTTATAGTACTTATTATTAGTTATTATTTTTAATTTTATCTAATTTTATTACTTTAAAATTATTTATTATTTATATCCTTTTATTGATATTACTATTTAAAAAATATTAAAAATTTTTTATCTTTTCGAAAATAGTAAAAAAGTAAAAATTAGCTTTTACTCTATTATACTATCGGAGGCGATAAGATGAAAAAGAAAATGATTATCTCAGCAAGTATTTCTTTGGCACTAACTTTGGTTTTAATTTTAACAGTGATATTTAGTTTAACTGGTAAAAGTACAAATAATATTAGTTCTACTAATGACAATGATTTATGCAGAGTATCCATCTCAGGGGCAGTATATAAACCAGTAAATATGTTAGTAAAAAAAGGAACTAAGCTAAGTGATATCACAAGAGCATTTGGTGGCTTTAAGGAAAATGCCCTATTAAATGATGATCTTAAAGATATGGTAATAACTGAAAAGAAAATCATCTACATTAAAACAAGACCACTATTAGATATTAATAAAGCCAATAAAAAAGAATTAGAGCAAATTCTTGATAATAAACAAGTTGAGAAAATCCTAAGCTACAGACAAAATACTAAAATTACTTCAAAAGAAGAACTAGTAAAAAATGGTTTTGTATCAAAAACTGAATTTCTTAAAATTAAAGATATCATCTATTGCTAGTAAATCTTATGTCTATGCGATAATCCTAGCAAGCCTTGTGCTTGCTTTTTATTTTATTCCTTTTATTATTTTATTTTTTTCATTTTTATTTTTATATCGAAAAAAATATAAATTACTCCCATTACTTGTAATTATAGGGTTATTTTTATTTTCTTATTTACTCTATTATTTAATCTTTAATCTTAATCATCAAATTAGTAGTGCTAAAGTTATTTTTAAAGTAAAAACAGAATATGGCTATAAATACATTATAAGAAGTGGTATTTATAAGTATGTTTTTAATTCTTCAACTAATCTTAATATTGGTGCTAATATAAAAATAAATTATAAAGAATATCTTGCTACTAAGCCAAAAACTCCTTATGGCTTTAGTCCGTTTAAATATTATTTTTCTTCTTTTATAAAGGCTAAAATAAAAATAGATAAACTTGAAATTATTTCAAATAATAATTCTTTAATCGGAAGATATTTTAATCTTTACCCTGATTTTTCTAAAGAGTGGTTAATGTTATTTACCAGAGGACAAAATTTTTCTAATAATAATTTTATTCATTTTTTAAATGAAATTAAGCTATTAAGACTTATCTTTTTTTCGGGCCTTCATTTATATGTTTTAGTTAGTATTATCAAAAAGATTTTTTTTATAATTAGTCTTAATAAAATAATTCAAGATTTAATAATTATAATACTATTATTTATACTTGCTATATTTTTAAATAGCACTACAATTAAAAGATATTTTTTATATTATCTATTAATCTTTTTATTTAATATATCAAGAAAAGAAGCTTTGTCTTTTTCGTTTATAATATTAACAATATTATTTCCTAATCAAATATATCAAATTAGTTATATTATCGGGTTTAGTTTTATTTTTATTAGTATTATCTTAAATAAATATTTAGATAAAATACCATTATTTATTAAAAATATATTAAGTTATTATCTTTACTTTTTTTTACTTTTACCAATTATATTAAGATTTTATAACCGTTTTAACTTACTAATGTTTCTTCTAGCGCCATTTATTATATTAGTATTTAAATATCTTTTAATTCCTGCAACATTTATTTTAATTATTTTTCCTCCACTAAGTTTACTAACGGAACCATTTTTTAAATTTATTAATAATCTTTTTAAAAATATAAAATATATTAACTTTAGTTTTTCAATACCAGTAATGAACTTCTATTTTATTTTCTTAATTTATTTAGGGATATATCTTTTTTTAAAATATAAAAAAATATTTATTAAAGTAGTAATACTTTTAGTAATTATAAATTTATTTATTTTAAACTACTTTCAATTTTATTTATCTATCTTTACAAAAAGCTATTTTTTTAATGTAGAACAAGGTAATTTTTCGCTTATATATGATAGTAAAACTAAGAAAGTTATGGCAATTGATCTTTATGGTAATTGTAGGGATATTCTTGATAAAATTGGAGTACGCAAAATTGATTATTTAATTATTACTCATAGCGACGAAGATCACTATGGGGGTTATAAAAAAATTAAAGACTATATTAAAATTGATAATATTTATTTATCTCCAACTGATCAGTATAAAAATTTAACACATAGACCTAGGGATGTGATATTTGATAAGACCTATGGCAGTAATGAGTTTAATTTTGTATTTTTAAAAGGAGCCACTTATCAAAGTAAAAATGATAATTCATTAGTTATAAAAATTACTGTAAATGAACGCAAAATCCTTTATACTGGTGATATATCTCAAATGGTTGAAAAGGATTTAGTTGTAAAATATAATAGTTTTTTAAAGTGTGATCTTTTAATGATACCTCATCATGGTTCATCTTTTGCTAGTAGTAAAAACTTTATTCAGGCGGTTAGTCCAACTTATGGAATTATATCATGTGGCGAACATAACCGTTATCGCCATCCAGGAGATGAGGTAGTAAAAAGATATAGACTAAATAAAACCAGGTTATTTATAACATATAAAGATAATACACTTATTTATTATTTTATGGCCAATAAAATTATCAAGGATAATATAATTAGTTATTTTTATAATTAAAATAAATTGCTCCTATAGAGTATAATAGATATATGTATATAAAAGAAAAAAACAAAATTAAATATATGCAGCAAGAAGATAGTGACTATGGTTCTTTTAATAATGAAGATAGTAATTATTTAGAAGATGATGAGCTTGATGATAAGGCTCCATTTGCTTCTTTTGAATATGACAATGAAGATGATTATTCTCTTGATGAAATTAATTCTAATAAAGAAAACATCCATTTAAATAATACTACGAGTGAAGATATTGAAGTAATTAAGAAAAATCTTGAGGATAGTTTTCAATACTCTTATATAGATAAACTTATTGATGAAGATGATCTTAATTTTATTAACCAAAATGAATGCAATGTTATGGTAAACCCTAGTAAAGATTATCAAGATAATGTTCAAGCCTTAAGAGATAAATTAGATGATCATTTTAATGATATTACAAAAAAAAGTAATGTTGATTACAAAGAAAATAAAAAACTTATTCAAGAACTAAGTCTATCAAAAGAAAACCACACAGAAAAGAATAAGAGTATTAATAAAAATAACAAAATTGCTTCAATTTTATATGTAGTAATAGGAGTTGATATATTTTTTATAATCTCATTATTTGGTGGCTTTATTGAATACAAAGAAACTAAAAAAATGTTTGGAGCCTTACCTCTATGGACAGGATTTCCTTTAATGGCCTTAGCTATTGCTATTTTAATTCTTGCTTTATTATATATATTTTTAAAACTAAAAAAAGAAAATACTAAATTGAAATCTAAAATGATTTTAAATGTTGATGAAATAGAGCAAAAAACTACTAAAGCAGGTAATATGATGCTCCCGTTATTAGATTATATAAAAATGGGAATTGCTCCATCTATAATAAATAAAGTTTTGCCTAATGTAAGAATAAATAAAACCTTTTCTGCAGAAAAAGCTCTTTTTATGCAAGAAGAATATGATATTAAATTATATAATAAAGATATTTCACATGTAAATGTTGTTAGCGGTTTAATTATTAATAATCCATTTTTAGTACTAAACTACAGAATGTTTTATCTAGATACTATTACATATACTAATTCTGTTGATATCGAATGGAGTGTATACATGAATGGCAATACTTATCGTAGAACACAAACGCTTGATGCTAGTATTATCAAGCCAAGACCAGTTTATAGTCATGAAAGTGAGTTTATTTATACTAATGATAGTGCACCTAATTTAAATTTTTCACGACAACCTAGTGAATATCATAAAGTGGCTGGAGAACCTAAGTTATTAGAAGACTATCTAAGAAGCGCTGAACATTATTTAAAAGAATTGCATCAAGAAGCGATAATAAAAAACCATCCTTTCACGCCATTAAATAATATTGAGTTTGAAATTGCATTTGGAGCTCTAAATAGAAATAATGAAAATGAATATCGTATTTTATTTACGCCACTTGCCCAAAGGCAATTATTAGAACTGCTAAGATCAACTGAAAGCGGATTTATGGATAATTATTATATAGATAAAATTGGCAAGGTAGTTTATATGAAAGCCCCATATTCAATGTATTCTTATGTAGATATATCACCTATTGATTTATTTGATATTAGTTATGATAAAATTAGAGAGAAATTATTTGATTATGTAGAAAATTATTTTAATGACCTCTACCATTTAATGGCACCAATATTAGCAATTCCTGAGTTTCAATTAAATGAAAACTTTGAATTTAAAGGATATAAAAGAGTTAATCAAAAATTTTCTAAAGCAGTTCATGAAATGTGTGCTAATGCTTTTGCTAAAAAAAATCCGATTGAACCAGATGAAAAAAATTCATATTGTGAAACAATTTTTAATACTAAATACATTGGACCAAGCAAATATTTTGATATTATCGAAGTTAATGCACGTTCATTTGAAGGAATTGAAAAAATTGAGATAATTAAAAAAGTTGGTGGCGATGGAAAAATTCACAAAATAGAAATACCTTGGACTAAATATTTACCATGTGAAAAAAAATCACTTTTAGCAATTTCTTATGTAGATGATCTATCACAAAATGAAATTAATAAATTAACTAATTATTGTGAAGAGCTAAATTTAAAATCAATCCCAGTGATTATAAATAATCATATTATATTTTATGAAAATGATATTAAAAATTTATCAGAAGAGCAAATTTTAAAATTATTAAATAATAAAATTTAGGAGTATTTAATGAACGAAATAAATGAAAATGTAATTGAAGATCTTGAAGATATGGTTAATGATAACCATAAAAGCGAGCACCTAGATAAAGAAAAAAAAGAAAATTTTAGTGTCCTTACAGAAATAAAGGATGAAATTTTAAGTTATGTAGATGAGCAATTAGATAAGGATAATAAACGCAAGCAAGTCTTATCAAAAATTGGAGATGTCTTTTCGCCAGCAGATGATTATCCTAAATATCTAGAAGAATATAGAGCCAATTTAGATGAATATTTTGATCAAATAACTGAAAAATCAAGTATTGATATTAAAGAAAATAGTAAAACAATAGAGAATCTAAATGCTGCTAAAGACCAAAAAAAGGCTAATTTAAAAAAAATTAAATGGCAACAAATTGGTAGAGGTTTTACTAGTTTTTTTGCAGTAGCATTTTTTATTTTAGCAGCAATCTCAATTTATCAATTAGTAAAAGAAAAACTATTATTTAAGGTAATTAGTTATGGTGGGGGGATTGCACTAACGATTGCATTTATTTTGATTGCGATTGGTTTTATTATTTTAATTGCTCTTTTAATAAACAAAAACATAAAAAAATATAAACTAGATGTTGAATCAGATAACTCGGTAATAAATAAAACTATTGAATTAGCAAAATCACAAATAACACCACTTTTTAATTTAATTAAAAATAATGTTGCCTCCCAATTAGTTAATAAGACACTCCCGTTTATCTCTATAAATAAAACTATCTCAGCAGCGCTTATTAATTATTTACAAGACGATTTTGATTTAAGGCTATACTCTAAAGATCTTAATTATACTAGCGTATTGTCTGGCGTAGTAATGAATAATCCTTTTTTATTACTAAATTATGAATATTTTAAAATGGGAACAAAACAATATAGTGGTTCTATAACTATTCATTGGACGCAACATATTGGTGATAAAACTTATTCCCGTTCGCAAGTTTTAACTGCTGTTGTAACTAAACCATATCCATATTATTTTAATGATGGTGAGTTTATCTATACTAGCGATAGTGCACCCAATCTAAGTTTTTCTAGGAAACCATCAGGCTACTCTAATGTTGCCCTTAATCCTAAAGGATTAGCGAGTTATTTAAAATCTGGTGTTAAGGAAATAGAAAAGTATGAAAAAATGGCTGTTAAGGAAAATCATCCCTTTACACCACTTACTAATAAAGAATTTGAGTATGTTTGGGGAGCCTATGATAGAGATGATGAAAATGAGTTTAGAATATTATTTACCCCCTTTGCTCAAAAACAGTTATTAGCATTATTTACGCCAACTGTTAATGATGGAGTATTATTTGATGATTATTATTTTACAAAAGACAAAAAACTAAACTATATTAAATGTAGTGCTAATAGTATTACTGATGAGCTAGAAAGTCTAGATGGTTATTATGATATTAACTATAAAGTAATAAAGGAGAAATTTTACTTATATTGTGATCTTTATTTTAAATCAATTTATCATTTATTAGCTCCAGTTTTAGCAATTCCTGAATTTCAATTAAGTGAAAACTTTGATCAGAAATTATATCCTAAAACTAAGGAAAAATTCCCTATGGCAATTCATGAAGTAGCCGCATTTTGGTTTGCAGATAAAAACAACCTGTTAAAGGATGAGAAATACCATAAAGCAGATTTAATTGCTCATACAAAATATCAAAATTCTAACCAAGATTTTGACTACATCAAAGTTAAATATGATAGTTTCAAAGCAACAAAAATGGTTGATTACATAACAAAATTAGGTGGCGATGGACTAATGCATAGTATTCCAGTTGAATGGTTAAAATTTGATCCGATTAACACCGAATTAGAACTTGCAATAACTTTTCTTGATGATATGAGTGCACTTGAAGTTGAACAATTATATACTAAATGTTCTGAGTTAAACTTTAAATATAAACCGGTTATATTTGGAAATTATATAGTTTTTGAATATAATGATATAATAAGTAATGAAAATGTTGATTGGAATAAATTTTTAAATAGAAAGGAAGAAAAAAATGATTAATGAATTAGATGAAATGACTGACAAAGTCTCTGAAGGAAGAGATACTGGTGTAATTGAAAAGCAATTACAACCAAAAGTAGGAACAGGAACCTTAATATTTGAGATAATATTATGGTTCTTACCAATCCCAATTATTTTTGGGCTAATCTATCTTTTTAAGAAAGTTAAAGCCCAAGAATATCTAGAGCAACTTCAACAAAGAATTCAAGCCGATGCTTCAACGATTGATAACTACTTAGAACAAAGAGTGCAAATTTTACAAAACCTTGCATCTATTGTGGAAAAATCTGCTAAATTAGACCATGACACTCAAACTGAAATTGCCGGTTTAAGATCTGGTGCTATTTCACAAGGTGCTAATATTGATGAGTCCTCAAGAAATTTAGTTCAATCTTCACTTGATAAATTAGGAACTAGTATTAATGTAGCCTTTGAAAGATATCCTGAACTTCAAGCACAAGAAAATTTCGCTCGTGCAATTAAGGAAAACTCTTATTTACAAAAAGAAATTACTGCGGCTAGAGAAAAATATAATTCTACAATAGCAAGATGGAACAGCGATATTTTTGAGTGGCCTATTAAGAAAACTGTTGCATTTAGAAAAAAATATACGACAAGAATTCCTTTTGCAGCATCTAGCGAAATAAAAGCACAAGCGAGATCAAATTTTTTCAAATAAAATTATGGATAATTTAATATTTCTTTATGGTGAAAATGAGTATTTAATCCAAAAAGAAATAAAAAAATTAGTCACCCAATACCAAAAAAAAGAATCTGTTGATAATCTAAATACTTTTAGATATGATTTTAAAGAAAACAATATAGATGAGTTTTTAGAAGAACTATCAACAAGTTCTTTTTTTACAACTAAAAAAATTTTTGTTTTGAAAAATTTTTTTAAATTAGCACTAACTCAAGAAAAGTTAGCAAGTATTGAACAAAATATAACAAATCCTGATAATTTAGTTATAATTACTAATGATAATCTTATTATCAAAAATGAATTTGTTAAGATATTAGATAGTTTTAAGAAAAAAGAAGTTAAACTTTTATCAGTTAAAGAATTATATAATTATGCTGCTAAATATTTTGTTAAGTTTAACCTATCAATATCTGAAGATGCACTTAATCTTTTATTAGAACGAACAAAGTATAATATTTCGTTAATAGATCAAGAAATATCAAAGTTAATTTTATATAAATATGATGATAGTGAAATAAATATTAAAGATATATCAATTTGTCTTGAAATGGACCCTGAGAATGAGATCTTTAATTTAGTAGGATACTTTCTTACTAAAAATAATGATAAACTAATCAAAAAATATCATAAATTAGTAAACTTAGGTAATGATCCATCAAATATATTATATTTATTTGCTAAATCACTTTCTCAAATATATTTAGTCAAACGTTATATTAAATTAGGTTATAATCAAGATATTTGTGCAAAAGAGTTAATGATCTCATCTGGTAAGGTATACTACCTGGCAAGAGATTCTAAAAATATTACCGAAGAAGAACTTATTAAGTTATTAAATAAATTAGCGCTAATTGATTATAATGTAAAAATTGGTTTAGAAAATATTAAATCATCATTTGAATTATTTTTACTAGGAGGTTATAATAATGACTAAAGATTTATTAGTATTTGACTTTGAAACAACAGGTCTTGATTATAATAAATGTGAAATTATTGAAATGGGACTTTTATATTTTAAAAATATTAATGGTAAATATCAAGAATATAAACGCTATGATATTTTAATAAAACAAAATGAGCCATTAACTGAGGAAATTAAAAATCTAACCCATATTACCGATGAACTTTTAGAATCAGATGGTATTACCAAATCAGAGGCTTGTCAAATTTTTATGGAGAACTACTCTAAAGATATGATCTTATGTGGCTATAATGTTCATTTTGATCTATTGTTTTTAAAAAGTTTTATTAACTATTTTAATAAAGATTTTGTAATTACTAATGATGTTTTAGATGTAATGGCAATGTATAAAGATTTCTATCCATACAGACATAAATTAGAAGATGCAATTAAGTTATTAAATGTAGAAGGTATTAACTCACATCGTGCCATTGATGATGTTGTGGCTACTTATAATTTATTAGTTGCTATTTGCTATGATGTTAGGACACAATATAATATTTCTAACTTTACTCCTGATGCATATATTAATAAAATCGGAGTAAATCCAAAGTACCCTTATAGTGAAGAAAATAAGTTTAAACATCTTAAATATATCTTTCAACAAACATCAGGAAAAGGCCAAGAAATATGGCGTTATTATATACAAAATAAATAATTAGTATTTATTGATATAATAAATATATAAAAAAAAGCTGCCACGCAGCTTTTGATTATTTTAAAGTTAGAACTAATTTAGCAAGAGTTGATTTATGTCTAGCAACATAGTTTTTATGATAAACACCTTTTGAACATGCCATATCTAATTTTTTATATGCGTTGTTTAAAGCAACATTTGCAGCCTCTTTATTATTTTCTTTAACTGCTTTCTCAACAACTTTAAAAGATGTCTTAACTCCAGATTTAATTGACACATTAATTAAACGGCGCTTTTCATTAGTTTTAATACGCTTAATTTGTTGTTTAATATTCGCCATACTATCCTCCTTAAATGATATTAAATATTTTAACAAAAAACTAAATTAAATGCAAATAAAAGAAAGGATGTTTATATTATGACATTAGCCAATAAAATTACTATTTCTAGATTTCTCTTCATACCCGCGATACTAACTTTTGCCTTTTTAGGGGCTTTTATTGATTATTTTAATTACGAGTTATTTCTCAATGTTTCTGTGGGACAAATTATTTTTATCTTTTTATTTATAATTGCCTCACTTACTGACTTTTTAGATGGTTATTTTGCAAGAAAAAGACACGAAGTTACAGTATTTGGGAAATTCCTAGATCCTATATTAGATAAAATTTTAGTATTAAGTACCCTAAATAGTTTATTTTTTTACCACTATTTTAATGAAGACCTTTTACTAAGAGCATTACTTATTACTACTAATATTGTTATTATTACAAGAGAGTTTTTTGTCTCAGGTATAAGATTAGTAGCAGTTTATAAAAGACAAGTTATTGCAGCATCGATTTGGGGTAAAATTAAAACAGCTTCTACTATGGTTGCACTTATTATTTTAGGTTTTAACTCTTTTAATTTAAGAGAATTAACTAAACAAAAATATTGTTATTTATCAATTTCACTTCTAGTTATTATAATGCTTTTAACAGTAGTGTCTGGCATTGATATGGTTATTAAATCTAAAGTATTGCTTAAAAAAGTAGTTTCTAGGCAATCAAATGAGTTTTCATTTAATAAATCATATTTTATAAGATTAAAATAAAAAAAGTAAAAATTAATAATTCGGCTATTATATACTGGATGGTGATAAAAATGGCTGAAATAAAAAATGAACAATTAGCAAAAGTATTGCAAGCAATTGAAAAACAATTTGGTAAAGGGGCAGTAATGCGCCTAGGTGATGGGGCAAAACAGAAAATTGAAGTTATACCAAGTGGTTCTATTCTTTTAGATAAAGCACTTGGCGTAGGCGGATATCCTAAGGGGAGGATTATTGAAATTTTCGGTCCTGAGTCAACTGGTAAAACTACCCTTGCGCTCCATGCTATAGCAGAAGCACAAAAAAGTGGAGGCTACGTTGCCTTTATTGATGCTGAACATGCTCTTGATGCCCAATACGCCCAATCCCTTGGCGTAGATATTGATAACTTAGTTTTATCACAACCTGATACAGGTGAGCAAGCACTCGAGATTGCTGAAGCACTAATTAGATCAGAAAGTATTAGTATGTTAGTAGTAGACTCGGTAGCAGCCTTAGTACCTGAGGCTGAAATATCAGGCGAGATGGGTGAGTCACATGTAGGACTACAGGCCAGACTTATGTCGCAGGCAATGCGTAAATTATCAGGTATTATTTCAAAAACTAATACCACAGTAATCTTTATTAACCAAATAAGAGAAAAAGTTGGTATAATGTATGGGAACCCTGAAACTACTCCTGGTGGCAGGGCCTTAAAGTTTTACTCAACAGTAAGACTTGATATTAGAAGAGGAGAACAAATTAAAGATGGCACTCAAGTAATCGGAAATGAGATTAAAATCTCGGTTGTAAAAAATAAAGTAGCGCCACCATTTAAAAAGACGTCAGTTATTCTTTACTATGGTAAAGGCTTATCAAAAGTTGATGAAGTAATTGATTTAGCAGTAGATTATAACTATATTGATAAAGCAGGATCATGGTATTCTTATAACGGTGAAAAGATTGCACAAGGTAAAGAAAAACTAAGACAATATTTAGATCTGTCTAAAGAGATCTATAACGAAATTGAAGGTAAGGTGTTATCACAGTTTGGAAACATTAATTAACTTTAAAGAAGTAATATTTCCTACTCCTAAAGAAGTAGTTCAAACTAATGAGCCAATTGAACCCATTACAGGTATTATTGCTACATATTTAACGCACGAGCTACAAGAAAAATTAAATCATTATTTTCCAAAAGAAATTTATAGACAACCAAATTATAGTTTGGTGGTCTCTTATGCTGTTGATGTAAAAGGTTATATTTTAGATATTAATAATAGAGTAGTTAAGATAATTGCTAAAGATAATGAAAATATTAATTATGCTTTTCTTACACTAAGAACAATTACTCAATACAATGACAACCTAGTTGCCCTTACAATCAAAGATAATTTTGATATTCCTAGAAGAGGTTTAGTTGAAGGCTTTTATGGAATTCCTTGGACGCATGAAGAGAGATTAAGTATTATTACAACCATTAGCAAGTATAAAATGAATGAATATGTTTATGCGCCAAAAGATGATAGATTTCATAGGCTTGATTGGGCAATCCCATATCCTGAAAAAGAACTGCATAATCTAGAAGAACTAGTAAGAGCATGCACTTATAATAATATTACTTTTACATGGTGTTTGCATCCAGGAGATAATATTAATTTAGATAGCGCCATTGATTATAATAAAGCACTAGATAAATTAGAACAACTATACAATATTGGAGTTAGACGTTTTGGAATATTTTTTGATGATATTACTAAAAACATTGACTATCAGGGACAGGTTAATTTTATTAATAAAATTGATAATAACTTTGTTAAAGAAAAAGGTGATGTTGCTCCTATATTAGTAGTTGCTACAAGATATTGCAATTCATGGGGCCCAAGTATCGAAGAGTATTTTAAATACTATCTAGAAAAATTAAACCCAGATATTGACATTATGTGGACGGGACAAAATACGACATCTCCAATAAAAAATGAGTACTTTAAATATCCACTTGATGTTGCTCAGGTAAAACGAAACCTTGCAATTTGGTGGAACTATCCGGTTAATGATTATTGTGATCGTAAACTTTTAATAGGACCAGTTTATAATCTTGAAAGTGATCTTGAAAATATTAACTGTTTTTATGCCAATCCTATGCACCAAGCAGAGGCTAGCAAGATTGCACTAATTAGTTGTGCTAATTTTACATGGAATATGAAAGAATACAGTCCACTTGCATCATATAATAAAGCCCTTAAAGTTTTAGTAGGCAGCCATGATGAGTTATTAAAACCAATTTTAAATCATATGGGTTTTCTTGATCAAAAAATAAATGATAATTTAAGATTAGTTTTTAACGAGTCGACAGATTTTGATCATTTAATTGAAAAAATTACTCCGCTGGCTGTAAATAAAGAAAATATTGATCAATTTATTCCTGAACTAATTAAGTTAGCTAATGGTGTAATTGTAAATATTAAACAAATTAAACTAATCGAAAATAAGGCTTTCTTAAGTGAAATTACACCTTTTGCAAAAGCACTTAATTATGTGTTAAATAGTTTAATTTATGCCTTGCAATATGCACAAAATCATAATATTGAAAATTTTATTAAAGCAAGACATTATTTATTAGAACAAACTAAATGCACAGTTAATAAACTAAAACCAAAAGATAAAAATAATCCAGTTAATGGAGAAAATATTATTCAAAAGTTTGTCTGTGAAGTTGGTGCTCAAAAAATTATACCTTTAATAAATTTATTACTTAACTACTAAAATATCGCTCTATTTAGAGCGATATTTTTTAAAAGTTTCTGATTCCAAAAAATATATTTTATTTTATTTTTTTGGAATTATGATAAAATACAATTGGTGATTTAATGAAAATATTATATAGAAAAAACTATATGGAAGAATTACTTAGTTTAAAAAATAAACCAGATATCAAAATTATTACTGGTATACGTAGAGTAGGCAAGAGTTTTCTTTTAAATCAATTAGCAAATTATATTGAAAATAATGAAAAAAATACTAATATAGTTAGAATTAATTTTAACTTAAATAAATTTAGTGCATTAACAGATTATAATGAATTATATAAATATGTTTATCAAAATTATAAAAAAAATATGAACAATTATTTATTTATTGATGAAATACAGATGTGCAAAAATTTTGAGTTAGTAATCAATGATTTATATGATATGCAAATGTATGATATCTATATAACCGGCTCCAATGCGTTTATGCTCTCAGGAGACCTTGCTACCTTATTTAGCGGAAGATATCTTAATATTGAAGTATTTCCGTTTTCTTTTAAAGAATATATCGAATATTTTAATTTTGAAAATAAAAATCTTGCTTTTGATAAGTATTTATTAGAGGGTGGCTTTGCTGGATCGTATGTTTATGATAGTGAGGCAACTAAACTTAAATACTTTACAAATTTAATAGACTCAGTTGTAGTAAAAGATATAATTACTAAAAATAATATTACAAATCCTGCCTATATTAATGAAATACTCCTTTTTTTATTAGATAATATTTCAAATATTACTTCACTTAATAATATAACAAATAGAATAAACAATGAAAAAATAAAAATAGATTATAAAACGATTGTTAATTATATTAATTATTTATGCAGTGGTTATGTTTTTTATAAGGTAAAAAGATATGATGTAAAAGGAAGTAGTTATTTAAAAACTAATGAAAAATATTATGTTATAGATCATGCACTAAGATTTGCTAAATTAGGAAAAAAATATTTTGATTATGGGCGATTATACGAAAATGTTGTTGCAATTGAACTCCTTAGAAGAGGCTACGAAATATATGTAGGTAAAATATATGATAAGGAAGTGGATTTTATTGCTATTAAAAACGGGTTAAGAATATATATCCAAGTAGCAGATGATATAAGTGGAGAAGATGCACTTAAAAGAGAACTATTTCCTTTAGAGCAAATAAGAGATAATTATCCTAAAATGATAATAACTAAAACTAATCAACATAATTATGATATAAGAGGC
This sequence comes from uncultured Acholeplasmataceae bacterium, assembly GCA_963540875.1. Classification (GTDB taxonomy): domain Bacteria; phylum Bacillota_I; class Bacilli_A; order Acholeplasmatales; family Acholeplasmataceae; genus CAUTNH01. Next base: position 179,380 of record CAUTQZ010000001.1, on the reverse strand, counting down.
ATAAAGGTTAAAAATATAATCAATTGGCTCTTAGATGAAGAACAAAGTGTATAAATTAAAAAAAATCATTAAAAATTTGATTTATAAGCATATAATTTGAAAAAAAAACTAAATAATAGTATAATATTTTTGTTTTTTGAAATGGCAAATAATTATGCCATTTAATTTTTAGAAAAATATGGAACACTAGGGTATGTGTTCAAGAAAGGAGCAAAATGCCTACAATACAACAGCTAGTATCACAAGGTCGTGGAAAGAAAGAATATAAATCAAAAGCACCTGCACTAGGCTTTGGATTTAATAACTTAAAAAAGAAAGTTTCTAAGTATCCATCACCACAAAAAAGAGGAGTATGTACAAAAGTAACTACAATGACTCCAAAAAAACCAAACTCAGCATTACGCAAATATGCTAGAGTACGTCTATCAAATGGTGCAGAAGTAACTGCTTACATCCCAGGAATTGGACATACACTACAAGAACACGGTGTAGTACTAATTCGTGGAGGTCGTGTTAAAGACTTACCAGGTGTTAGATATCATATTATAAGAGGTACTCTAGATGCTTCTGGAGTTGCTAATCGTAAACAAGGTCGTTCCCGTTATGGGGCTAAACGTCCTAAATAAGGAGGGAATTTATGCCAAGAAAAGGTTATGTTCCAAAACGTGATGTGCTACCAGATCCAATCTATAATTCTAAATTAGTAACTAAAATTATTAACACTATTATGTTAGATGGAAAAAAAGGTACTGCACAATCAATATTATATAGTGCATTTGAAATTGTAGAAAAAAAAGCAGGCAAAAATCCAATTGAAGTTTTTAATCAAGCGATGAATAATGTTATGCCTATTATTGAAACAAGATCAAGAAGAGTTGGTGGTCAAAACTACCAAGTTCCAGTAGAGGTTAAACCGAATAGAAAACAAGCACTAGGTCTTCGTTGGATTATTCAATATGCTAGATTAAGAAATGAAAAAACTATGGCAGAAAAATTAGCTAAAGAAATTATGGATGCTGCTAATAATCAAGGTGCTAGTGTTAAAAAACGTGATGATACTCATAGAATGGCTGAGGCTAATAAGGCTTTTGCACATTACAGATGGTAGAATATTATGGCTAGAAATATATCATTAGAAAAAACTCGTAATATTGGTATTATGGCTCATATTGATGCTGGTAAAACTACAACAACTGAGCGTGTTTTATACCATACAGGTAAAATTCATAAAATTGGTGAAACTCATGAAGGTGCTGCCCAGATGGACTGGATGGAGCAAGAACAAGAAAGAGGTATTACAATTACTTCTGCAGCAACCACTGCATTCTGGAAAGATTATAAAGTAAATATTATTGATACCCCAGGACACGTTGATTTTACAGTTGAAGTTTCAAGATCTCTTAGAGTTCTTGATGGTGCAGTTACGGTTTTAGATGCACAAGCAGGAGTAGAACCACAAACTGAAACAGTATGGCGTCAAGCAACTGATTATAAAGTACCAAGAATTGTTTTTGTAAATAAAATGGATAAAATTGGTGCAGATTTTGAAAATGCAGTTGGTACTATTAAAGAACGCCTTGGTGCTAAAGCTGTTGCTATTCAATGGCCTATCGGTGCTGAGACTAACTTCAAAGGTATTATCGATTTAGTTACTAAAAAAGCTTATCTTTATGATGAAGGAATTGATGAAAAAACTAAAGAAGTTGAAATTCCTGCTAATTTAGTAAAAAAAGTTGAAGAAAAAAGACAAGAAATGATTGAAACACTTGCTGATTTCGATGATGAGTTAATGATGACTTTTCTTGAAGGTGGCGAACCATCAATTGATTTAATTAAAAAAGTTATGCGTAAGGCAACTTTATCTGTTGAACTATTCCCAGTATTATGTGGAACAGCATTTAAAAACAAAGGTGTTAAATTAGTTCTTGATGCAGTAATTGATTATTTACCAAGCCCACTTGATGTAGAAGCAATTAAAGGAACTGATGATAAGGGTAATGAAGTAATTCGTAAACCAGATGACAATGAACCATTTACTGCGCTTGCTTTTAAAGTTATGACTGACCCATATGTTGGTAAACTAACATATTTTAGAGTATATTCAGGAATGCTTAAAACTGGTTCATATGTGCAAAATGTTTCTAAAGATCAAAAAGAAAGATTTGGTCGTATTCTACTAATGCATGCTAACAATAGAACCGAAGTAGACGCAGTGTATGCTGGTGATATTGCAGCAGTTGTAGGTTTAAAAAATACTACTACAGGTGATACCTTATCTGCTGAGGGGCAAAAAATCATTCTTGAAAAAATGCACTTCCCAGAACCTGTAATTAACGTAGCAATTGAACCTAAAACTAAACAAGATCAAGATAAGATGTCTTTAGCACTGGCTAAACTAGCAGAAGAAGACCCAACATTTAGATCATATATTGATCACGAAACTGGTCAAACAATTATCGCTGGTATGGGTGAGTTGCACCTTGATATTATTGTTGATCGCTTAAAAAGAGAATTTAAGGTTGAAGCAAATGTAGCAGAACCACAAGTATCATATCGTGAGACAATTACTAAACTTGCAGATATTGAGTCTAAATTTATTCGTCAATCAGGCGGTCGTGGACAATATGCTCACGTGTTAATTAAGTTTGAACCAAACCCTGGTAAAGGTTTTGAGTTTATTGATAAAGTAACAGGCGGAAGAATTCCTAAAGAATATATTCCTGCAGTTGAGAAAGGTTTAGTTGAAGCACTAGATGCTGGAATTATTGCAGGATATCCTGTAATGGATTTAAAAGCTACATTATATGATGGTTCATTCCACGAGGTTGACTCATCAGAAATGGCATTTAAAATTGCCGCTTCAATGGCATTAAAAGAGCTAAAAACTAAAGGAAATCCTACTCTTCTAGAACCAATTATGAAAGTAGAAGTCCTAACGCCAAATGAATATGTTGGAAATGTTATAGGAGATCTTACTTCAAGACGTGGAAGAATGGAATCACAAGGCGCACGTGGTAATGCAATTACTATTGAATCAATGGTACCACTTGCTGAAATGTTTGGATATGCTACCAACCTAAGATCTAATTCACAAGGAAGAGCCAACTTCATTATGCAATTTGATCACTACAGTCCTACACCTAAATCAATTTTAGAAGAGATTGTTAAAAAACGTGGTAGCAATTCTTAAAAGTTGCAAAAACTAAAATTATAAGGTAAAATATAATTAACTTAGTTAAAAAAATATAGGAGGAAAAATAATATGGCAAAACAAAAATTTGAAAGAACAAAACCGCATGTAAACATCGGTACAATCGGTCACGTTGACCATGGTAAAACAACCCTAACTGCTGCTATTACTACTGTTTTATCAAAAGAAGGATTAGCTCAAAAATTTGACTATGCTCAAATTGATAAAGCACCAGAAGAAAGAGAAAGAGGAATTACTATTAACTCTGCTCACGTTGAATACGAAACTGCAAAAAGACACTACGCTCACGTAGATTGCCCAGGACACGCTGATTATGTTAAAAATATGATTACTGGTGCTGCCCAAATGGATGGTGCTATTCTTGTAGTATCTGCTGCAGATGGTCCAATGCCACAAACAAGAGAACATATTCTACTTGCTCGTCAAGTTGGTGTTCCTAAAATAGTTGTATTCTTAAACAAGGCTGATCTTGCTGATCCTGAAATGTTAGAACTTGTTGAAATGGAAGTAAGAGAACTATTATCAGAATATGATTTCCCAGGAGATACAACTCCAATCGTTATAGGATCTGCCCTTAAAGCAATTGAAGGAGATCCTGCATATGTTGCTAAAATTAAAGAATTAATGGCTAAAGTTGATGAATATATCGATAATCCTGTAAGAGAAACTGACAAACCTTTCTTAATGCCAATTGAGGATGTATTCACAATTACTGGTCGTGGTACTGTTGCAACTGGTCGTGTTGAAAGAGGTTCACTTAAAGTTGGAGATCCAGTTGAAATCATTGGAATTAAAGATACTCAAAAATCAGTTGTTACTGGTATTGAGATGTTTAGAAAATTACTTGATAGCGCTGAAGCAGGTGATAACGTTGGTGTACTACTACGTGGTATTGAAAGATCACAAGTTGAAAGAGGTCAAGTACTTGCTAAACCTGGTACTGTTCACCCTCATACTAAATTTGAAGCTCAAGTTTATGTACTTTCAAAAGAAGAAGGTGGAAGACATACTCCATTTTTCAATAACTACCGTCCACAATTTTACTTCAGAACTACTGACGTAACTGGTATTATCGAGTTAAAAGGTGGTAAAGATGCAATGGTTATGCCAGGAGATAACACAACTATGACAGTTGAACTAATTCACCCAATCGCAATTGAGGAAGGAACTAAGTTCTCAATTCGTGAAGGCGGTAGAACTGTAGGTGCAGGAACAGTTTCTAAAATTATTAAATAATTTTTATAAAAAGGATTTAGGCTTAATTGCCTAAATCTTTTTGTATTTTAATATTACAAATCATAATGATTTAATATACTTAATAAATGTTTATATGAACTCGTAGTGTAGAGAAAAGCTAATAATATTTATTTAGATAAGTAAGTAGTAATGGATATAAATTTAGAAAGAGGTTAATATGAAGAAAAAAAATAAGATTTATTAAATATTTTTTTATTATTTCCTTATTTTGTTTATATTTTGCTATTAATTTAGAAAAAATTGATATTAAAGCACAAGACCTAAATGTAAGCAATCCTAAAATAACAAATAATATAAATGAAAATAAAGAAATTATTAAAACTATATCAAATAAAATTTGTGTTTCAGAAGAGCTAAAAAACAATAATCAATTTGAATATGTTGTTAATAATGTTTATAATGATATCTTATCTAATCCTCATCTAGAAGTACCTTATAATAGCGATGTGCTAATAGATATATATACTCAAATAAAGAATATTTTATGTAAAGAAAAAATATCAACAAGTAATATATCTACTAAATCAAATGGAAATTACAAACTTCAACAAAATGTTGTTCATGGAGAGTGGACGGATGATTATGAGTTCTACAATTGTTATGCTTATGCTATAGGGAAAACAGAAAAAGATTATAATTATACTTATCAATACCAACCAGGGGATTTCGTAAAAGATGGACGTGAATATCTAAGAAATGTATTTACTATAGATGGATTAGCAAATCTAGTTAAAGATGATCTAGAAACACTAGGTTATAAGGTAAATATTTCATTAAATCAACCTCTATTTATAAACGATGATCAGGAATTAATTGCACTTAGAAATATATATCACTGGGACTATCACTTTATGAGGTATGATAAAAACGATAGGCAATGGTATCATAAACCAGGAAATACAGCAATTTTAAGATATTTACATCACCCTAGTGATTTATTATGGTTACAAGAATTTTATACTTTAAAAGATGGGCCTGAAACAACAGGTGAGTATTATGATAGCGATGTTTATTATATTACATTTACAAAAAATTATTATAGTAATAATAATGTTTCATTTAGTATAGTTGATCAAGAAATTACTATTGATAAAATAGATGGTTATTTAGAATACGATATTCATTTATTATCACCAATATATTATGAACATAATGTATATAATGTTACAAAAATTCAAGCTAATTCTTTTAAAGATCAGACTAGGCTTCAAAGTATAAATATACCATCGTCAATAAATTATATTGGTAGTTGTGCTTTTGAAAACACTAATAATGCTGAAATATATTTTAATAAAATAAATAGTATTCCGAAAATATTTAGTGAAAGATGGAATATATCAAAAAATCCAGTTTATTTAGATATGGATTTATGTACGCATGAAATAAAAAATAATAAATATAATGATTCTACACATAAGCGTATATGTGAAAGATGTCAAACAATGCTTAAAGAAGAAGCACATAATTATATTGATTTAATATGTCATCTTAGGTGTACGGATTGTGAACATAAAAAAGTAATTAAGCATAATCTATCTTATACACCACTCTATTATGATAATCATAAACATATAGCATATTGTACTTTATGTGATTATGAAAGAATAGAACATTGTATTGGCAATAGTTTTAATAATAATCAAGATATTTTATGTATTTTTTGTAATCAACTAATAACGCCAGGTATAAACGATATAAATTTATTTTTTTATAATTTAAATAATTACTCATTAGATAATAAAAATAATTCTTTGCTGAAACAAATATATTTTAAATTCTTACAAATGAAAAAAGAGTCTCTGGTCTATGACATTAAATATAATATAGAAAGAGAGAAAAAATCATGAAAAAAACATTATATTTAATCTCACTTTTATTAGTTTTATTTGTTTTGTGCAGCTGTGATAATAAATGTGATAATAAAGATAATATACCTAAAATACCTATTGGTAATTATGTCTATAAATATATTGACCAATATGGTAAACCAGGCGACACTAAACTATTGGAATTAAAAGAGAATAATGAGTTTTACTTACAATTTAGGGCTTGGAGTTCAATTAGTAAAGGTACTTACAAACAAGAAAAAAATCGTTTAATTTGTAAGACAGTGGCTGTGGGGAGACCAGATTTTAAGGGCTTTTATTATATTTTTAAATATGATAGCAAAGAACAAAAAATAACCTTAATAGATACTAATGATCGCAGAATATTAAAACAAAACATACAAAATATTTATTATTATAAGCCTGCAATTAAGTAAGGAACATAAATCACCCTGCTTAGTATTATAATTAAACAGCATTTAAACAGCATTTTTTTAAAAATGCTGTTTTTATTTAGGATAGTTTTATCTTTATGAAAAAAATAATCTCATTTAATTATCAAGCTATATCATTAGTAATTATTAAATCTTTATAATACGTAGTTAAGAAATAAAGAAATGTATAGATATCTATACGGTATAAAGATATTTACAATTTTTCGTACTTAAAGTTAAATTTTTATAATTTTTAAACCTTTTTTATATCTAAAATATTATTTTTTGATAAAATAAATATATTATAGAAAAAGGTGATAATATGGGCTTTTTTGCTAATTTATTTAAAAGAAAACCTAAAAATAAAAAATATATGATGGGTCTTCATAAAAGTAGAGAAATGTTTTCATCCCTAACAGAGCTACTTAAGACAAAATCAAAAATAGATGATGATTTATTTGACTCAATTGAGAACTTATTTATTCAAGCAGATATTGGTTTAGATACCGTTTTATTTTTTTCAGATAAACTAAAAGAAGAAATCAAAATAAAAAAAATAACTAATCCCAAAGATTTGCAAGAAATGATTATTGATATATTATTTAATATCTACTTAAATAATGAATTAGTAGTAACAGATCTAAAATACGAAAGAGGTGTAATAAACACATATCTTTTTGTAGGAGTAAATGGTACAGGTAAAACTACAAGTATTGGTAAGATTGCAAATAATATGGTTAAAGATAAAAAGAAAGTACTCTTAATTGCAGCTGATACTTTTAGAGCAGGCGCAATAGAACAATTAAAAGTTTGGAGTGAGCGTGCTAAATGTGCTTTTTTTTCTAAAGAGGCTGGAAGTGATCCTAGTTCTGTTATATATGATGGACTACTACTTGCTAAAAAAGAACACTATGAGTGCGTGCTAATAGATACTGCTGGACGACTTCAAACTAAAGTTAATCTTATGAGTGAACTTTCAAAAATGAAAAAAGTTATTTCTAAAATTATTCCAGACGGAGCCAAAGAAACACTTTTAGTAGTCGATGCAACTACTGGTCAAAACGGTCTTAATCAGGCAAGAGAGTTTCACCAAGCAACAGAATTAAGCGGTGTTATTTTAACTAAATTAGATGGTACTGCAAAAGGTGGTATTGTCTTAGCAATTAGACATTTATATAATTTAGCTATTAAATATGTTGGCCTTGGTGAAGGAATTGATGATCTAATCCCATTTGATATTGAAGATTATATTTATAGTCTATTTAGTGATTTTTTTAAATAATGAATACCTTAGATAATAATTACTTATGTAGTTTGTTTTCAATTTATGAAAAACTATTTACTATAAAACAAAAAGAATATTTTACTTATTATCATATTGAAAATTTAACCTTATTAGAAATATCTGAAATTATGAATATCTCTAAAGCTGCTGTTCAAGATGCAATTAAAAAAATTGAAGCAAAACTACATGATTATGAAAAAAAATTAAATATATATCAAAAAAGTAAAGATTTAAAAAATAAATTAACTAAATTTAAAAATAATAATAATTACGAAATAATTGATGAAATTATAAAAAATATATAGAGGTTAGTATGGCAAACTTAGAAGAAAGATTACAAAATACTTTTTCAAAATTAAATCAAAAAGGTTCACTTAATGAAAAAGATATTGATGAGATGATGCGTGATGTTAGAATTTCATTACTTGAAGCAGATGTTAACTTTTTAGTAGTAAAAAGATTTACTGATAATATTAAGGAAAAAGCAATTGGTCAAAAAGTCCTTAAAGGCTTAAAACCACAAGAACAAGTTGTTAAAATTGTTCATGATGAACTAAAACTAATTATGGGTTCTGAAAAAGCAGACCTTGAATTTAATACTAATCCCCCTACCATTTATATGGTTGTAGGTTTACAAGGCTCAGGTAAAACAACTGCTATTGCTAAACTGGCTATGTTTTTAAGAAAACAAGCTAAGAAAAAACCACTACTAATTGCTGCAGATATATATCGTCCTGCTGCAATTGATCAGTTAAAAAAACTAGGTTTGCAACTAAGTATTCCAGTATTTTCACTAGATAAAAAAGATCCTGAAAAAATAGTTAAAGAAGGTATTAAGGAAGCAATAAATACAGCCTGCGATTTAGTTATTATTGATACTGCAGGTCGTCTTCATATTGATGAGGAGATGATGGATGAGTTAGTAAGACTTAAACAAATTGCTAAACCACGAGAAATATTATTAACTGTTGATGCTATGACTGGTCAAGATGCTGCTAATATTGCTAAGGCATTTAATGATAAACTAACTTGTACGGGGGCAATATTAACTAAGCTTGATGGTGATACTAGAGGTGGAGCAGCATTATCAATAAAAGAAGTCGCTAATATTCCAATTAAACTACAATCATTTGGTGAGGATCTTCAATCAATTGAAATATTCCATCCTGATCGAATGGCTAAAAGAATTCTTGGGATGGGCGATATGCTTACTTTAATTGAGCAAGCAGAAAATGCTATTGATGAAGATGAAGCGATGTCTATAATGGAAAAGTTAGCCAATGATACCTTTAACTTTAATGATCTATTAAAACAATTTCAAATGATAAAAAAAATGGGTAAAATATCCAGACTAATAGGCTTTATTCCTTTTGTTGGAAAAAAGTTTAAAGAAGCAGCACAAAACATTAAGGAAGCAGATTTCTATCGTTTTGAAGTACTAGTTACTTCAATGACTAAAGAAGAAAGAAAGAATCCTAAATTAGTTAAAGAATCACCATCAAGAAAAAAACGTATCGCCGATGGTTCTGGTAAAACAATAAAGGATATCAATTCTTTATATGAAGCATTAGAACAACAAAAGAAGGCTATTAAACAAATGATGAATATGTCTCCTGAGCAGATGGAGCAATTAAAAAATAACCCAGAAGGCTTAGGTGAAAATCTTGAACCAAAACAAAAACAATATAAAGGTAAAGGCAAAAACCGTGGCAGGTTTAGATTCTAAAGAAAATAAAGAGTTAATTTTAATTGATGGAAATGCGATTATTTTTCGCTCTTTTTATGCTACTATAAATCAGGCAATACTTAAAACATCAAAAGGCTATTATACTAATGCCCTAGTACCTTTTATAAGAATGATTAAAAAAATTATTAAAACTAAACACACCCATTTATTAGTTTTATTTGATACAGGCAAGCCATCATTTAGAAAAGATTTATCAAAAGATTACAAGGCTAACAGAAAGGAAGCTCCAAAAGAACTAGTAGAACAATTTCAATATTGTAGAGACTATCTAGATGCAGCAGGTATTATGCATGAAGAAAGAATAGGTTATGAAGCAGATGATTTAATTGGCTCTTATGCTAAAAAGTATCAAGCACTAGGTTTTAAGGTAAATATTTTTACAGGTGATAAAGACCTTCTGCAGTTAGTTGATAAATCAATTGATGTCAATATATTTATTCAAGGTGCTAAGTTTATAGATAATTATAATCTTAGTAATTTTTATGAAAAAACTAATCTTACTCCTAACCAATATAAGGAAATGATGGCTTTATCTGGAGATCCATCTGATAATATAAAAGGAGTTCCTGGTATTGGCGATAAAACTAGTATTTCGCTTTTAAATGAGTTTGAAACAGTTGAAGGAATTTATAATAATATTGAAAATATAGCTAAACCTAAAATAAAAAATGCCCTTCTTAGTTTTAAAGAACAGTTAATGCTAGAGTTAAAATTAGTAGCAATATTAACTAATTTAGAAATAAAATACAAAGCAAGTGATTTAGTATTTAGTGATATTATTTATTCTGATGTCTTAAAAGCGTTTTATTTTAAATTTGAATTATTAAATGAACTAAAAGAAATGCCTAATGATTTATTTAGTCTAATAAATAACCCAACTGATAATAATAATACGGAAATAAATAGTCTATTAAATGAAGATTCCCTTTCTCTATATATTCACTCAGATAATGATAATTATCATTTTGCTAATATTATATATCTTGTACTATCAAATGGGAAACTTACATCTGTATTTGATAATACTAAAAACGAAATAGAAAATAATTTCTCTATTCTTAATAATTTGTTTAACTCTAATATTAAGTTAACAGTATATGATCTAAAGAAAAATATTATTTTACTAAATAAATTGGGCTTTGTAATTAAGAATAAAACCTTTGATATAATGTTAGCAAATTATTTAATAAACCCTGATTATGGTGATGATAGTATTTCTCAAATAGCGGTAAAAAATAACATTAATACATATTTAAATGAAAAGGATACTTATAATTTTGCTATTAGTAAAGCAGTAGAAATATATAAATTAACCCCCCTAATCGCTGAGCAACTTACTACTAATAAACTTCAAGATATATATAATAATTTAGAATATCCCTTAGTAAGAATACTTGCTAATATGGAACAAGAAGGTATTGATATATCAACTGAACATTTAATAAAATTAAGTAATGATTATCAAAATAAGGTTGAAAATTTAACTAAAAGTATTTATAAATTAGCAGGAGCTAATTTTAATATTAACTCTCCTAAACAATTAAGTGATATTTTATATAATAGATTAGGACTACCTAATAATAAAAAAGGTTCAACTGCTCAGGATGTGTTAGATAAACTAAAAGATTATCCAATTATTTGTGATATTCTAAACTACAGAAGTGCTAATAAAATTTTAACTACATATTTAATTCCTTATAATGAATTAAAAATAAATAATAAAATTCATACTATTTTTATACAAACAATTACAAGAACAGGAAGGTTATCTTCAATTGCCCCTAATATGCAAAACATTCCTAACTATGGTGAGGGTAAACTAATAAGAAAAATATTTCAAGCACCTAAAGGTTATTTTTATTTATCTCTTGATTATTCACAAATAGAGTTAAGAGTCCTTGCTTTCTTAGCAGGAGATTCTAATCTTTTAAAGCAGTTTCAAACTAATTTAGATATTCATACTAACACTGCTAAAATGCTATTTAATAAAGAAATTATAAGTGATGACGAGCGAAGAATTGCTAAAGCAGTAAATTTTGGAATTATTTATGGTCAGTCTGCTTTCGGTTTAAGCGCAGAGCTAGATATTCCCTTATACGAGGCAAATAACTTATTAAAAAGACATCAAAGAACCTTCCCTATTTTGCATCAATACCTTGATTTAGTAGTTAAAAAAACTAAAGAAGTAGGTTATTCAAAAACTATATTAGGACGAATTAGAAAAATAGATTTTAAAGATAATAGTAATGCTAATCGGTTAGCATTAAACTCGCCTATCCAAGGGAGTGCTGCAGACATAATAAAACTAGCAATGATTGAAGTTGATGACTATATTCAAAAAAATAAACTTTTTACAAAAATTATTTTACAAATCCATGACGAGCTGATATTTTTAATGCCTGAAAATGAGCGAGAACATATTGCTAAGTTAAAAGAAATAATGTGTTTAAATAATTTAGAAATACCACTAAATATAAATCTTAAAGAAGGGACGGATTTAACACTAGATGCCTGAGTATCCTGAAGTATATAACGTAATTGAATCACTAAAGAAAAATTTTATTGGGAAAAGAATAGTAAAAATTGATATTTTTTTAGAAAAAATATTCCCTTTATATAAACATGAATTAGATAATTTAATCATTAAAGATATTAAGCAAGTTGGAAAGTATATTCTTTTTTTCATAGATAATTATGTTCTTATTTCTCATCTAAGGATGGAGGGTAAATATTTTATTAATAACGTTCCGCTAAATTATACTAAACATGTCTATGTTGTATTTCATTTTAATACTAATGATACCCTTTCTTTTTATGATCATAGACAGTTTGGTCGATTTGAACTAAGAACTATAAATAATTATTTAGCAACACCGCCACTTATCAATGTAGGTAAAAACCCATGGCAAATAAGTGCACAAGAATTATATAATAATTTAAGAAAAAGAAAAATTTTAATTAAAGATGCACTATTAACTCAAAAAATTATTGCTGGACTTGGTAATATTTATGTAGATGAAGTTTTATTTAAATCAAGAATATCACCTTTTAGAATTGCTTCTAAAATATCACTAGAAGAAACTAAGTTAATTATAAATAATGCTAAAGAAATTATGGATAAAGCTATTGCTCTAGGAGGATCATCTACGCACACTTTTTCAATAAATGGGGTAAGAGGTGAATATCAAGATTATCTTAAGGTATATGGTAGATGTGGCCAAAAATGCCCTAATTGTGGTAAAATAATATTAAAAGGAAAAGTAAGTGGAAGGGGGACTAGCTACTGTGAGTCTTGTCAAAGGTAAAAATATAACAATTATTGCTCTTACAGGTGGTATTGCTAGCGGAAAGAGTGAAGCCTTAAAAATTTTCCAAAAATTAAATTATCCAACTATTGATTGTGATGAAATTGTTGCTAATATCTGGAAAGATCAATGTTTTATAAATACAATGCGAAGAGTATTCAATATTGATGATAAAGTTATAGATGAAAAAGTAAAGATGGTAGTTTCTACTATAATATTTGACTCTATTGAAAAAAGAAAACAATTAAATGATATTATTCATCCATTAGTATGGAAAGAAATTGAAAAAGGACTAACCTTAATTAATGCTGAAATAGTAATTATTGATATTCCGTTATTATTTGAAACAGGTTATAAAAACTATGACTATTCACTATTAATTACTATCCCTGAGCAAGAACAGATAAAGAGATTATCACTTCGTAATTGTATTAATGGAGTTGATGCTAAAAAATTAGTAGATACTCAAATGCCACTAGCTCAAAAGTTTTTTTTAGCAGATTTTGTTATTGATAATTCAGGAAGTAAACTGCAGTTAGAAACAGAGATAAAGAAATTTTTAACCGAGCTAAAAGCAGAACTTAAATGAAGGCTAATACTGTAATTAGAATAAGTAAAAAGTTTTCATATCAACTAGTAAATAATCGTCAATTAAGCCTCTTATATCTTCCCATAATTGGAGTAAATGCGTTTAGTTTATATAATTTATTCGTAAATCTTGCTGATAAAGAATACCCTAGTTTATTTTTTACGGAACTGCTAGGACTTAATTTTACTAAAATAAAAGAAGCCACTCATTATCTTGAGGCAGCCGGCCTTATTACTACCTATCAGCATAAAGAGGACAGTAATAAATTAGTATTCATTATTAATTCACCAATGAGTGCTAATTCATTTAAAAACAATGATTTATTTATTGCTAATTTACTTTTAAAATTAAATAATAATACCACCTCATTAGAATATTTATTTGAACAGTTTAAAACTGACTATATAAATTTAGATAATTATAATAATATTTCTAAACAATTTATGGATATCTTTTCTTATCATGAAATTGATAAAGAGATTCCTTTTAGTGCACTAGAAGAACCTAATTTTGCACCTAGCATTAGCAATTACTTTAACTATGATAATTTTATTAAATTATTACCTATTAATTTATCTAGGGAAAATAAGTTATTATTTACAAATGATTATGAGCGCAAAATAATTCAATTAGCATTTGCTTATCAGTTAAATGAGGAAGAAATAGCTAAAATTTATATTAGTCTTGCTAATAAAAAACATAACTTTAAATTTGAAGAACTAAAAGATAGTATTTCGATTTATGCTAAAGATAAAACTAGTGATTATAAAAAAGAAGATATTACAACATTAGATGAAATATCACCGCTTGAATTAGTAAAAATTTTATCAAATAATAATAGTATAAATAATAATGATCTAAATACAACAACAGAGTTTCACCTTCGCCATCCTGATATTAAAAAAGGTATTCTTAATGCACTAATTATTTTTATTTATAAAACTAAAGATGGTGAACTACCGCATGTAAATTATCTTGATAAAGTTTTAAATAACTGGCTTTTATCTAAAAATATTACATCTACAAGTGATGCTATTAACTTTTTAAATAGTAGTAAAAATAATGAAAAAATAGAAAAAAATAAAAAAGTAAAAACTAATACTATTCAAGAAGAAAGAGCTAAATGGCATAATGAAATGGTTGCTTATATACAAAGTATTCCTGATGGAGGAGATCTCACTTGAATAACCGCAATGAGGAATTAAAGAAAAAATATCTTGAGTTATTTAAAAAACTTAAGGCTAAATTTACTGATGAAAATTTAATGGAGTTATCAAATTATGACTATCATCTAGAAGATAGTAGTCTTTTATCACGCTATACTCCTGTTTTAAGAATTGATACTAGGGGTAGGGTTTATGAGCAATTAGAATTAAAACAAGATTATAAAAACGAAATTATTAGACAAAATAATCTAGAAGTATTTGGTGCAACTAATCAGTATAATTCAAAACATACCCTAGATGATATTTTCACTAATACAGATGATAGAAAAAATTTAGTTAAAACAGCAAGATTATTAGTTAAAAACATTTTAACTAATACAATAACTAAAGGCTTATATATCTATGGTAAAAATAGAGTTGGTAAAACCTATCTTGCTAAAGCAATTGCTAATGAGGTAGTAGACAAGAAAAAAGTAATTTTTGTTTTCTTACCCGATTTTATTAGACAAACACTTAACTTTAATGATAGAGATAATAACTTAGAATCTAATATAAAAAATTTAAAAGAATGTGATGTTTTAATATTAGATGATCTAGGAGCTGGAATAAAAAATCATTGGTTTAGAGATGCTGTGCTACTGCCAGTTATTCAAGAACGTCTTGTTTTAAATAAGGTTTTAATTTGTACCTCTAACTTTGATTTTGTTAATTTAATTAATGAGTTAGCAAATGATAAATACGATAATGCTACAATGGCTGACAGAGATGCTGCTACTAGGATTACAGCAAGAATTACTGAAATGTGTAGACCCTATAAATTAGAAAATAAAGGAGAATAAAAATGCTTATTAAAATTGATAATGAAAATATTAAAATTAATTCAGGCTTAACTACCCCCCTTGATTTATATAAAATGCTTAATCTTAAAATAACTGGCTTTGTTGGAGCAATTATAAATAATAAGCAAATAGTTGAAATTGATTATCCAATCAGTCATGATTGTGAGCTAAGGTTTTTAACAAAAAATGATAAAGAAGCAATGCATTTATTAAACCATTCTACAGCACATCTTCTAGCGGAGGCAGTATTGAATTTATACCCAAGAGCAAAACTTGCAATTGGTCCTACTATTGAGGATGGCTTTTATTATGATATTGAATTTGAAGAGCCAATTAGTGAGTCTGCACTACCTTTATTAGAAGCAGAGATGAAAAGAATTGCTAAAGCAGGTGCATCTATTGAGAGAAAAGAATTGTCTAAAGAAGAAGCACTTCGTTATTTTAAAAATAATCCTTATAAAGTAGAGCTAATAAACGACCTTCCTAAAGAAGAGATAATCTCTACATACACACAAAATAAATTTAGTGATCTATGTAGAGGAGGCCATGTTGCTAATTTAAACTTAATAAAACATTTTGCCCTAATTTCTCTAGCAGGTGCCTATTGGCGAGGTAGTTCTAAAAATAAACAATTAACAAGAATTTATGGAACATCATTTTGGACTAAAGATGAACTAGATAAACATCTTTTAATGTTAAAAGAGCGAAAAGAAAGAGATCACCGTAGGCTTGGAAAAGATTTAGACTTATTTTTTGTTGACCCTGAAGTAGGACAAGGTCTACCGTTTTGGCTTGAAAACGGAGCAACTATCAGAAGGATAGTTGAGCGCTATATTGTTGATAAAGAAGTACAAGCAGGCTACACGCATGTTTATACGCCAGTACTAGCTAACGTTTCATTTTACCAAACTTCTGGCCACTGGGATCATTATAAGGATTCTATGTTTCCACCTATGAAATTTGATGACGGTGAAAATTTAGTGCTAAGACCAATGAATTGCCCGCATCATATGATGATATTTAAAAATAAATTAAGATCTTATCGTGATCTTCCGATAAGGATTGCAGAACTAGGAATGATGCATCGCTATGAAAAATCAGGGGCCCTTACTGGTTTATCTAGGGTAAGAGAAATGACGCTTAATGATGCTCATATTTTTGTTGAGTTTTCTCAAATTGAAGAAGAGTTTAAAAATATTATGGAGTTATTATTAACATGTTATAAAGATTTTAAAATTAATAACTACCGTTTTAGATTATCTTATCGTGATCCTAATGATAAAGAAAAATACTATCCAGATGATAAAATGTGGAATGAAGCAGAGGCTATATTAAAGCGTACTATGGACAAATTAGGGCTTAAATATTTTGAAGCAATTGGAGAAGCAGCTTTCTATGGCCCTAAGTTAGATATCGAGGTTAAAACAGCCTTAGGTCATGAAGAAACCCTATCTACTATCCAACTTGATTTTTTGCTACCAAGAAGATTTAATCTAAGCTTTATCAATAATAAAGGTCAAGAAGAAACACCTGTGGTAATTCATCGTGGTATCTTATCAACAATGGAGCGTTTTATAGCATATTTAACTGAAGAATACAAAGGTGTCTTTCCATTTTGGTTAGCGCCAGTGCAGGCAGTAATAATTCCGGTTAATAAGGACCTTCATTTAAAATATGCCAAAGAGCTAGATAAAAAATTAAAGGCGCTTGATATAAGAGCAAATCTTGATTTAAGGGATGAAAAACTAGGTTATATTATAAGAGATAATATAATGAAAAAAATTCCTTATCAGATTATTATTGGTGATAACGAAGTAAAAGATAAATCAATTTCTTTTAGAAAATATGGTACTAATAGTAATGAAACTATTAAATTAAATGAGTTTTTAAAATTAGTTGATAAGATAAATAAAGACAAAAAATAATGCTTAAATTATGTAATGTAAGTTATAGCTATAGTGATAAAAAAGCAGTAGATAACCTTTCATTTACTCTTAATGAAGGAGAACTACTAGGTTTATTAGGCCCTAATGGGTGTGGTAAAACTACTACTTTTAGACTTATTACTGGTCTAATTAAACCAGATAGCGGAACGATTACATTTAATAATAAAATAATTAGTTATGAAAATATTAATGAGATCTCATATCTTATTGAAGAAAGAGCACTAAATCCTAAATATAAAGTTAGGGAGATGCTTTTCTTTTTAGGTCGGATTAAAGGACTATCAAGAAAGTATTTAGATGAGAATATAAAAAAATGGTTAACTTTTTTTAATTTAGATAATTATTATAATAAAAAAATTAGTGAATTATCAAAAGGAAACCAACAAAAAGTACAATTTATTTCATGCTTATTAAATACTCCTAAATTATTAGTTTTAGATGAACCACTAACAGGGCTTGATATAATAAATCAATTAGAACTAGTAAGTATTATTGATAAGTTAAAAGCAAAAGGAGTTATGGTTATCTTATCATCACATCAGATTAATCAAGTAGAAAAATTTTGTGATAAAGTATGTTTAATCAATAATGGTAAGATGATTATTGCTGGCTATCTTAAGGATATTAAAGAAAACTATCCTAAAAGAATTATTAAGTTTTTTGCTGAAGAAATAGATCTTGATTATATTAAAAATATGCCAGGAGTATTAAAAATAGATAAAACCAGTGATTATTATTTAGTAGAGATTATTAGTAAAGATTATCATGATAAAATTTTTAAATATATTCAAAAAATTCCTAATTTAGTATTTTTATCAAGTGAGTTAGCCTCATTAGAAGAAATTTTTATTAATAAAGTAAGGGAGCAGGCCAATGTTTAAGTTATTCTTTTTAATAGGCCATTTCATAAAAAAAAGAATTTTTACTAAAACTTTTTTAATTACTAATATTATCTTTTTTATTGCGGCCTTTCTTATTTTAATTATTCCTAGTAAGATATTAAAACCGTCTTTAGATAATAATATAAATACTAAAGTTGAAATTACCCTATACTATGATAAATCAATTAACTCTGATCAGGCTAAAAGAATAAGTGATTTATTTTTAAAAGAACTTAATTTAAAAGTTAATAATCAAATTAAAATTAAAGATGTTTTGTTATTAGAAGATATTAACTTACATGATTATCCAGAAATAGCCAAGCATGCTAAATCACAAATTGCAATTTTTTATAGATTATCTGAAGATAACTTTAATGTATACTACTATACTAATTTTTATAATAATGCCCTTGATTTAAAATTAAAAGAGATTATTAAACAAACTAATCATAGCCTAAAAAATTCTAAAGATATTATTGTTAATCAAAATAATACATTTCTTGATGTAGGGTTAAAAACGGCTATAAAAAAAAGAAAAATATTTCCTTTTTTCATAGGTATTTATATGGGAATCATTATGGCATTAGTCATTAATACATTTCAAATAAGTGGAAATGATGTAATGAATGAAAAAAATGCCCGTATGGTTGAACAGATAATGATGAATGTATCTAGTGGTAAACATTTTTATTCTAAAGTAATTGGAGCCTTAATTTTTAGTATTGCACAACTAATACTAGGATTATTTTATATGTTTATTGCTTTTGCTATTACTACTAAGGGAACAGAACTACCAAGTATTCCTGAAGCAATAAGTACTTATTCACTTTTAGCCCCTATCATAGTTGTTATTATATTCACTTTCATTGCTACTATTATGGCTGGCTTAATCGGTACTACCCTAGCAGGACTATCGAATTCTTATGAGGAATACTCACAAATAAGTGTTCCTTTTATGTTTACAATTTCCATCTTTTTCTACCTAGGAATCTTTTTAGCACAAAGCCCAAAATTTCCACTAACATATAGAATTTTATCCTATCTTCCAGTCATATCGCTCTTTACGGCCCCAGGTGCATATATTTTTGGAAATCTTAATAGTTTAGGAATTACTATATCTATTTTAAGTAATGTCTTATTTATAGAATTATTTTCACTTTTAGTATTCCCACAATATAAAGACTCCCTTTTATCATATGAGTCTAATGTTAAATTATTTAAACGATTATTTGTTAATATTAAAGAAAAAAGGAGTAAAAAATGATTACTCATAAACAATTAGAAATTGCATTATATGCAATAAATTTTAATAATCAAAAACTAAAAGATATCGCTTCAATAAAAAAATTAGTTATAAATCCTGATGGAGTGGTACAACTTGATATAACTATCAAAAAAGAACTACCTCCTCTAGAAGTAAAAAAATTAAAAACTGAAATTACTAAATTAGTTAAACTAGATTATGCTTTTAATGGTTTAAAGTTAGATGTTCTTAGTGAAGAAAAAAAAGAATTTTGTCAAAAACAATTTAAATACTTATTAGTTTTATCAGGTAAAGGTGGAGTAGGGAAATCTACAACTGCCTATTATATTGCTCAGGGTTTACAACAACAAGGTTATAAAATAGGTTTAATTGATGCAGATATTTTTGGTGCATCAATTCCGCAGCTAGCAGGCCTTAATGGTCAAAAACTACAAGGAAAAAATGAGCTAATTATTCCACAGTTAACACAATCTGGTATTCAGGTAGTATCGACTAATTTTATGGTCGATGAAGGAGAAGCGCTAATTTGGCGTGCTCCACTTATTCAAAATGTGCTTGATTATTTTTTTAAAAAGACTCTGTGGGACAATGATTTAGATTTAATAGTTATAGACATGCCACCAGGCACGGGTGATATTCTAATAGATGTAATGAATTATACAAAAGATAATTTAAATGCAGTAATAGTAACTACCCCTGATAATAGTGCAGCTAAAATTGCCTTAAAATCTGGTAGTGCTATTACTAAAGTTGGTGGTAATATTATCGGTATAATAGAAAATATGGCTTATTTTGATACAGGTAATAGTAAAGAATACATATTTGGTCAAGGCGGTGGAGAAGAAATTGCTAGATTGCTTTCAACTAAGCTTTTAGCCCAAATTCCTCTTTATAAAAAATATAGCCCTAAATTCTATCAAGAAATACTAAATGATATTATAAGGATTGTGAAATTATAATGGACTACTTTAGATTAAATAAAATTAGAAAAAGATTTAGCCCTTTCTTGGTGCTTTCACTTATATTTACTTTTTTATACCTAGGCTATATAATTTATTATTTGACCTTATATGATAAAAAGGATGGCTTAATTATTTATATTATTACTACTATCTTATCGATGGGAGGTATTTTTGGAGTTGTTTTTATTAGTATTTTAATTAATGATTTTTACTATTTAAAAGTATTTCCTATTATAAGGAAAGAATTTCTAAGTCAATTTTTATTAGATAATTTTGCTCTTTCTTTTCAAATTAGTTCAAAAGATGATAAAAAACTAATTTATAGTACTAACTTAATTAATAAACATCATAACATAAAAATAATAAATAAATTAGTTAATAAAAATTATTATTTATATGAACTTTCAATGCTATCTGATATGCGTTTTAGGGGCTATCTCTATATTGCAAAAGATAGTAATAACTATCAAGGGAGTAATCTAGTTTTAACTAATTATAAATACTACTATAAACACAAACCTAAAAAATACCAAAGGTATCATATTAAAGATAAAAAAGTTGCTGCTAAGTTTAAGTTATTTCAAAGTGCACCATATATAACAAATACTGATAAACTTAATGAAATTTTACCGCTTGTTAGGCACTACCGTAGTATTGGTATTAGTAATGTAGATGGTATTAGAGCGATATTATTTTCTTATCAAATTAAAGATGGACAGTTATTATTTTTACCAGGTATATTTGAAAAAATAACCCCAGAATATGATATAAAAATTGAGCGTGAACTAAAAAATATATTGAAAATAGCAAGTATTGATCTAAATTTTAATTAAATAATTTTCGAGGCGGAGTGCAAGTCTCCACCGGTAGTGATAGTCTACAAGCATTCGTGCTGATTTGGTGCAATTCCAAAACCGACAGTATAGTCTGGATGAAAGAAATTAAACCGCCTCTTTAAAGGCGGTTTTTTATTGGAGGATTTATGAAAGAAAAAAATAAAACACATCAATTAGTCTTAATTGCAATTTTTATTGCACTATCAATCGCCATAGGTTCAATTGAAGTTCCTTATTTTCCAGCCCCTTGGCTTAAGTTTGATTTATCTGAAGTAGTAATTTTAATAGCTATTAATATAATTGGAGCAGATCTAGCATTAATAGTAATTGTTCTTAGATCAGTGATAAGATATTTCCTAACTGGAGGAACTAATATTCCTTTTCCATTTTATGGTGAGTTAATTGCTATTATAGTTTCTTATTTTTTAATATTAGTATATAGTATTATAAAAGATTATTCATTGAAAAAAAGAATAAAATTATATGAGCTTTATCTTGCTTTTTTAATTACTTTAATCATGGTATTATTTACATTTCTTTTTAATTTA
Organism: uncultured Acholeplasmataceae bacterium; assembly: GCA_963540875.1. Classification (GTDB taxonomy): domain Bacteria; phylum Bacillota_I; class Bacilli_A; order Acholeplasmatales; family Acholeplasmataceae; genus CAUTNH01. Next base: position 157,284 of record CAUTQZ010000001.1, on the reverse strand, counting down.
TTTTTTACAGTACCTGCATATAGTTCAGCAGGTAAGTATTTTATTTTAAGTAGAAATTATATAATTGATTATTTTAATAATTCATTTAAAACTTATTTTATTAGTATTGTTAGTATTTATCTTCCATTTAATTTAATAAAGTTTAGTTTAATTTTTATTGCTTTTAATTCAATTTTTTATAATTTAAAAAATATTGATTTTTTTAAAAAATTATTAGTTTATAAAACTAATTAAGTAAAATAATTATTAACTAATACCATTAAACCAAACTTATAATTTACCAGAATAACGATAATATCAAATTTATACGATTAGTAAATCAAAATTTATAGGAATGAGTTAGCAAAATCTATAGGAGTTTAAATAAAAATTTTCTTTTCCAACATAAAATTATAGTAAAGATACAAGGGATAATGATTATAATAAAGTTAATGATGCTTGTCTTTATTTAGTTATTCTACCAATTAAATGGTAAGGAATATTATTATAGTTTTTATTTTCACTAGCAATAATGCTTTCTTTTTTAATTTTATATTTGCCCATATGATAATCTTTAAAACAATTTTTAATATTATCATCTTCTAAATCATAGGCTTTATTATTTCTAATCGTAGCATATTTTTTAACTATGCTTGAAATTATTCCTAAGTGTTTATTTTTTGAAATAATAATATTATTTTCTACTAAACCATTAGGAGTTGCAGCACTATCTTTGTCTTCTTTATGGCTAAAGTCTAACATTTTCAATATTTTAGAATAATCAGCCATGCTTTGTTTCATTATTTTTTTACTATTACCATCTTTTAACCAATTCTGGTATAGTGCTTGAGCATCTTTTAACAAAGTCCACTGTCTTGCATTTGGTGTAATAACATTTTTTTGATACCATCCACCACTTAAACCATCGTGGGCTCTAGCGTCATAATGGATTGCATCGCGTGTGTTAATAATAATATTATCATATATTTTATGTTCTCTTCCACCACCAATTAGAAAGCCATTACCTTTAATATTGGCTAATAAATTACCATAAGCAATTTGTCCTGCGAGACAATCATCAAAATAAATTCCATTAGGAGTATACCCATTTATACCGATATTACAGATTTTATTATATCTTACTACATTACCAAAAAAACTTAAATTCCTTCCAGCATAAATAGCACCTGCATCAGAAGACATCTTTACTACATCATGAATATAATTATATTCAATTTGATGCTCATTACCAGCATAATAAATACCCGTGGAGGGAGCATCGAATATTTCATTATGCGATGCTATATTACCTACACCTAAAATACTAATCCCACTAATATTAGTTTTATTGGTTTCACCATAATTATGAATGTAGTTATTTTTTACTAAGTTATTTTCTATTTTTAGACCATTTTTTCTTATATCATTTGAAATATTACCTTCATGATAATTTAGTTTATATCCAACCACAATCCCATTTTTACCAGTATTTTTTATTTCGTTATCACTAATAATATTATTAAATCCTTGGATTCTAATTCCATCGCCACCAGCATTTTTTACTATCATATTACTAATAATGATGTTATTGCCATTCATCTCTATAGCATTATCACGACTACTTTCTAAACTAAATCCATCTAGAGTTAAATTATTTGCTTGATATGAGTTGATAATATTGTTATGTACCGAGATAGTAATTTTAGTATTTTGGTTATAATTGTTATCAAAAAAACAATAAAGCTTACCACTAACTCTGTCGATATAGTATTCACCAGGAGCATCTAGTTCTTCAAAAACATTGTAGATGTAATAATTACTGCCTTCTTTAATACCATATGGTGAACTATATTTAAGATCTATCTGTCCTGTTGTTGGATTATAATCATTAACCGGAGACGATACGTCTGCCCAGTCCCAATAAAGGTAGCCATAAACCCACATGCTGTTAAGAACATTAGTTGGTTTTTTCCAAAAAGACATTCGTTCTTTTAATTTAGTATCACTAAGAAATTTAGGTGGTCTTGGTGAAGGTGTATTATCCCAATTAATAATATCCGGTACATGTTCTTGAGCCTCGCCATAGTCTACAATTTTTTCTATTTTTGTAAAATTAGTATTAGGATATCTAGCTAGTTGCATTCTTTTTCCGTTATAGTATAACTGAAGAGCAATACCATTATCTTCACCATATTTTCTTCCTTGCGAAAATCCTCCGATAGCATATAGTTTTCCTATTGTATCGCTAGTAACTCCTTTATCAAATAAATTAAGAACTTTAATATTTTTTCTAATCTCAGGACGTAAACGAGATGATTCTTCAGAAGATAGTTCATTAAAATCAGAAGCAGTAAAACTAAGTCCTCCACTAAATATTACTTCTTCATTATTATATGATGTGTAAGTAATACGATGATTATTAGGCAGATTATCATTATTATTAAATGAAAGGTTATTTACAAAGTTATATTCACCTCCCATAATGGCTATGGTAATATCCTTGTTTACTTTATTAGAATTTAGTCTAATAAGCTCTCTAATTACATTTTGTGCTTTAGTTATTGTTTTAAATGGTTTATCTTTACTTCCGCTATTATCATCACTTCCTGTTTTTATAGATACATAATAATCAGCATCTTTAACAGTTTTTTTAACAGGTTTTTGATATTTTGGTTCATCTTCTAGCTTGGGATTAGGTAGATGGTTTCTTTTTATTATCTGAATTGATATTAGGATCGTAAATAAAATAATTGCCACTATAAGGAGTACTGAAATTATTATTGTTAATTTTTTGTATTTTTTTAAAAACATAAATTATCCTTTCTATAATATAGATATATTATAAACCATATTTATTTTTAATAGATTTTATTACTATTTTTTATCCATCACCATTATAAGTAGTTAATTTAATAACTAAAAATTAAAAAAATAATCATGTTTATTTCGAATAATACTATTTAAACACTTCCTATAGAATTTAGTTTTGCCTGAGTTTTGGCTCTTGCTTTTCAAAATGCCCTTAAAGGTGAAAATTATGCAACAAAGAAAACGATTATCCACGAAATAACTATTAGAGATTATTTAATATTTTGCAGTATATATTGAAGCAACTAAATTAGTTAAATTAGCTGCATTAAATATAAATACAGTAAATAAATACTATCAGTTATTTCGTAAGGAAATCTATTTTTATTATCTGAGAAATTTTTATTAAACAATACAACTTGTGAAATTTATTATAGTTATTTTGGTTCTAAACGGTTTCATAAAGATGGTATATTTCAAAACCTAAAAAAATAATTTTTATTTTATATTGTTGAGCGTATTGAAAATGGTTATTAGAAATTGTGTCTAATATAAAAATTAAAATGTTATATAAAATAATTTTAAAGCATATTCATATCAGCATACTAATTTATTCTGTGGAGTATAGTTCATACATTTATTTAAAAGTAAAAAGATACCATCATTAAACCGTAATTTATCAAATCAAGAATTTGTAAAATATCCTTCCTGTTAATACCAATTGTATTGAAACTTTTTTGTAATTTTGTAAAAGACGATTTAATAAATTTAATACTATTAACAGAAATAACTTTCATATTAATTTAAGAGAATGCAAATTTAGATTTAATAATCATAATAATAATTTAAAACCTAAATTATAAAATTTTTGTCTTAAAATTTATATTTATTTTCTTTGCTGTTAAGTAAATTAAAAAGAATGGGCTTAACTAGGAGAAAACTTAAAAATGGCATATTTATTTTTATTTGATAAAATATAGTTACAAATACAAGAATAAATTAAAGGAGTAGAAAAAAAGGAAAAAATATTTTTATTTTATTAACTTTAATTACAATAGTTCTTTTATTTTCTGGTTGTAAGAAAGTTAATGCGTCTTTAACTGGCACATACTATTATGCAAAAAATTAGAATTTCTTTATCTTGGCTAGCTTCTGCTGAAGGTTATATAAATACCGATATTGTTACAGATTATGATTTATTTTTTAAAAAAGGTAATAATACCATTGCTACTTCTTGTTCTGGAGGTAATAATATAGAATTTATAGAAAAAATTATAGACGAAGACGGGTATTATAAAATATCTATTCAGCAATTTTCTGAAAGAAAAAATTTGATTGATTTTTTATCTTACTCATGGTATATTGAGTGATAAAAATATGAATAAAAAATCTTTTTTAATTTTTATAATTTTTTTTATAGAATGTTTTTATATGGTTGTTCGAATAATATAAAAAATATTTATGAATATAACGATTTACAAAATGAACTTGTTGAAAACTCAAATCCAGAAAATAATTCTTTAGAAGAAACTCAATTATTTTATTTTAGATCTTTTAATGATTATAGTTCTTTTTTAAATGACAAAAATATATTTAAACCAATTTTTCCGAACATTTTAAAAAATTTAATGAAAAATTTAATGATGATTTTTTTAAAAATAATGAACTAATAATAGTTAACATTAGTAAATCTGGTAGTACAACAAAACTTATTTTTAACTTTACTAATGATAAAGTTAATAACATAGGTTATGTAAAGATATATAAAAAAAGTCGTCATTCTAGAATTGATGCTGCGTATTCTTGGCATTTAAATTTTCTTCTTTGTGAAAAAAATCCAAATTTAAAAGAAATTTCCCTAATTTGTAGAAACATACCATTGTTAAATAAAAAAATAACTTAACCTTTCTAACAAAAAATTAAGAGGAGGTTGGTATAAAAAGATTTATACTCCTAACTTCTTAAGAGAGGCTTTTTTGATTAAGTCTTATTACCTATATTATGATAATTAAGGTTGTAATTAAAAAAAATCATAGTGATGTGATAAAATAATATTTGATAAATGCTAAAAAAGGAGATTGATAATATGCCATTTATTACAGATATTTATGCAAGAGAAGTACTAGATTCTAGAGGTAATCCTACTGTTGAAGTTGAAGTTTATACTGAATCTGGAGCATTCGGTAGAGCTTTAGTTCCATCTGGAGCATCTACAGGAGATTTTGAAGCAGTTGAACTAAGAGATAAAGAACCTAAAAGATACCTTGGTAAAGGAGTATTAACTGCAGTTAAAAATGTTAATGAACTTATTGCCCCAGAAATTATTGGTCTATCATGTCTTGAACAAGCGCTAATTGATGAAAAAATGATTAAACTTGATGGAACTCCAAATAAATCAAAACTTGGTGCTAATGCAATTTTAGCTGTTTCTATGGCTTGTGCTCGTGCTGCTGCAGATTATCTTGGTGTTGAATTATATCACTATCTTGGTGGATGTAATGCAAGAGTACTTCCAGTTCCTATGATGAATATTATTAACGGTGGTGCTCATGCTGATAACTCAGTTGATTTCCAAGAATTTATGATTATCCCTGCTAACTTTCCATCTTTTAAAGAAGCAATTCGTTGTGGTGCTGAAGTATTCCACAATTTAAGAAAAGTATTAAATGAAAAAAAATATGCTACTGGTGTTGGTGATGAAGGAGGATTTGCACCTAATCTTGGTTCAAATGAAGAAGCTCTTCAAACTATTGTTGAAGCAATTAAAAGAGCAGGATATACTGCTGGTAAAGATGTTTTCCTTGCAATGGATGTAGCAGCATCTGAATTTTATGATAAAAAAACCAAAACCTACAAACTAGCAGGCGAAGGTAAAGAATTTACCCGTGAAGAAATAGTTAAATTCTATGAAACGCTAGTTAATAAATACCCAATTGTTTCAATTGAAGATGGTCTTGATCAAGAAGATTGGGAAGGATGGAAATTATTAACTGATACTATTGGTAGTAAGGTTCAATTAGTTGGCGATGATTTATTTGTAACAAATACTGAAAGACTTCAAAAAGGAATTGACAAAGGTGTTGCAAACTCTATTTTAATTAAGGTGAACCAAATCGGTTCTGTAACAGAAACTCTTAATGCAATTGAGTTAGCAAGAACAAATGGTTATACTGCGGTTATTTCACATCGTAGTGGTGAAACTGAAGATACTTTCATTGCAGATCTTGCAGTTGCTACTAACGCAGGACAAATTAAAACAGGCTCTGCTAGCAGAACAGATAGAATTGCAAAATACAACCAATTACTAAGAATTGAAGATGAACTAGATCAACAAGCAATTTATCGTGGGGTAAAAACTTTTAAAAAAATATAATTTTAAAATAATAAAGATGTTTTAGTTTTAAAACATCTTTATTTAATATTTAATTAATTAAAATTTTACTTAGTTATTATTAGCAAGTTTTTTTATATAGAAAAATTGCTAAAGATATTTTTTTAATAAGAATTATTTTAGAATATAACATATAGTAAAAATATGGCACTTAGTGCCATTTTTATTTAAAGGAGACAAAATGACCGAGTTAACTAAAAAAATCTTAAAGGAGTGTTTTTATAATCAAAAACGCCTAACAAGAGAGTTATTAATTGAAAAATTTCCTGATAATTTAAATGAAATTAACGGTGTTATTAATAATTTTTTTCAAAAAAGAAATAATACTCTTTTTCTTTTTAGAGATTATATATTAACTTCAGTTGATTTTTTTAGTAATGGGCTTGGCTTTATTTATAAAAGAAAATTTTATAAAGCTTATAACTTTCTTCCTAAAGATATTATTTTATATAATCTAAAAACAAAAAGAATAATAGAACTTATATCAAGAAAATATGATGTAGTTTCAATTTATTCTAAATCTAATAAAATTATTCCTTTAGCAAAGGATTTAGTTGATTACAATTTTATTATTAAAACAAATATATTAGAAAAGCATTTATATAAAATGCAAATTAAAGAGGTATTTAATAATAATATCGTCCTTGATTATTTACAGGATTTAGGAGAGTTTAGTAGCGAAGACATTCATATTAAAGATTTATTAAGTAAACATAACTTATATAATATATATGATAAAGATTACTCGCTAAAGATATTAGATAGTAGTATTTATACTCAAAATTTTGATACCTATTTTATTACCATAGACCAAGACGGAGCCAAAGATTTAGATGATGCAATCGGATTAAGAGAAGACAACCAATACTACTATTTATACATTTCTATTGCAGATGTGTCTTCATTTATTAACCTTAATGATGAATTATTTACTGAAGCACGGAAAAGGATGTTTTCGATCTATTATTTAAATAAAGTAGTTCCCATGCTACCTAGTGTTTTATCATCGGATAAATGTTCACTTTTAAATAATGGCTATAAGTATGTAATTTCAAATATATTTACTATTTCAAAAAACAATTACGAAATAATTAATCATCAAGTAAAAAAAGAAAAAATTATTATTAAAGATAATTTTTATTTTTCAAAAATGCTTGATAATAAACTAGTTTTAAAAATTAAAAATATAAGTGATAATATAAGGAAAAAGTATTTATCATTTTTAGATTTTAATAATCCAGAAATAAAGTTTTTTTATGATGATAATATACTTAAATATCAATTAAGCAAAGAATCAACGGGCTCTAAATTAGTAGAAACTTTAATGATTCTTACTAATCTATATATGGCAAAATACTATCAAAAGAATAAAATTAGTGCTATTTATCGTATCTGTCCTCCACCTAATATTGATAAGATTAAATATTTTAATAAAGTGATGAAGCAAAATAATTTAGATCTACTAGATATTAGTAATTTATATACTTCTTATAAAAGTGTAATTAGTAAAAATATTGACAATTTATTCTATCAAGACCAGTTAATTAAAACCCAAGAGAAAGCAATTTATAGTGTAAAAAATGCTCTACATTATCCACTTAATTTATTAGATTATCTTCATTTTACAGCGCCAATTAGAAGATTTGTTGATCTAATAAATCACTATCAATTATCGCAATATTTAGAAAAAAAGAACATCTTAAGTGAAGCCATTTTAACAAGTTATTGTGAAGAAATAAATCAAAAAGAAAAAGAAGTAAATAAGTTTACATCGCAGTTAAATAAATTATTAGCAATCATTTATTATAGTACTAATAAACAATTAGTAATTGGCTATGTAACGGGCTTTTTTGGTTCAAGAATGGATATTTTATTAGAGAATAATTTATATGTTTCAATCCCTTTATCAAGTATGGATAATTACTATATTATTTCAGAAGATCGCCTGATGTGTTATAATCTTAAAGATAATAAAAAATATAAAATAGGAGACAAATTAAAAGTTAAGCCATATCTATTAGATATAGAGAATCTAGTTATTGATTTTAAGATTGTAAATGGAGATAATCAAGAATAAAAAAGCCACCCTTAACTACCAAATTCTAGAAAAATATGAGGCAGGGATTAAGTTGGTAGGTTCAGAAATTAAATCAATCAGAGAACACGCTATTTCTATAAATGAAGCCTATATAAATATAAAAAATTATGAGGCTTTTTTAGTTAATGCCTATATTAAAGAATATGATAAATCTTCTCTTTTTAATCATAAAGAAAAAAGAGAAAGAAAGTTATTACTAAACAAAAACGAAATAATTAAACTATACAATAAATCACGTGAGATGGGACTAACCATTATTCCTTTAAGAATGTATTTTAAAAATGCACTAGTAAAAGTTGAAATTGCCCTAGTTAAGGGTAAAAAATTATATGATAAAAGAAAAGATATTATTAAAAATGAAGTCAATAAAAAAATAAATAAATATGTTCGATACTAGATTAAATGAATTTTTTCAAAAATTAAAAAGTCCTTTATTAAATCAAATAGTAAATGGTATTACTTTTTTTGGTTCTTTTTATATAGTATTATTTATGGCCTATTTACTCCTTATTTTAAAAGGTAAAAAAGAAGTATTTACTTTCTTTCTTACGCTTGGAATAACCTATTTATTTGTTGTTTTAACTAAACAGGCCTTTATGATAAAAAGACCATTTAATTATTTAAATGTAGAAAAATTAGCAACGGAACAGCTTAATCCCCTCTCTTATTCGTTTGTAAGTGGGCATTCTATGATTGCTAGTTTAATTCCTACCTATTTAATAACTAGGACTAAAAAAAAGATTTATGCACTGTTATATATTTACACAATTCTTATCATGCTCTCAAGAATTTATCTAGGAGTTCACTATTATATAGATACTATTGCAGGAGCATTAGTAGGGATCTTAGTTCCAATCTATTATTCAAAAATTATTAACTTAGTTAGTTATCATAATGAGTATTTTTTACTTCCACTACTTGGGGGAATTAGTTATTTAATTTATAAAAGCAATACTAATACCTATCATAGTGATACAATCTTTCAAGTAAGTTTAATATCATTTTTCTTCCTTGGCTTATATTTTTCAAAGTATAGTGAAAAAACAAATTTTAAATATCAATATTTTGCTCTTATAATTATTATCTTTAATTCATTAATCATAATAGGTCAGTATTTAGTTGAGCAAAATATATTTATAAATAATGATAATTTTATCTATTTAATAATTATTAGTTTTATAATAAATTTATATTTATTATTATTTACAACAATTATTTTTAAATTGGAGGCATTAAATGAAAAAATTAACAGCAAAAGAATTAAGGTCCTTATGGATTGAATTTTTTCAATCTAAAGGCTGTCTATTATATCCATCAGCACCGCTAGTACCAATTGGTGATGATTCGCTTTTATGGGTTAATGCAGGGGTAACACCTTTAAAGAAATTTTTTGACGGTACACTTATGCCACCAGAGAAGAGATTAGTATCAATTCAAAAATGCATAAGAACTAACGATATTGAAAATGTCGGTAATACTTCACGCCATCATACTTTTTTTGAAATGCTTGGTAATTTTTCGATAGGTGATTATTTCAAAACAGAAGCCATTACTTGGGGTTATGAATTATTAACTTCAAAAAAATGGTTTGCTTTTGATAAGAATAAATTATATATAACCTACTATCCCAATGATTTAGATAGCTATAATTTATGGCTAACATTAGGAATTAGTAGTGATCATTTAATTGCTAGCAAAGAAAACTTTTGGGAAATAGGAGCAGGACCTTGTGGACCTTGCACTGAGATTTATTATGATAGAGGTCCTAAATACGATATCAGAGGACCTGAGTTAATAAGAGATGATATAAATAACGATAGGTTTATTGAAGTATGGAATATAGTCTTTTCATCATATAATGCTAATCCTAATTTGAAAAGAGAAGAATATCCTGAACTGCCTAAAAAAAATATTGATACTGGAGCAGGACTAGAACGTATTTTATCTATATTTCAAGATACACCTACTAATTTTGAAACTGATCTTTTTATGCCAATAATAAATCATTTAGAGCATATTGCTAAGATTAAATATATTGGCCAGGCACAATTTAAAATTATTGCAGATCATATAAAAACAATTACGATGGCCATCACTGATGGAGCAGATTTTTCATCTGAAGGAAGAGGCTATGTTTTAAGAAGACTTTTACGAAGAGCCGCAAGAGCAGGTAGAAAACTTGCAATTAAAAAAACATTTTTATTTGAATTAGTAGAAGATGCTTATTCTATTCTTGCTGATTTTTATCAATTAGATAATGAAAATCTTTTAAAAATTACTAAAAAAATTAAAGATGAAGAAGAAAAATTTATTACAACTCTTGAGTTAGGCGAAAAGAAAATTAAAGAAATAATTAGCAAAAAAAATACTATAACTGCAGAAGATGCCTTTATTTTAAGCGATACATATGGCTTTCCATATGAATTAACAAAAGAATATGCTCTTGATTATAATATTGAAATAAGTGATAGTGCTTATCAAAAATTTCTTGACCAAAGAATTTCTAATTCAAGGGAAAATGTAAAAATTACATCTAAAATGCACACTCAAAATGAAGAATATCTTAACTACTTAGATAAATCAGTATTTATTTATGATAAAAATAAGATTAGAGCAAAAGTTATAAAAATATTTAAAGATGGTATTATATTAGACCAAACTCCTTTTTACGCCGAAACAGGAGGACAGGTATCAGATCAGGGAACAATCAATAATCTTGTGGTTAGTGATGTAGTTAAACTTCCTAATGGTCAGCACTTACATGTTATAGATACTAAAGAATTTAAAATAGGACAGGAAGTTAGTGCTGTTATTGATGAAATAAACAGAGCAAAAATTAGAAAAAATCATAGTGCCACCCATTTACTTCAAAAAGCACTCCAAGAAAAATTATCTAAAAATATTCACCAACATGGCTCTAAAGTAGCAAGTGGTTATTTAAGATTTGATTTTAACTTTGACCAAAAAATTAAAGAAGAAGATATTCTTTTAATTGAAGCAGAAGTAAATAAGCAAATAAATAATAACTTATTAGTAAAAACCCTTATTTTACCAAAAGATGAAGCAGTAAAATTAGGTGCTATGCAGCTTTTTGGTGAAAAATATGGTGATACAGTAAGAGTGGTAAAAATGGGAGATTACTCACTTGAATTTTGTGGTGGTACACATGTTAGCAAAACTAATGAGATTAATAAGTTTAGTATTACTAAAGTAGAAACTATTGGTTCTGGTATCTATCGCCTTGAAGCTATTACAGGAGATACTAAAGAGTTAATGACTAACTATCTTAGTGATGAAATTAAAGAATTAAATAATTTAGTAGCAAATACTAATATTAAATTAAATCCTCCTTTAATTATAGGAAGTTATCAAGATATTATTAGTTATAAAAATTATCTTCTTTTAGTAAAACAGCAAGTTAGAGAATTAAAAAAAGCCAGTATTTCCTCACTTGCTAATACCTATAAAGAAGAAATAGAAAAACTAATCGGAAATAATTCTAAAGCATTAGTTGAAACTAAATATGATTTAAGAATTATTAAAGAAGCCATTGATGAAGTTTTTAATGAGAAAAAATTACAACTTTTAATTATTTTAAATAAAGAAAATAATGCTTATATTATTAAGTCAATTGGTAATAAAAGTGAGATAATTAGTAGTTATTTAAAAAATAATAAATTAGCATTAGGTGGCGGAAAAGGACAATTTGCACAAGGAAAATTACTAGATTATCAAGGAGCCTATCAATACCTTTTAAGGGAGACTAAATGATCTTAGCACTAGATCCTGGTGATGCTACAATAGGACTTGCCACTAGTAATAATTTAATAATTGCAACGCATTATAAAACTATTAGATTTAATACCCCAACAGAGGGCATCAATAAATTATTTAAAGAGGTTAATAATCTTATGCCAAATACAATAATAATTGGTAATCCTATAAATATGAATGGTAGTATTGGACTTAGAGCAATCCACTCACAAAATATTAAAGACAATATTGAAAAACAATACCCTCAAATAAAAGTTATTCTTTGGGATGAAAGATTATCTACTAAAGCAGCTCTAAATATTTATAAAACGCTTAATTTAAAAAATACCACCTTTAAAATGATTAAGGATGAATTGTCTGCCCAAGTAATTTTACAAAGTTATTTAGATAGCCTATGACTTTAGAAGAACTAAAATTAGAATGTATTAAAAAAAAGATTCCTATTCTAAGAGATGAATCTCTTACTTTATTAGTATCAATTTTAAAAGAAAATAACTTTATTAATCTTCTAGAAATTGGCTCAGCACTAGGATATACAGCATTATATCTTGCCTCATTAGGTTATAAGATTACCTCCTTAGAAAATAATTTAGCAAGGTATAATGAATGTTTAAAAAATAAGGATTTAATAAGTAATACTGATGTTGAATTTATCTATGCAGATGCTAAAGAATATAAAAGTAATAAAGAGTTTGACCTTATTTTTATAGACGGCGCTAAAGGACATTATCAAGAATTTTTTGATAATTTTGAAAAAAATCTAACTTCAAACGGTGTTTTTTTTATTGATAATATCAACTTTAAAGATACAACTGTAAAGCGCTTTAAAACGATAAAAAAAAGAATTTCTTTATTTTATCAAAAATTATTATCAAATAAAAATTATACTACTAAATATATAGAAATTGATGATGGAGTCTTAATTGCATATAAAAAATGAAGTATTTAATCACAATCAATAACTTAAGCGATATAAAAAAAGGAGCTATCTTTGATGGCTTTCTTTTTGCACTTAATAATCTTGCTAAAGGTTTTGATAATTATTTCCTCCCACAAGATGCAACATGTTTGCTTAAGGAGGTAAGTATGTATACTAAGGAGTTATACTTAGTTTTAAATGACCTTTATAAAGATAATGATTATGAACTATTATCTAATTATTTAGCCCAATTTGATTTTCATAAATTAAGTGGTATTTTTATAAGTGATTTAGGATTAATACCTTTTTTTAAAGAACTAGGTTATGATAAACTTATTTTAAATATTCCTTCTTTAATTAAATCTAGTAGTGATTTTAACTTTTTTAAAAACAATGTTATTGGTGAAGTTATCTCGCCATCATTAAGTATTGAAGAAATTATCAGTATTTCTAATAAGGCTAAAATTACTCCTTATTTATTATTATATGGTGATAACTTTATTCTTAATACAATTAGAAAACTAATCACTAATTATAAGCAACATTATAATATTAAGCTAAATTCTAATGCTAATTTTAGTATTGAGGAAAGTCTTAGAAAAGGATACTTTTATCCTATTAAAGAAAATAGTCGTGGAAGTATAATAAGTGATTGTAAAAAAATAGATTTTAGAACTGATTTTAATAAATTATCTAAATCAAAAATTAAGTATTTAATTATAAATACTTTCGCTACTAATTTTGAAGATGCTATTAAAATAAAAAAGGAGCTATCAAATGGAAATATTAGCGCCTAGTTCTAATCTTGAAAAAACTAAAATTGCTTATTTCTTTGGTGCTGATGCTATCTATATTGGAGTTAAGGGGTTATCACTTAGAGAACATGCCTCGTTAAATAATTATGAGGATCTAAAAATAATAGTTAATTATGCTAAAAGTATTAAAAAAAAGGTTTATTTTACAATAAATATTATTCCTAGTGATAATGAAATAATCAAATTTAAAAAAGAAATTAGAAAACTAATTAAATTAAAGCCTGATGCTTTTATTGTAGCAAGTTTTTCCTTTATTAAAATTTTAAATAAGTTATTAAAAAATAAACCAATAGAGATCCACTTATCAACCCAGCAATCAGTATTAAGTTCTAATGCTACTAAATTTTTTGCAGACCTTGGTGTTAAAAGAATTGTTTTAGCAAGAGAGCTAAACATTGATGAAATAAACAATTTAAATAATCACCACCTAGATTATGAGGTTTTTATTCATGGTGGACTTTGTATGTCATATTCAGGCCGCTGTGAGTTATCACTAGTAATGGCTAATCGCTCTGCAAACTGCGGTGATTGTGCACATTCATGTCGTTGGCATTACTTACTATATCAAGATAATAAACTAGTATCAAAAAACAATTTTTCTCTTTCATCAAAAGATCTATCTACATATGAGATAATAAACAAAGTAAAAGATTTAAAAAATGTAATTTCGCTAAAAATTGAGGGGCGGATGAAAAGTGAAAACTATATAGCAACTATTACTAATATGTATAGAGGCGCACTAGATAATAAAACTAATAATTATGTTGATTTAGACAACCTTTCAGGCGGAAGAGAACTATTTAGCGGTAATATAAATAATTTATTTAGTGAAGACTCACAAATATTTGAAATTAAAAAAACCTCACCTAACCAATCATATTTAGGAGTAGTTGAGTATTTAATAAAAGATCGAGTTTTTGTAAGAGTTAAAAACTTTTTTACAAAAGATAGTGAGTTTTATTTGTTTGCACCTAAATATAGCTCTTTAAAGTTTATGATAAAAGATCTAAGAAATATTGAAGGCGAACCTATTGAAAAAGCAAATCATCCTGAAGATATTGTCTCTTTTTATGCTGATAATAAAGACATTAAATTTAGCAAAGGAGCCTTTATAAAAAAATGGCAGAGTTAGTATGGAATAACAAAAAGCTTTTTGTAAGTTATATTAATACTTTAAATAAGGCTACTAGGTTTGATCTTAACAAGGACGGTCTTTTAGTTAAACTAGGTTCATCAATAAGTATTGATCATGTAAATAAATATCTGCTTAAAAATTTTAATAAATTTTATAACTATTATAATGATAATAAAAAATATTTTGACACCCCTACCTATACAATGCTATTTAATAAAGAATATAGTATTTTATATGCCAAGATTAAAGATAAATTTATTATTACAACTAATACTATATATATAAAAAATACCTATCAATATAAATACGATCTAGTTTTAAAAGAGTTAAAAACTAAACTTTTAGAAGACTATCTTAGTGCACTAAACTTACAAATTAAGGAAGAACTTTACAACTTAGGAATAAATTTAGCAACAATAAAAATAAAAAAATTAACTAACAAATTTGCTTATTGTAATATTACTAAAAAGGAAATTGTCTTTTCAGTTTTTTGTGTAAAACTTGCCCCGGAGTTAATCAAGCATATTCTTTTTCATGAATATAGCCATTTTTTAGAGAAAAGACATAATCAAAGATTTTATAATATCTTGGCAAAACTAGATAAAAATGCTAAAATAAATAATAAGTTAATTAAAAAAATAAATATTATAAAAGAGGAGTATTAAAATGACTAATAATAAACAAAAATATGAATTAACAGAAGAAGGTCTTAATAAATTAAAAGAAGAACTTCATAACTTAAAAACTGTTAAAAGAGTTGAAAATTTAGAAGATATTAAAGAAGCCAGAGCACAAGGTGATTTATCAGAAAATGCAGACTACGATGCAGCCAGAAATGAACAGGCTGTAATTGAGGCTAGAATTAAAGAAATTGAGACTATTATTAAAAATGTAGTAATTATTAAATCAGATAATAAAGACTCAGTTTCGCTTGGTAAAGAAGTTAAAGTTAAATTTCTTAACAAAGATCAAAGTAGGACTATTACTATTGTAGGAACTATTGAAGCAAACCCAGTTAATGGTCTAATTTCAATTGACTCACCACTAGGAAGAGCCTTAAGAAATCATGTTAAAGGAGACGTTGTTACAGTTAAATCTGAAACAGGTAATTCTTTTGATGTGAAAATTGAAGCAATAAAAAATGCCTCTATATAATCGCTTGCCATGGATGTTTTGTCAAAATATCCTAGCAATAAACTATGATTACTTAATACAGCAAGGGATTAAAGGGTTATTTTTTGATTTAGACAATACAATTATTCCATATAATGTTGAACAAATACCATCTAAAACAGTTAGTTTTTTAAAAAGTCTTGAAGCCAGATTTAAAGTATTAATTCTTACTAATAATTCTGTATCACGTACTCAAAAAGCAGCTAATGGTCAATTTAATTGTGTTGCACGTGCAATGAAACCTTTTAATAAGGGCCTTAAAGAAGCGCTGGAATTAGTAGAACTAAAAAGAAGTGAAGTAGTTATTATAGGTGATCAGTTGCAAAGTGATATTAAACTAGGTCAGACTAACGGCATTAAATCTATTCTTGTAAATCCAATCGATCTTAAATCAGAAGGCTTTGCTACTAAGTTTAATCGTTTTTTTGAAAATTTATATTTAAAAAAATTATTAAAATCTAATTATGATATATATAATCATTATTTCAAAGATTTTAAAAAATGAAATTTGAACTATACCTAAACCTCTTTAAACTTTTAAAAAATGATTATCAGCGCTATCATCACAGTATTCTTGTGTCATTTATGACAAAAGAGTTATTAAAAAATTATAATATCTCCTGTGATGATGCTATAATCGGTGCGCTATATCATGATTGCTGTAAAAACTTTACAGCAGTTGATTATCTTAATTTAATCGGTAAAAAATACTATCAATATAAAGATAAATTATCACTTCATGGCTATGGAGCCTATATTTATTTAAAGAAAGTATTAAATATAAACAACAAACATGTCTTAAATGGAGTGAGATATCATACTGAATTAAATAAAAAAAGTAATATAATTACTAAAATTATCTATCTTGCTGATAAAATAGAAAAATCAAGAACTTATAAGGAAGTTCAACTAATAAGAGATTTAGCATATTTTAATATCGACTTAGCACTTTTAACATTTATTAAATACCTAAATATTTTTTTAAGTGAAAATAATTCTAATACTACTAATAAGATGGAACGATATCTTATAAATAAAGGAGTTCAGCTTGTTAAAAGAAATAATTGAAGAAATTAATGGTTTAAATATTAAAGATCTAAAAAAATATAATTTAACAGGTCATAATCCTTTTTATGATTATATTTTATTAGCAACAGGTAATAAAACTAATATGCAGGCAGTATATAATCATGTTAAAGATAAATTTGGTATTGATCATTATGAAGGACTAAATAGTGATTGGTTGCTACTTAAAGCCGATAATGTTATTATTAATATTTTATCCCAAGAAGCAAGAGATGAATATAAATTAGAACAAATATTTAAAGAGTTTGAAGAAGATATTTAAGATAATTTGAAAAATTAACTAAAATAAGGTATAATAAATACGTAATAGGAGTGATAATATGGCAAAACTAACTTTAGAACAATTAAAAGAAGAATTTAATAAAAAATTTGCTCTTGCAGATGCAAAAAAGATTGCTTCTTTTGAAAATGAATTTGCAATAAGTTATACTTATGAAGGACTACAATTTGAAGGAACTAATAAAATAAGTTTATCAGATTGCAACAAACTTATTATTGGTGAAGAAAAAATTAGCGCCAGTGAAAGAGAAATTAAAGAAATTCTTAATCATTATGGTGCCTATGAGCAAATGCTAAAATTAGCAAGTGCAAAAAAAGAGTTAACAAGTGAGGTCCTAAAAGATTTACATGAGATCTTAACAGATCAAATTATTGCTGGAGGAGTTTATCGTAATGTAGATATTCAAATTCCAGGTGCCCCTAAACAACCACCAAGCCATATTAAAGTATATGAAAAAATGAATCATTTTTTTGAAAAAATAAACTCATTAACAAATTTTTTAGAGCAAGCAAGTTATGCTCATCTTGCACTACAAAAAATTCATCCCTTCCTTGATGCTAATGGCCGTTTAGCTAGATTAGTACTTAATTATATTCTTGTTTTAAATGGATATCTACCAGTTATTTTCTTAAATAAAGATAGAATGGATTATTTTAGTGCAATTGAAGAATACAAATTAGAAAAAAATACAACTCATTTTAAAGAATTACTAACTAAGGTTTTAGAAGCACGTTATAACGATGCCCTTAAGTTTTTAAAATAAGCCTTTTAATGGCTTATTTTTTATATGGATTTAAGTGGACGCATTACTACCTTCAAGGTAATAAGAGAAACAGATATTAGTTATTTATTACAAAGTCTTGATCAAAACTATCAAAATGAAGAGTTTTTTTTACATAAAAATGATACATGTGGGAAACAACTTAAAAAAAATGACTTAGTTGATTGTTTTCTTTTTTTTGACAATAAACACCGCTTAGCTGCAACGCTGCAAAAACCTAATCTCATTTTAGGTGAAATTAAAGAGTTAAGAGTTAGTAGTATTAACTATGAAATGGGTGTATTTCTTGATAATGGGGTCTCTAAAGAATTACTATTATCAAAAGATTATCTCCCTTTTAATAAAAAGTATTGGCCTAAAGAAAATACTTATCTGCCAGTAAAATTAAAAGTTGCTAAAAACGCCCTTAAGGCAGTACTATTAAAAGAGATGTTTAAACCATACAAAGGTAAAATTAACGAAGAACTAAATGCTAAATTAATATCTTATTCTAAAGATGACTTAATTTTAATAACAAATAATCTTAGAAAAATTAAAGTGTTAAAAAATAATTACTTAAATAAAATAAATGTTGGCGATTATTTAACAGTTAAAATAACATACTTAGGCTATCAAGACACTCTTGGAGTTGCTTATAGTAAAGACAATCAATCAATTAACCTAATCAAAAAACAATTACTAAGAGTATTTAAAACTAAAAATAATGTTGATTATTATACTAGAGAAATTATTGAGAGGTTATTTAGATTAACTAAAAATCAATTTAAAAAATATCTTAAAGAACTAATTAATGATAATATTATCAAAATAGAATTAAAAAAAATTTATGTGAAAGGTAGTATCTAAATGGAAAAAAAGAAGTTAGTAAAAGAGATTACCGACCTAGATAGTGATTTTGCAAAATGGTATTCTGATATATGCATAAAAGCAGAACTAATGGCATTTTCTGATCTGCAAGGTTTTATAATCTATCTTCCTTATGGCTTTGCTATTTGGGAGTTAATAAAAAAATATTTAGATAATGAATTTACGAAGACTAATCATCAAAATGTCTATTTTCCGATGTTGATTGCAGAGTCAGAATTTAATAAAGAAAAAGAACATATTAAAGGTTTTGCTCCTGAAGCAGCAATGGTAACTACATCTGGTGTAAAGGATTTTGCAGAAAGACTAATCATAAGGCCTACTTCTGAAATTCTTTTTACGCAATATTATGCTAAAAAAATACGTTCACACCGCGACCTTCCTATTAAGTTTAATCAATGGTGTAGTGTTGTTAGATGGGAGAAAACTACAAGACCCTTTTTAAGAGGGAAAGAGTTTTTATGGCAAGAAGGGCATACTATCCACAAAAATAAAGAGGAGGCTATTGAAGAAACACTAAGGATGCTAGAGATCTATAGAAAGATGGGTGAAGAACTTTTAGCAATTCCATTTGTTGTAGGTAGAAAAACCCTTAAAGAAAAATTTGCAGGTGCAGTTGATACTTATTCAATTGAGGCCCTTATGAAAGATGGTAAAGCCCTTCAAAGTGGAACTAGTCATTATTTAGGTGATGGCTTTGCTAGTGCCTTTAATATTAAATATGCAGATGATAACAATAAACTACTTACTCCATTTCAAACTTCATGGGGAGTATCTACAAGATTAATAGGAGCAGTTATTATGGCTCACGGTGATAGTGAAGGCTTGATTTTACCACCATATGTAGCCCCATATCAAGTAGCACTTATCCCTATTGGTATAAGCAATAATGATGAAAGGATTACTACAGTTTGTAAACAATTAGATGCATTAAATATTAGATATTATCTAGACCTAAGAGATAAAACAATGGGCTATAAGTTCTCTGATCAAGAAATGAAAGGAATTCCTATTAGATTATCACTTGGTAAAAATGAACTAGCTAACGGTTTAGTTGGTGTATGTAAACGTAATACAGGTGAAAAGTTTACACTTAAATTAGAAGAACTAAATAAAATCCCATCACTTTTAAATACTATACATCAAGAAATGCTTACAAGTGCGAAAGAAAATCTTATTAAAAATACACACTCTGCTAAAACATATGATGAATTTAAAACATTACTTGAACAAGGTGGGTATATTAAAATGTCTATTAATGAAGAGGCTGAAGACATCATTAAAAATGAAACAGGTGCGAGTGCTAGAGTTATCCTTGATGATGAAAAACCTTTAACTAAAAAGTGTCCTGTAACAAATAAGGCCATTTCATATACTGTTTTATTTGCAAAGGCGTATTAGGTAAAAGTATGAAAAAAGAAAATATCTCAATTGCAATTATAGGACCTCAGGGAGTAGGTAAAACAGTCTTAATTGAAAGTATTCTTTATAAATTAAAACTAATCCCAACTAAAGGTAATACTCCTAATAAAAATACAATATCTGATTATTTAGATGAAGAAAAAAATAAAGGTTCTTCATTTAAAACTTCTTTAATATCATTTGATTATCAAAATATTAAATTTAACTTTTTAGATACACCAGGAAATTTTGAAATGGCTAACGAAGTTCTTGAAGCAATTAGGGCAGTAGATTTATGTGTTTTAATGCTCAGATCGCTTAAAGGCGTAGAAAATGGTATCGAGAGATTATGGAAAATTTTACGTTTTCATAAGATTCCTACTATTTTTTTAGTTAACAAAATAGATAAAGATGGCTTTAAATTAGATAAACTATTAGCATCCACTACAAAATTATCTAATGACATTGTCCCTATCACAATACCTTTTATTGAAGCTAATGATACAAGTTATAATAATCTTTTATTAAATAAAGAATATAGTTTGTCTAATTGGCAAGCAAGTGAAAGAACTTCTAAAAACGATCTATTAAAATACCAATCTAAGTTAAATGAAGTTATTGCTGAGTCTTCCGAAGAACTACTAGATAAGTACATAAGTGGAGAAAAATTATCGCAAGATGAACTGCTTAGGGCTCTTATTAAGGCTACAAGTAATGCTAAATTATATCCGCTAATTTTTGCTAGTGCTAAGTATGAATTAGGAATTGATACCTTATTTAATTTAATTTTTGAATACAAAAAACTAATTAAACCACGGATTAGTATTTATAATGATGAAAATCGCGAAGAGTTAATGGATTATAATGATAATGTTGCAAGACTATATTGCTTTAAAACTGAAGTTGATCAATACTTAGGAACTATAAACTATTTAAAAGTTATCTCAGGTGAGATTACCCCGCAAATTGAGCTAATTTCACTTAGTGGTACTCTTAAAAAATTTAGTAATATAAACTCAATGTTTGGTAAAAAAATTATCGCTCAAGATGTTTCTTATCAAGGTGATATTATTGTCGCTACTAAACTTGATTTAAAAACAAACCATACATATTCAGCCAATAAGATTCCCTTTTACACAAGAAAGATAAAATATTTTACACCGGTTATTTATCGGGTAATAACTCCGCTTGAAAAAAAAGACGAGGCTAAAATTAGCGAAGCGCTTGCTAAATTAAAATTAGAAGATCCTGCAATTGAAATAGTTAGTAATGAAGAAAATAAAGAACTACTTATTGGAACATTGGGACTAACGCATTTAGAATTTATTATTTCACGCCTTGAGAGCCTTTTTAATGTTAAAGTAAAAATAAGTGAACCAAGTATTTCTTATCGTGAGACCTTTACTAAAAAAGTAGAGGCTGAAGGAAAGCATAAAAAACAATCTGGTGGAGCAGGACAATTCGGCCATGTCTTTATTAGATTTGAACCTAGTAGTGAGTTATTTGAATTTAGTGAAGAAATATTTGGTGGCGCTATTCCTAAGAATTATTTCCCTGCTGTTGAAAAGGGACTCCAAGAGGCCTTTAAAGAAGGTCCTATCGCTAAATATCCTTTAATCAATGTAAAAGCTACTTTATATGATGGTTCATATCATCCTGTAGATAGTAATGAAATATCTTTTAAAATGGCTGCAACTCTTGCCTATAAGGCAGCATGTGAGATAGCAAAACCGGTTTTATTAGAACCAATAATGAGACTAAAAGTAACGGTAAAAGACCAATACGTTGGTGATATTATGGGTGATATTAATAAAAGAAGAGGTAAGGTTTTAGGGTTAGAACCACAAGAGTTAGGCGAACAAGTAATAAATGCAGAAGTACCTGAAGCAGAAATAATAAATTATGCTATTGATTTAAAACAAATGACGCAAGGAGAAGCAATATTTAAACGCTCTTTTCTTCGTTATGAAATTGTCCCTGATATAGTATTACAAAAAATAATTACTAATAAAAAGTAAAAATTAAAAATTTCTCTATTATTATACGGTGATTATATGAATTGTATTATTTGTAATAGTAGAGTAAATGATTTAAAGATAAAAGAATTTAATCTTTTAAAAGAAAAACCAGTAATGTGCTTAAAATGCAAAAGTAAATATCTCCCAGCAATGAGATTTTGTAAAATACCGATTAAAAACTATGAAATTTGGCATTTTTATGTAACTGAAAAAAATGTTCCTAAAGAGGCCTACATTGGACTTGATCAGTATTTTAAACCTTATTATTTATTAGCAAGTCATTATAATTTACTAACTTTAGTCTTTGATAGTATTCCAACAGATAATGAGTTAATTGAATGTCTTGACCAATTAAATATGGGTGATATAATAATGATAACATATGATTATGGAAAGGAAATATTAAATGAAATTTGAAGTATTAGGAAAAGATAAATTAAAAATCACTAAAGAGATTTTTAATTATGCTGAGAAGAAAACTAAAAAAATTATCCAAATGTTTGATGAGAGTGAACTTACATCACTAGTAGTAATTTGTTGTGATAAAAATGAATTTAAAAAAATTGAAATTAATCTAAACTCACTTAAATTAAAGTTTAGATCAGAAGTTAAGTGTTCTGATTTTCTAGAAGGAATTGATCTTGCATGTAATAAACTTGCTAGACAAATTTTAAAGTATAAAGAAAAACTTTCTACTTATCTGCATAAAGAATCACTTGCTAAAATTGAAAGCACTAATAAAAGTGATTTTGATATAAGAGGGTTAGAAAAAGAGATTCTAGCAACTCAACTTGTTAAATCTAAGCAAATAGAATTAAAACCAATGAATAAAGAAGAAGCAATGCTTGCAATGGAGTTAATTGATCATGATTTTTATATCTATTATGATATCGAACTAGATAAAACTTGCGTACTATACCGCCGTGAAGATGGGCAAATTGCTAAAATAGAAACTAATATTATTTAAAAAAACTTAAGGATATCAAGTATTTAACTAAGTATAATGCTTGATGTCCTTTTTTTAATATTAAGAGACCATAAAATCGCTATTATATCTACATAATATCGCTATTAGTACTTTATTTTAATAGTAAACGCAGATGATAGAACCAAAAAATATAATATTGAGATTTTAAAAAAAATTTTGTACTATGATGAATTCTACCTAAGGAATTAATAAAGATGAAATATATAAAATGGTCAATAAATCAATTCTTATTTTTGATAGTTTGTATGCTCCTCTTGAAGAAGCAATTAAATGAATGGACCATGATAAAAAAGGTTTTGACTAATCTCAAAAATAGTATTTAAAGAATTAAATATTCTTCTTAATAAATATATTTTTATTAATATGCAAAAATAAATTTAATGATATAATAAATATGTTAAGGAGGGCGAAATATGAAAAAACTACCTATAGGAAATGAAGACTTTAAAGAAATAATTCAAAACGATAGCTATTATGTTGATAAAACTAAATCAATTGAATTAATAGAATCTTTCGGCAATAGCAACAAGGTTATTTTATTTGCTCGCCCAAGGCGTTTTGGTAAAACTCTATTTATGTCTACCCTATATTATTTTTATAATATCGAAAATAAAGACCAAAATAGAAAGTTGTTCAATGGGCTATATATAGAAAGTTCTCCTTACTTTAAAAATCAAGGAAGCTATCCTCTCATTAGTATTACAATGAAAAACCTAGAAGCAAGTAATATGGAAATACTTAAAGGAAAACTCAGAAACTACTTACTAGTTTATATAAATAAAATAAAAAAATTTAATAATCTTACATCTAATGATTTAGAACTATTAGAAAGATTAAATAACGCAGATGAAGCTACTATACAGGAAGCCCTTTTACATCTTTCAAGGTTTTATTATGAACACTATAATAAAAAAGTAATCATTCTAATAGACGAATATGAAGCCCCACTTCTTAATGCAGTTCAAAAAGGTTATGAAAAAGAAGCAATTGATTTTTTCAGGTCATTTTATTCATCTGCTTTAAAAACAAATCCTTATCTTGAAAAATCTATTCTAACAGGCATAACTAGGATTTCCCAAGCAAGTATATTTTCTGGACTGAATAATTTTACTATATATGATTACACTAGTCTTGATTTTGCTGAAACTTTCGGTTTTACTCAAAATGAAGTTAATAAAGCACTTGAAGATTTTAATTTAAAAGAAAATAAACAAAAAATAAAAGACTATTATGATGGTTATCATTTTGGTAATTTAGAAATATATAATCCTTGGTCAATTCTTAATTATCTAAATGAAAAAGAACTAAAATTTTATTGGACACAAACCTCAAATACTAAAATAATTAATGACTTATTACTAAATGCGTCAGTAAATATTAAACAAAAATATATAGCACTCGCCAAAGGAGAATCTATTAAATTAAAAGATTTAAATTTTGCTAATTTATTACTAGATGATCTAAATAATCCTAATAAACTATTTGATTTTATGATTGCTACTGGTTATCTTAACTATAATTGCATTACTAAAGATGCTAAAATTGTTAATAAAGAAGTTTTAAAATCACTGCCGGAAATTACTAATAATGGCTTATTTAAAAATAAAGAATTTTACCAAGAATTTAAAAATGCCATAAGAGATGGCAAACTAAATAACCTTGAAAAACTAACTAATGATTTTTTTCTTGATACTTACTCATATCATGATTTCCCAACAGAAGCAAATGAATTTAACTACCATAATATTCTTACTAGTATGCTAGCATTAATTGGCATTGGCGAGGTTAAATCTAACCGTGAAGCAGGACTAGGGAGATATGATATCTCTTTAGTAAGTTATGATAACCTAGATTATTCCTACATAATTGAAGTGAAACACGCTAAAACTAAACAAGAAATCGAGAGACTTCTTAATAAAGGAATTGAGCAAATAAAAGAAAATAATTATATTAAATTAATACAGAATAAAGAATATAAAGGTATTATTTGTTTTTGTTTTTACAAAAAAGAAGTTAGGATAAAATACGAAATATTATAAAATATTTACATAAGAATACGGCCTCCTTTTGGAGGTTTTTTTATGCTTTTTATTTTGAAAAATTATGTGGGGGGGGGGTATAATATAATAAAAATTAAGAAGAGTGATTAGTAATGCACGCATCAATTCAAGGATTTATTGAAGGTTTATTTTTACCTAAAAGGCAATATAAAATACCAGTTTATCAGAGAAATTATGATTGGGGTATTAAACAATGTAAGGAACTTTATATGGATATTATTAATGCAGCTAATATTCAAAAACCTCATTTTTTAGGAACATTTGTTCAGTATCAACTAAAAGCAGAATATAATATTAAAGATATACCTATATACATAATAATAGATGGACAACAACGGTTTACTACAGTTTATCTTTTTTTAAAAGCCTTGTATGATTTAGTGCCAGACTCTCCTACTAAGAATGATATATTATCTAAATTATTTAATTTAAGTACTATTATTAATTATGAAATTAATGAAAAATTAAAGTTAAAACTTAAAGCCGTAAAAAACGATGATAAGCAATTAAAATTACTAATGGATGATGATTTAGAAAATATTAATAAAAACTCTAATATTTATAATAATTACGTATATTTTAAACAATTAATAAAAAATCAAATAAAAAAAGGTCAATTAATAGAACAATTTATTTATGGATTATCACTTTTAAGAATTAATATAATTGAGTTAGATATTTCAACTGACGATCCACAAATTATTTTTGATAGAATTAATTCGACAGGAAAACCATTAGACTTAAAGGATCAAGTAAGAAATTATTTACTAATGAATGAACCAGATATGGAAAGGTTATTCGAATTTTATTGGGAGCCTACAGAAACACTTCTTAACGTAGAAAATATAAATGAATATATTTCTTCCTTTTTACTTTATAAAATAAATGACACAACATCACAAAAAATAGATTATTATGCTTTTAAAAAATACGCTGAAAATAAAAAAAATGAAGATATTTTATATGATTTAAAGCATTTATCAAAATACTATAACGCTTTTATTAAAGAGGATATAAGCTATGGTAAGGAAATAAATGAAATATTAAATTATTTTAAATTATTAAAACATGGAACAATTTATGTATTATTTTATGATATTTTTAATGACTATGAAAAAGAAATTATTTCAAAAGATACATTGATTAAAACTTTAAAGTTTTTTCTTAATTACGCAATTAGAAGACTTATTATTAGTGTAAAATCAGGCTCACTTAGAGGATTTTATAAATCACTTTACAAACGAGTATTTAATAATCAAACATTAAAGAATAATGATAATTACTATAATGCTATTATTTCTTTTATGAGTAAGCAGTATACAAGTGATAAAGTACCAAACGATGATCAATTTTTAGAAAAATTAAAAGAGTTCCCTGTTTATAAACAAAGCAATCTTGCTAGAATTCTTTTATGTATATGTGAAAATGGTTTTAATGAAAAGGAACTTGTACATATTAATGATGATATTACAATAGAACATATATTGCCACAAAATAAAAATAATAAATGGTGGAATGAACATATTGGATTAAACTATGAAATTACTTATATTAAATATATTCATACCATAGGTAATTTAACTCTTTCTGGACACAATAGTAAATTAGGAGACAAATCATTTAATGAAAAAGTTAAAATAATAAAAGAAAATTCTAAATTTCAAATTTTAAATAGAGATATTATTAATCAATCTATTTGGCGAGAAGAACAGATAATAAATCGTGCAACAAATATATCAAATATTATTATAAATAGACTATCATTACCAGATATTTTTAATAATAATAGAATTAATAATACTAGTATTACAACAGAACATACTTTGTATGATGATTATGATTATACAAATGAAAAAATATTATATTTTACCTTTCAAGAAACTTCTGTTGTTGTTGATTCTACTAGAGATTTTTTTATTAAATCTTTAGAACTACTTTATAATTACAATAAAGTTTACTTTAGTGAATTTATGAAAGAAAATTCTAAAATAATAAATTTTAATTCAAAAGAATTAAGAGAACCAAAACAAATTTTGGATACAAATATATTTGTAGAAACAAATTTTTCTTCAAATAGAACAATTAATATTTTAAAAAAAGTATATGAATGTTTTAATTTAGCTCCAGAAGAATTACTGTTTTATACAGAGTCTAAATAGTAAAATAATAATTTTAATTTCAATATAATTTTATATATTAACCCTATATTTTATTACACAAGACACAATAATTTTAATATAATAAGTTAATATTTATATATTATCTATTAATTTAACTAATTCATCATAGCAATCATTATTATTAACTTCCTTGTATTTTTCTTTATTATAATAAATAATAAATTTATTTGCTGTTATCGGATAAACTCCAATTAAGGCATCTTTTGATTCTCCTGGACCATTTACATTACACCCCATAATAGCAATTTTGATATTAATATTATTTTTAATTAAATAGTTTTTAACATCTCTTACTAATTCTGATGTATCAGTAGTATTTCTTCCACATCTAGGGCAAGTTATTATTCTAGCAACTGGTCTATAATTAAGATTACCTAAAATTAGTTGGGCGGCTCTTATCTCATCTAAGGGATTACTATTTAGTGATACTCTAATCGTATCACCAATACCTTGTTCTAATAATTCTTTAAAAAAGAAAGTAGAATTAACCACGCCATCAATAAGATCTCCTGCCTCGGTTAGCCCAATATGAAGAGGATAGTTAGTTTTTTTAGCTAACATTTTATTTAAGGTAATACTTCGAAAAATACTACTATCCTTAATAGATAGAACTAAATTAGTAAATGATAAATTCTCATATCGCTTAATTTCTTTAAGCATTAGTTTAATTATTTGCTTATTATCTAAATTATTTAATGAACCAGTATTAAGACCAATTCTAATAAGAATGTTTTTTTTCTTAGCAAGTCTAACCATCTCAATAAATTCCTTACTATCTAAATTAGTGTTACCTGGATTAATTCTAATACCACTAGCTCCATTATTAATAGCAGCAATTGCTAAGTTAAGATTATAATGGATGTCTGCAACTAAAGGGATTGTTATATTAGGAATAATTTCTTTCAAACTTAGAGCGTCTTCTTTATCAAGAATTGATACTCTAATTATATCAAGACCATAACTAGTAAGTTCATTTATTTTACTAATAGTAGTAGCAATATCACTAGTTTTATTGATTAACATACTTTGGATTGGTATAGGATTATTACCACCAATTAAAAGATTTTTTAATGATTTTATTTTTGATTTTTTTCTTTTTATCATATAATAATTTTAGCAAACTTTAATATATAATTAAAATTTAATACTATCTACTAAATAATTGCTAAAATTAGGAGTAAGTTAATAGATAATTATAAACAAGGAAAAAATAAAAATTATCTTTTATTGACAAAATTATAAAATTATGTATAATTTATATTATTAGAGAAAAGGTGATATCAATGAGAAATTTAGTTAAATTAGTATGCAGTGAATGCGGAATGGAAAATTATTATACAGACCGTAATAAAAAAACTGTTACAGAACCACTGCAATTAAAAAAATATTGTCCGAAAGAGAGAAAAGTTACTCTACATAAAGAGAAAAAATAATGCAAATTCTTGTCGCAAAAGACCAAAAAGAAAACAAAGGTTATATAGTTTTGCACAATGGAGATGCTTTTTTAATTGATCCTAAAGGCGATTATTATACTTTAAGAAAAGCATTAGGTGAAAATCAATTAAAAGCAATTTTTTTGACGCACTTTGAACCTGAGACACTTTCTTTATTGGCTGCTTTTGTAGACATACCAATTTATATTGAAAACTCTAATGGTATTCAATTACAAAAAATGCGCAATGTCTTAAACTTATCAATGTTAAAGTTTATTTTTGTTAAACAAGTTTTATCTTTTAAATTATATGCTGATTTACAAATTGGTTTAATACCGACTATCGGATTAAATAAAAAGGGAACATTAATTGCTATATTTAATACTAGTTTTTTTATTGGTAAGTTAGTAATTGATGCTAAGTTTTCTAAAAAAGCTGTTAAGTTAGGAGCAAGTTCTTTTTATCATAAATTAGTTACTATTATTTTAAATAATCAACATAATATTATTTATCCTACAAATACGCCAGGATTTCCTGCTTATAAAATTATTAAAGATAATCCATTAGCAAAACAGTTGCTTCCTAGAAAAATGCTTCAACCGATGGGACCTGGGACACCACAAAAAAATGAAAAAGTTGATAAAAAAGCAGAGAAAATGAAAGCTAAAGCTGCTGCTCAATCGCAACAACAACCACAACAAAGACCAATACCACCTCAAGCACAAACACCAAAAGCACCACAACCACAGCCGCAAAGACCAATACCACCGCAAGGACAAGTGCCAAGACCTACTCAACCATCTCAGCAAGGACAAAGTCCAACACCTAATCCTTATGCGCAACCTAAACCTAATCTTGGTGTAGCTCAACCAAGACCTGGTATACAACAAGGTCAACCAGTAAGACCTAATCCCTATGCTCAAAGTCAACCAGGGATTAATTCTGGGGTTCATGGCCAGCCCAATAGACAATCCCCTTATCCTAGTCATTTTAAACCAAATAATGAATAAAAGAATGCTTTTAGCATTCTTTTTTTTATTTGCTAAAAATATAACTATTAGCACTTATTATTTGACATTGCTAAAATATATGGTATAATATAAGCATGTTAAATTTATCAAGTAGACAAAAGTTAATCTTAAAAGCAGTAACAGAAACCTATAATGAGACAGGCGTTCCTGTTTCATCTGAAGAAATCTGTAAACTTCCTTACCTTAATTTTTCTAGTGCAACCATTAGATTTGATATGGCAGATCTTGAAAATATGGGTCTTCTAGAAAAACCGCATACTTCAGGCGGAAGAATTCCTACTAACCTTGGTTATGAATACTACCTAGATAATCTTATAACTAAGGATATTGATATGAAAAGGTTTTATCCAATTATTGATAAAATCATTTTGGAAAATAAACATCGTAAGGAACATGCAATTAAAACTGTTATAGCATGGCTATCTAATCTTACTAATACTGCAATATTAAATACTGCACCTAGTAGTGCACTAATTATTGCTAAAATTGATTTAATTCATTTATCAGAAAATACTGCTCTATTAGTAATTGTTACCGAAAATTCACAAGTTCAAAGTGAAACAGTTAATATGCCGGCTTTAATGGCATATTATGATATTGATAAAGTAGTAAAGAAATTAAATGATCTTTTAGTAGGTAAAACTATAGAAACTGCAATTCAATTATTCAAATCAGAAGAAGTTGTTAAGAAGTTAAATATTCTAATAAACTATCAAGATATGATTATGAACTTATTCCTTGATGCCTTTCAAAAATTTATTAATGAGACCAACTATCTAGAAGGTATTCCCAATCTACTTGCTAATCAAACATTTGATAAAGTTGAACTTATTAGAACTTTTACCGAAAAAATTAAAAACGAAGAGTTTTTAAAACTTATTACTAGTGATCAAGGACTTGCTGTAAGAATTGATGATAGCATAGATTTTCTACCTAAAGGAAATTGTTCGGTAATCTCTATTCCGTATCAAATTAACGATCAAGATAATGGAGCCCTAGCAATTATTGGACCTAAGAGAATGGATTATAAAAGAATTATTCCTCTTATTCAATATATCGCTGCTCAATTATCAGAACTATTTATAAAAAATGATAAGGAGGATAACTCATAATGGCAACTAATGATAAGCCAATAGCAAATGATAAAAAAAATACTAATCCACCCCCTAAAGGTCAAGTTATAAAACAACAACCTATGCAGGCTAATAAACCTAAAGAAAATAAACCTGTTTTAAAAGAAGTTGACATTCAGGAAACAATTGCTTCATTTGATGAAACACTTAATACCTTATTTGGTAATGAATTATTCAATACTGAAATTGGTGTAGATATAAATGATCCAGAATTTGATGCAAAAGCTGCTAAGACTAAAAAGAATGTACCTATTCCACCTATTAAACCAGTAGAACCTGTAAAAGAAGTCCATATAGATAAGCAACAATTTAATGTAAAAAATATGCCTTCTCAACAAACAAGAGATCAACTATTAAAAGAGCAAATTAAACAAGTAGGACCTGAACAAGCAACGATTCTAAAACAAACGGCTAAAGAAATTAAAGACTTAACTGATTTAAATAATAATTTAAATAATAATTTAAATCAATATAAATCAGATAATCAACAGCTACTTAAAGAAAATAAACATCAGGCAGAAACTATTGAAAAGGCTAAAGCATACATTGAAAAAATTAAACAAGAATATCTTAAAGTTGCTAATATAAATCAAGAATTTGCTGCTAAATTCGAACAACTGAAAAAAGATATCCAAGATAAAGCCAAAGATGCTATCATCGAATCACAAAAAACTTATGAAGATAAGTTAAAAGAAATAGATGATAAAAATAAAGAGGAGTTTCAAAAGAAAGCAATTCTATTTGAAGAAGCCTCACAAGCAATGAAGCAAGAATATGATAAATTAGCAGACCAGTTTAGATTATCACAAACTAAACTAAAAGAAACTAATGAATTATATAAAGAAACAATAGATGATTCGCACCGATTTAAAGAGCGTATTGATAAGGAAAAACAAGAAGCACTAAAATATGCGAATATTAAGTTAGTTGATGAACTACTTTTACCACTTGAACAATTAGAAACTACTTGTTCATATGAGTATGAAAATCCAGAAATACAAAAATTTATTCTAGGATTTAAGCTTATCAACCGACAACTATTTGAAATCTTAGAAGCCTATGGCTTAAAAGAGATTATAATTCCCGAAGATACAGTCTTTGACCCTAATATTCATGAAGCCCATGAGACTGTTGCTGTAGCGGAAAAAGAAAATGATGTTATTGTTGAAGTTATTAAAAAAGGCTATTTCTTTAAAGATCGTCTCTTAAGAGCGTCTTTAGTAAAAGTCAATAAAAAGTAATTGAAAGGAGAATAATATGAAAACAACATCTAAAATTATTGGTATCGACTTAGGTACAACAAACTCTTGCGTATCCGTAATGGAAGGAAAAGACGCATATGTTATTACTAATGCTGAAGGTGGAAGAACTACTCCATCTGTAGTTGCATTTAAAAACGGTGAAATTACTGTTGGTGATGTAGCTAAAAGACAAATTGTTACTAACCCTAATACTATTGCATCTGTAAAACGTTATATGGGTGATAATAAGTATAAAATTAAGGTTGAAGGCAAAGAATATACTCCGCAAGAAGTATCTGCTATGATCTTAAAAAACCTTAAGAAAACTGCTGAAGACTACCTAGGAGCTGAGGTTAAACAAGCTGTTATTACCGTTCCTGCATACTTTAATGATGCTCAAAGACAAGCAACCAAAGATGCTGGTACAATTGCTGGACTTGAAGTAAAGAGAATTATCAATGAACCAACTGCTGCAGCCCTTGCTTATGGTATTGATAAAACTAACAAAGAACAAGTTATTCTAGTGTTTGACCTTGGTGGAGGTACATTTGATGTATCTATCCTACGTATTGCTGATGGAACTTTTGAAGTTATCGCAACTGCTGGTGATAACAAACTTGGTGGAGATGACTTTGATGAAGCCTTAACTAATTATGTTATTGAGGAGTTTAAAAAATCAAATAACATTGATTTATCAAAAGACAAAATGTCTTACCAAAGAGTTAGAGAAGCTGCTGAAAAAGCTAAAAAAGAATTATCTAGTATGCTTGAAGTATCAGTTTCGCTTCCATTTATCTCTGTAACTCCTGAAGGACCTATCCATTTAGATATGAAAATATCTCGTGCTAAATTTGATGAATTAACTGCTGATTTAGTAAAAAGAGCAATTAAACCAGTTCAAAGAGCACTTAAAGATGCTAAGATGACCCCAAATGACATTAACCAAGTACTTCTTGTTGGAGGTTCTACTAGAATCCCTGCTGTTCAAAAAATGGTATTAGATGAACTAGGTAAAGAACCATCTAAAAATGTTAACCCTGATGAAGTAGTTGCTATGGGTGCTGCTATTCAAGGTGGTGTATTAACAGGTGATGTAAAAGATGTATTACTACTAGACGTTACTCCACTTTCACTTGGTATTGAAACTCTAGGTGGTGTATTTACTAAACTTATAAATAGAAACACTACTATTCCAACTGCTAAAACTCAAGTATTCTCAACTGCAGCAGATAACCAACCAGCAGTAGACATTAATGTTTTACAAGGTGAAAGACAAATGGCAGCTGATAATAAATCACTTGGTAGATTCCAATTAACTGGTATTCCTGCTGCTCCTCGTGGAGTTCCTCAAATTGAAGTTAAGTTTGATATTGATGCTAATGGTATCGTTAATGTATCAGCAAAGGATTTAGGTACTAACAAAGAACAAAAAATTACTATTTCCGGTGGTTCTGGACTTTCTCAAGAAGAAATTGATCGTATGATTAAAGATGCAGAAGCAAATGCTGAAGCAGATAACGAAAAACGTCAACAAGTTGAAATTAAAAACGAAGCTGAAAACCTTGTATTTACTGCAAAGAGAACACTTGAAGAACTTAAAGATAGTATTACTGATAAAGAAAAGAAAACTATTAGTGATTTAACAAAAGATCTTGAGCAAGCTATTAGAGATAATAAGTTTGATAAGATTGAGACTATTAAGAATAAACTTGAAAAAGAAGTTCAAGAAACATCTGCAAGAGTTTACCAAAAGAGTGGACAAGGTACTGATGTTGATGACGCTGAGTACGAAGAAAACTAGAATTAATTTCTAGCGATGGCAAAGCGTGATTATTACAAAGTCTTAGGTGTTGAAAAAAACGCAACTAACGATGATATAAGGCAAGCGTATCGTACGCTTGCTAAAAAATATCATCCAGATATATCTAAAGAACCAGATGCTGAAGAGAAGTTCAAAGAAGTTCAAGAAGCATACGCCTGCTTATCGGATGAAGAAAAAAGAAATTCATATGATATGTATGGACATAGTGGTGTAAATTTTGGTGGTCAAGATTTTTCAAACTTTGGATCATATCAAGATATTATTAATGAATTTTTCTCATCATTTGGTTTTGGCGGCAGTTTTGGTTCTCGCTCATCTCAGTCAAGAAATCCTAATCAAGCCCGTGATGGTGAAGATAGACTAATGGAGATGACCATTACTTTTGATGAAGCAGTACATGGTTGTAAAAAAAGCATTTCTATTAATAAATCTACCCTTTGTCCAACTTGTTCAGGAAGTGGTGCAGCAAGTAAGACTGACATTAAAGCATGTCCAAAATGTAGAGGCACTGGTTATGTAACGATGCTTCAAAATTCTATATTTGGTCAAATTCAAACCCAAATGATCTGTCCTGGTTGTAAAGGTGCCGGTAAAATAATTACTGAAAAATGTAAAACTTGTAAAGGAACTAAAAAGCATAATACAACTAAAAATATTGATATTACTATTCCTGCTGGTATTGATAACGGTACCCATTTAAGAGTACGTGGCTATGGCGATGATGGTATTAACGGCGGCAGAAGTGGTGATTTATTCATAAAATTTAGTGTCCAACCAAGTTCAAAGTTCGAAAGAAAAGGTTCTGATATTTATTCCTATTTATCAATTTCAATGTCACAAGCTGTTCTTGGTGATAAAATTGAAATTCAAACAATCCACGGAAGTATTTCTTATCAAATTCCGCCAGGTTTAAAATCAGGGACTGTTTTAAAAATTACTGGTAAAGGAATTAAAACTCCTAAAGAAACTAAGCCAGGAGATCACTATTTAGTTGTTAATATAATTACTCCTAAGAATTTATCATCAGAGCAAAAACAACTATATATCCGTCTTGGTGAACTAGATGGCTCAATGCCAAAAGACAAGTCAAAATAAAAAAGTAAAAAACAATTTTATTTGTATTATCTAATAGGTGATAATATGAAAAAATTGTTTTTTATTTTACTATTATGCTTATTTTTAACAGCTTGTAAAGAAATAAAATCAAATCGTATAAACGAACTAAATAAAATAAAAATTAATGAGCTATATACTTACAAGGATTATTTTAAAGTAGAGAATAATCAACTACTTATTAACTCACTTTATTTTGATAATGAAAATAAACTAATTACTAAAGATCTTACAGCAAGTTTATTGGAAAATCTAAAGAATGAAGAAAATATGCCTATTTTTTATATCAACAATAATAAGTCGATAAAAGAGATAAAAAATATTTTTAATTTATCAACAGCAATATATAATCATAAAGTTGAAAAAAATGAACAATCATTTAAAATATCGCTTGCTGATTTAATTATTAATGAAAATCAAGATGTATCATTAAATTTTAATAGAAAACTTGTTTTAAAAATAATATTTGAACAAGAAGAATGCCTATATTATTTAAATTTTAATTTTTTTACACCCAAAAAAGACAATATTGAAAATGTATATATTAAAAACGGGATCGAATGTGAGATGCTATCTTATAAAAATGATAAAAATACAAAAGGATTATTTATTTTGCCTGCATTAGATGATACTATTATTCACTATCAAATAGTAGCAAAAAAATTTATAGAGCAATTCGAAAACTATAATATCCACATTCTTAACTACCCTGGTTTTGGTAATTCAACAAATATGTATTTATCTAATATAATTGATTTATCAAATTGGCTTAAAGATGTTATTTTAAACTTTGAATATGAAAAAATATCACTCTTGGGCTCTAAAGAAGGGGCTCTTTTATTAAGACATTTTTCCCACACAGAAAGTATTTATCAGAAAATAAGTTTTGAGTATTTAATTGTCATAAATCCTATCTCAGAGCTTGGTTTAGGATATTATGATGATAATAAAAAACCTTATAAAAATATTAATACTTTTTCACTAAATGATGAAATATCCACATTAAATTATGAAATAGTTTTAAAAAATTATCAAAAAATAATAGCAAAAACTAAACAATTAAAAGCTAAGTTCTCTAATATTGATTACTTGTTTATAGTTAAATACTCCCTAAATAAAAAAAATTATCTTCAAAAAAAATATATTTTTAATAATATAAATTTATCAAATTATAAAATAGACAATGGCTATCTTAATTATGGAGATGGTAAAAATAGTGAATATATTTTTAAAAAAGCAATTATTGATAAAAGAAAATTTATCGAAGTTAATCCAAACTTTAAAGAAAAATTAAATTATCTTCAGTTTATAAAAGATGAAAATGGTACTTTTTATATAATGGATAAATATCAATTAGGTATTAATTATATAATGGAAAAAAAATATTTCAATAATTGTCCTCATCATTTTTTTAATAATTATACTTATAATATGGCAGACTTCTTTTTTTATAATGATGAAAATATAAATGAATTAAATGATATTTTTCAAAATATAAAAACAAAGCAAAGAATCCCAAGCAAATATTTAAAACCAATTGATTTATATAATGTATTTCTATTATATGAATTAAGTGATAAGTTTACTAAAATAAGCCAAGCATACTTCCAATTTGATATAACTAATATCTTAACCCCTAGTGAGCAAGATATAAAATCACTTTTAAATGGAATTATAAAATATTTTATTGATAAATATAATAATGATGAAAACATTTACCAATATCTCCCCACACCTTATACCTACTTAGATAAATATATGAACTTTTTGAGTAAAACAAAAACTGAAAAATTTAAAGAATCTCTTACAAAATTAAAAAATTATCAAGGATTTGATTTGATAAACATTATAGAAAGTGAGCTACTTTATGATGAAAAATTTTTATATTTTAATCACGGTTATTAAAATAATTATTAATAACTTGCTAATACCAGCATACCTTTTATTAAATAAATATTAAACAATTTATATCATAGTTTAAAAAAGTTTCCCACAAACTTGCAAACTTGCAAAAATAGCCTTTTTTTAGTATAATAAACTAGTAAGTTTTATAAAAGGAGGCTTATATAAATGGCAAAAAAATTCGTTTATCTGTTCTCTGAAACAGACGAAACAATGCGTGATTTAGTTGGTGGTAAAGGAGCCAATCTAGGTCAGATGACTAAACTAGGTTTTCCAGTTCCGCAAGGATTTTCTATTAGTACAGATGCATGTCTTGATTATTTTGCAAAAGATTCTAAGATTGCTTCTGGGATTGAAAAAGAAATTTTTGCTGCAATTGAAAAACTTGAAAAGATTACTAAGAAAAAATTCGGTAATCCTAAAAATCCTCTTCTAGTATCAGTTAGGTCTGGTGCTCGTGTATCAATGCCTGGTATGATGGATACAATCCTTAATCTTGGCTTAAATGATGAAGTTGTAGAAGGTTTAGCAATAGCTACTGATAATCCAAGATTTGCCTATGACTCATATCGAAGATTTATTCAAATGTATTCCGATGTAGTTGTTGGATTAAACAAAGATTATTTTGAAAGAATTATTGACGAACTAAAAGAGAAAAAAGGTATTAAATTAGATACTGAATTTAGTGCAGATGATCTAAGAGAGATGGTAGAACTATTTAAAGGTATCTATAAAAAAGAAATGAATGAAGAGTTTCCTAATGATCCTATTGAACAACTAATAGGTGCAGTTGGTGCTGTATTTAGATCATGGCAAAATCCAAGAGCAATTTATTATCGTAAAATAAATCGTATTCCTGATAAATGGGGTACAGCTGTTAATGTTCAATCAATGGTATATGGTAATAAAGGTGAAAATAGTGGTACAGGTGTAGCATTTTCTAGAAACCCTGCTACTGGAGAAAATAAAGTTTATGGTGAGTATTTAATGAATGCTCAAGGAGAAGACGTAGTTGCTGGTGTAAGAACTCCTGAACCGCTTGAACATTTAAAAGAAATTGGTAAAGAAGCGCTTTATAATCAATTTGTTGAACTTGCTAAAACATTAGAAAACCACTATCACGATATGCAAGATATTGAATTTACTATTGAAGATGATAAACTATACTTACTACAAACAAGAAATGGTAAGAGAACTGCACAAGCAGCACTAAAAGTAGCTGTTGATTTAGTGAATGAAGGTTTAATTGATAAAGAAGAAGCAGTTCTAAGAGTAACACCAGAACAACTTGATAACCTACTACACCCTAGATTTGATGAACAAGAAATTAAAAAATTATCACCTGTTGGTAAAGGTCTTCCTGCATCACCTGGTGCTGCATGTGGTAAAGTAGCATTCTCAGTAGAAGAAGTTGTTGAATTAAGTAAAAAAGGCGAAAAATCACTGCTTGTTAGACTTGAAACATCTGCTGAAGATATTGAAGGTATGCATATATCAGAAGGTTTCTTAACAGCTCGTGGTGGTATGACATCTCATGCTGCAGTAGTTGCGCGTGGAATGGGTAAAACTTGTGTTGCAGGCTGTAGAGAACTTGAAATAAATGAGTCAAAAGGAACATTTACGCTAGGTGGTAAAACATTTAAACGTGGTGATTTTATTTCAATCGATGGAACAACAGGTAATATTTATGGTGAGGCTGTAAAAACTGTAGAAGCACAAATTTCTGGTGATTTTGAAGTTTTCATGAATTGGGTTAATGAGTTAAAACGTCTTGGTGTTAGAACTAATGCAGATACACCTAAAGATGCTAAGCAAGCATATTTATTCGGTGCAGAAGGTATTGGCTTAACTAGAACTGAGCATATGTTCTTTGATGAAACTAGAATTAAAGCAATCAGAGAAATGATCGTTTCACAAACTCGCGAACAAAGAGAAAAAGCACTTTCTAAAATCCTACCTATGCAACAAAAGGATTTTGAAGAAATTATTGTTGCAATGGAAGGTAGACCCGTTACTGTTAGATATTTAGATCCACCTCTTCATGAGTTTTTACCAAAAGAAGCAAAAGATATTAAAGTTATTGCTGAAGAACTAGGAATGAAAGATAGCGACCTTAAAAAAGTAATTGCTAATATGCATGAGTTTAACCCAATGATGGGACACCGTGGTTGCCGTGTAGCTATTACATATCCTGAACTTGCTGAAATGCAAACTACAGCACTTATTAATGCTTATATTAATGTTTCTAAATCACATCCAGAATGGGATTTACATGCTGAAATAATGATTCCGCTTGTTGGTGATATTAATGAATTAAAGTTCATTAAAGAAATCGTTATTAAAACTGCAGATAAACTAATTAGTGAGGCAAACTCATCATTAACTTATAAGATTGGTACAATGATTGAAATTCCTCGTGCTGCTGTACTTGCAGACGAAATAGCAAAAGAGGCTGACTTCTTCTCGTTTGGTACTAATGATTTAACTCAATTAACATTTGGATTTTCAAGAGACGATGCAGCCAACTTCTTAAGAGATTATTATGAAAATAATATTTATCAAGATGATCCTTTTAGAACTATTGATCAAAAAGGAGTAGGTGCTTTAGTAAAAGAAGCAACTAAACTTGGAAGAAAAACTAATAAAGAGCTTCATCTTGGCGTATGTGGTGAACACGGAGGAGATCCTAGATCAGTTGAGTTTTTCCACTATGCTGGACTTGATTATGTTTCATGTTCTCCTTACAGAGTACCAATTGCAAGACTAGCAGCAGCCCAGGCAGCAGTTAATGAAAAAAGAACACTAGCATTACTAGAAGAGCAAAAAGCTACACTTAAGAAAAAACCTACTAAAAAAGTAAAAAAATAAATATTGTTTACTTTAAAACTCTATAGAGACTAAAACTCTATAGAGTTTTTTTTTACATTAAATTTGAATTATAGAGACATAAAATGAAAATTATTTATATTTTTTATAAATATAATTATACTAAAAAAAAGTTTGCAATTAGTTTTACTGTAGGCATAATAGTTCAAAATTAAACTTATTTATATTTTATATAAAAAAGTTATTGTTGGTAAAAAATACAATTTTAATGAATAAATTTTTTATTTCTGGATTTTCATCCTCATATGAACAAGTAGATTCTAATTGTTCAAGTGGTAAAAGTAGTTCATCAACTAACTTAATATCCGCATATTTTAGTACTTCTTGTTTTTCCTTATCAATATGCTCTTTAAATCGGTACGAATCATCTATTTATTCTTTTTCGTTATATAAAATAATTTATTTATTCAAAAAAGTCATTTATAATTTTAAAAATGCTACACATATACCAGAAGAAGAAGTAGTAGTAGATCTAGTCAATTTTTTACTAATTATTTAAATTAACAAATTATTATAATTCTATTAAAACAGCACATAAGTATTACTAGAAAAAAAATTATGTGGAGGTTATTATAAAAATACTTACACCGCTAACTTCTAAAAGAAGAATAATTTATAAGAGATTATTTAACAAAAATTAGCTCTTTAAATTAGTTTACATAATTAATAAAGTTATTTATATTTTTAAAAATTCTACATATATGCCAAAATAAGAATAAGAAGAACAAATAGTACATCAGCTCAATTTTATACTAATTATTTAAGTTTCTAAAGTATTATAATTGTATTAAAAAAATAATTATTTCTATGAAAAATAGGGTATAGATTATTATAAAATACTTACAGTTTTAACTTCTAAAAGAAGATTAATTTATTAGATATTATTTAACAAAAATTAGCTGTTTAAATAAG
Organism: uncultured Acholeplasmataceae bacterium; assembly: GCA_963540875.1. Classification (GTDB taxonomy): domain Bacteria; phylum Bacillota_I; class Bacilli_A; order Acholeplasmatales; family Acholeplasmataceae; genus CAUTNH01. The sequence goes on along the minus strand of CAUTQZ010000001.1, from coordinate 116,061 downwards.
TTTAAATAGTTAATTTTAATAGATATTCTTTATATATAATACTTTCTATTTAATTAAATAAACAGTGATATTTTAATACCTTAAAATTTACACAATGTAATTTTTTTGAGTTAAATTATTTGTATTTGTTTTACTATATTATGATATAAATAAAATATTTATTATATATAAATATTGAATTATTTAATGTTTAGAATAAAAATATCATAATATAACATCTTATAATCAAAAAATACATATATATATTATTAGGATACAATATAATAATTTAATTTTAATATATGTAAATTTTAAAAATGGAAATTAAACTTATTTATATTTTGTATAATTAAGAAATTATTTAATTTTTTAAAAATTATGTATATTCTATTTATAGATCATAAAAAAAATATAAAATAATATATATAATTTATTATTTATAAAATATTATTAGTTTAATTTTTCTAAAAGTAATTTGAATATAAAATTATCTTACAATAAATGTTTTCATTTTGTTATAGCATGGGTTTTCATTAGTTTTAATATTATTAAAAAATATAATCAGTTTATATATAGGATATAATTTTTTATATAATTACTTCGAGAGTTTAGAAGTATTTATTATTAATCTTATAAATTAATTTTAATTTACTCGTAATAAAAAAATACTTTTGTAATATTACCAAAGAGAAGAAGCATTGCTACATACATATAATATATATCATTAAACAGAAATAAAAATTAAAACTTATAAATAAAATTATTAAGGTCTATAAACGATTGAAATATATGTTTTGAATAGCTATAAGTTAATTTATTTCTAATGATGCAATTCAATTAGGATAAATTAATTTTATAAAAAATAAAATATATATATAATATATGATAAAAAATAATAAATTACTAAAAACAAAATTATAAAAATTGAAATGAAATTATTTTATATTTTTTTTAAATAAGAATAATAGATAATATTTTTATTTAATAATGATTTTTATTCATACAACATAACTTATTTAATATACTTAAAATAAAATCATTATTAAATCAATATATAAAAACCTGGAAGTACACATTTTATTTTTAATATGATATAAGTGATATTTAGGAATAATATATTTCTAGATATCGTTTTTTAATATAAGTTGAGTTTTATTTTCATACATCATATGTAAAGTCATTTTGTTGTAGAGTATATAAAAAGATATAAAGAAAATGGAAATTAAACTTATTTATATTTTTTTTAAATAACTAAAAAACATAAACCATGTAAATTAAATCATTTTATATCAATAAAAAAAATATTAGTTTAAAGGAAATTTTTTTTCTGTTTTAAATTTTCATTTCTACCTGCGTCAATTTTATTATAAAAAAATAGAGGCTGAAGTTTATTTTGCTATAATATCAACAATATCCACAGAATTCTTTAAAACGGCTTCCGGCCTAGTATTTTTCTTGGTTTACATAATATATATTATAGGAACTAATTAAAGAATAAGGAAGATAAGTAAAAACAGTACTTATACATAGTCTATAACACAGATGACTATAAAAAAAGTAGTAAAATCACTCTTAAAAACCTACAATTATGGTCATTTTTTAAAAATGAACACGATAATTCAATAAAATGAAGTAAAAAGCGTAAAATAAATGCTAAAAGAGAGCTTTTTTAGCGGTTTTTTGTACTTATCCGTATAATAGTTCCGATTTTTATAGTGGGAAAATAACTACTTCTTCTCTCGCTTATAATGTATATATATTTTTTTATTTATAATTTTTTTAAATTAGTTCAATTTCCGTTTTTAATAATTCTTTATCCGTTTCTTAATACATTATTCTACCAATAGAAATTATCTATAAATAAATCCATATTAATACTAATTTATTAAGTTTATATGAAAGTGCTACTAAACAATAGATTATAAGCTGAATAAACAAATAAACACTATTTTATATTTCTAGTTAATATTATTAACTACTTAAAAATTAGATTTTTAAAAATATACATAAATAAAAAAAGAAATATTAAAAAAATATTTCTTTTTCTTTTTTATATGAATTATAAATAAATTCTATTTTCATTTTTCTGTTGATTATGCTAAAAATATAATTATATTGGCGCGCTGTGGCGAAATGAAATTATAATTTGATAAATAAATATGTTAAGACAATTGTACAAGTATAATAATTTACTAGGTAATTAAGTATTCATTCAAAATAAACTTCTATTTGCATATAAATTATTATTTATAGAATGAGATAATAAATAAATAAATTACCATTCATTTAATTATTACTTTAAAGCTATGCTTCTTATTGTAATTCTTCATCAATATAAATAATCTTTTATCGCTAAAATGATAAACAAATATTTTAATTTTAATCTACTTCTTAATTTATATAATTATATTTATTATTTTTTATATTAAAAATAGTACTTCTTCTTTCTATGTATAAGTATCATAATTAGTTTTATATATAAAAATTTAATACTTCTTCTTTTTGTGAATACATATAAGTATATTTATTTTTATTTTTATTGCAATAAATATATAACTACTATTATTAGTATAGGTAATATAGTTTTATTAAAAATTATATTATTTATTATTAATTTTTTTCTTAGTTTATAGCTAGTTTATAATTGTATTATGTATATTACTTTTTATATGGAAAAATTTATAAATTAAATAAAAAATTATTATTAGGAAAAATACTAGTTATTAGTTAATAAAATATATATGATAAAAAATTAAACATATAGCTTTTATTAAATAATTAGTGTCTTATTTTATATTTAATATGTAAATATTTTTTTGTTAAATAATTTATAGTAATTTTCAAGGATTGATATAATTTAATTATAAAAAATAAATTGAATTATTTTACAAAAAAAGTTAATTATAACTTTTATAAATAATTTTAATTTTCATTTATTAAATTTAGAAAACATTAATCCTTATAAACTTAATAAAATAATAATTTTATAGTTATAATTTATTAATATATTTAATTTTAGCAAAATAACACGTTCTACAACAAATTGAAAAATGTTTTTGTATATAAATATAAATTTATTTATTAGTATTAGTAAAGCTATAATTTATTTTTTAAAATATCTAAACTTATTTTTTTAATAAGTAATTATGTGATAAAAATATATCTTTCTATAACAATACAAACCAATGTTTATTCTATATATTAAAAAATAAGATATTAAAAAATAAGGATTATTTTATTCAGTATTTGAATTATTATAGTATTACTAATAATTATATGTTAGTTGAATAAATAAGTTAGATTTATTTAATATAAAAAATAATTATAAAGAACTTACATTGGAATAATATAAATGTTATAAACTTATTTAAAATTGTAAAAAATACCAAATATTATTTATTTAAATTAAATATAAATAAGTTTAATTTTCAGCTCCATAGAACCAATAAAAAAGTGATACTATTATTGTTCATTAGTATCACTTTTTTTAATACTACGAGGGTGATTTTTATTAAATACTTCTTTTGCGTAGTTATTACTTATATGTGTATATATTTGTGTTGTAGAAATATCAGAATGACCTAGTATAGTTTGAAGTGTTCTTATGTCTATTCCATTTTCCAAAAGATGGGTTGCAAATGAATGACGTAGTGTATGGGCAGAAATGTTTTTTTCAATACCTTGTTCAGTAGCAAGTTCTTTTAGTAATTTATGAAAACCTTGTCTTGTTAACCTAGTGCCATTTACCGAAGGAAATAACCATAGTGCTTTTTGATTATCTTTTATTAGCTCTAGTCTTCCTTGTTCTAGAAATTTAATTAGAGCATTAATACAATTATCAGTAATAGGCACTACTCTTTCCTTAGCACCTTTACCATGGATTAAAATATATTTTTCTCTGATATGAATATCAGATACATCAATGGCAAGTAGTTCTGATACCCTTAGGCCAGAGCCATAGATAAGTTCAAATAATGCTTGATTTCTTAATTTTATCGGGGTGCTTCCTTCAATACCTTTAAAGATTAACTGTACTTCTTCTAGGCTTAAGATATTAGGTAGTTTTTTTATTATCTTAGGTGATCTAAAATCTTTAGCAATATCACCAAGGGCATTGTCTTCTTTAAATAAGAATTTATGAAAAGCTTTAATACTTGATAATTTCCTAGCAATACTTTTGTCTTCTAATTTCTTACCGATACTTTTAAGATAGGATTTTATATCGTCTTCCCTTATATCTTTTATATCAGAAGGGTCTCTGTATTTAATTAAATAATCTAGATATAATTTAATATCTTTCAAATAAGCCTCTAGGGTATTTTTAGATAAACCTAGTTCATTATTTAAATAATATTCAAAATCTTTTAATACATATTTATAATTTGTTATATTCATTAAATAAACTCCTCAAAAACTAGATTAGCAAGAAACAACCCTTTATTAGTTAATCTTAAATAATTACCACTATATTCTAATAAATTATTATCTACTAGTTCTTTTATATTAAATATATCTTGGGGATAGCAATTAAATTTTGTTTTGAAATCATCAGGTTTTATCCCTTTTATTAGTCTTAGCCCCATAAACATATACCTTGACATCTGGTCTTTTAAACTAAGCTCTTTTAAATTTTGTTCTTCATTATATAACTTTTTAAGGGTATTAGAGTTAGTTATTTCTACATTATTTATAAAAGACGATGCTCCTAGACCTATGGCAAGATAGTCTTGATGAAGCCAGTATTTTTTATTATGAATACTCTCGAAGTTATCTTTTGCAAATGATGAAATTTCATATTGTTTAAACTTATCTTTTTTTAATTTATTGATGATATATTTATAAGCATAGAAAGAAAGGTCATCATTATTTTTTATAATTTGCTTTTTTTTAATTAAGTAAGTTAATTTACTACCTTCTTCATAAATTAGGTCATATATTGAAATGTGGGTAGCTTTTAACTTTAGAATTTTTTTTACATCTCTTTTAATATCATTTAATTTTTGATAGGGATAATTAAATATTATATCTAGAGAAATATTATCACCAATAATTGATTTAATATGATTTATTTTTAGCTTAATATCTTTAAAGTGATAATATCTTTCGATACTTTTTTGAGCAAGTTTATTAAATGTTTGGACTCCAAGTGAAACTCTATTTACATGGTGCTTTTTTAAAAGATACAACTGATCAATTGTAATAAACTCGGGATTTAGTTCAATTGTATATTCAAGTGGTTTAAACCTATCAAGAGCAGATAAGAATTTATCTAAATTATTATTATCAATATAATTAGGAGTCCCACCACCTAAATAGATAGTATCAAAATCTAGGGGATTTAGCTTATCTATTTTAGTAATTAAATAATCAATATAGGAACTAATTAAATTTTTATTAGTTGTTTCAATCGTATCAAAGATGCAATAAGGACATTTTTCTTTACAAAAAGGGAGATGAATATATAAACCTTTAGTCATCTCCAGTTTTTAATACGGCCATAAATGCTTCTTGCGGAACATCTACAGAACCGATTTTTTTCATTTTCTTTTTACCTTCTTTTTGTTTTTCTAAAAGCTTTTTCTTTCTTGAAATATCTCCTCCGTAGCATTTAGCAAGTACATCTTTACGCAGGGCTTTAATGGTAGATCTGGCAATAATTTTATTACCTATGGCTGCTTGAACTGGGACTTCAAATTGTTGTCTAGGAATTAAGTCCTTCATTTTTTCAGTAATTTGTTTACCTCTCTTAAATGCAAAATCACGGTGTGATATTATTGCTAAAGCATCAATTACATGGCCATTTAGTAAAATGTTTATTTTAATTAAATCTGATTTATAATAGTTATCTATTTCATAATCGAAAGATGCATATCCTTTTGTTGAGCTTTTTAACCGATCAAAAAAATCATATACTACCTCAGCTAATGGTAAAAGGTAAAATATTTCAACTCTAGTTTTATCTAGGTAGTTCATCGTAATAAATTTACCTCTCTTTTCTTGGCATATTTTCATAATATCACCAACATAATTTTCTGGTGTTATTACATTAGCCTTAACATAAGGTTCTTCTATTTTAGCGATAAATTGCTGCTCAGGCATCTCACATGGGTTAGTAATTTCTTTCTTTTCACCATTAGTTAAATAAAGATGATAAATAACACTTGGAGCGGTGGCAATAATAGCAATGCCAAACTCACGAAAAATCCTCTCTTTAATAACATCCATATGTAATAGTCCTAAAAAACCTGTTCTAAAGCCAAAGCCTAATGCTTGTGATGTTTCAGGCTCATAAACAAGGGCGGCATCATTTAATTTTAGTTTTTCTAAGGCATCTTTTAATTTATCATAATCATCATTATCAATTGGATACAAGCCACAAAATACTACTGGGTTAAGCCGTCTATAACCAGGAAGGGGCTCTTGAGCTCCACCTTCTTTACTCGTTATAGTATCACCAACTCTTACCTTATCTATTTCTTTAATTGAAGCAACTAAATAACCAACCTCGCCAGGGAATAACTGTTGGCATGCTGTTAGTTTAGGATTATAGAAACCTACTTCATCTACAGTAAATGTTGCATCAGATGAAAACATTTTAATCTTATCACCAGTTTTAATAACGCCATCTTTTACTCTAATCATAGGAATAACTCCACGATATGAGTCATAGTATGAATCAAATATTAAGGCTTTCAAAGGATCTTTTACTTGGCCTTCTGGTGGCCTTACATCTGTAATAACACGTTCAAGAATATCAATAACCCCTATACCATTTCTAGCACTTGCTAATACAATTTTTTCTTTGGGGATGCCTATAATATTTTCTATTTCATTAGCAACTCTTTCTACATCAGCATTTGGGAGGTCGATTTTATTTATAACAGGAATAATATCTAAGTTATTATCTAGGGCTAAATATAAATTAGCAATAGTTTGTGCTTGTATTCCTGAGACAGCATCAACTACTAAAATTGCTCCCTCACAAGCAGCAAGAGAACGTGAAACTTCATAAGTAAAGTCAACATGTCCCGGAGTATCAATTAGATTAAAGATATACTCTTCGCCTGCTTTAGAGATATATTTAATCTTAACGGCATTTAATTTAATCGTAATACCTCTTTCACGTTCAAGATCCATCTGGTCAAGTAGTTGTTCTTTCATATCTCGTTTTAAAACGGTATTAGTTAACTCCATTATGCGATCAGCTAAGGTTGACTTACCATGGTCAATGTGTGCAATTATTGCAAAATTTCTGATTTTTTTTAAATTATGATTTTCCATTTTTCACCTTATAGTATATATAAAAAAATGCCATTTTTAATGGCACTTCCTTATTTGCTTGTAGTTCTATTAAACTTTTTTTGACGATTTGCTTTTTGTCTCATTTTACGATCAACACTTGGTTTTACGTAAAATTCTCTTTTACGAGCTTCAGCGAGAGTACCACTTCTAGATACATCATTTTTAAAACGACGTAGCGCATCTTCAAGTGTTTCTTTTTCTTTTACAACTGTTTTAGGCATTTCTAACTCAAGCCTCCTTCCGTAAATTTATTACTCTTAATAATATTAAGCAGAGGTAACAAATCTTGAACCAACTGCTAAACCAACAAAAATAATAGTAAATATTAAAGTTGTTATTTTTAATCCTTTTTCTAAACCTTGGCTTTTTCTATTTTTAAATAATTCATTGCTATCGCCACTAAAGGCAGATCTGATATCATCACTTGATTGTTGTAGTAGTACAAGTATTATTAAAACTAATGATACCCCTAGAAGTATATAATCAATCCATGCCATTTTCTCAACTCCCAAAATCTATATTATTATATCAAAATCTCTTAAAATTATCAAATTAAATGATTAAATTATAATTACTTTTTAGTATTAAAATGAATTGCTAAACCACCACAAGCAGTTTCTTTATATTTGTTATTTAAATCAATTCCAGTTTCATACATTGTTTTTACTACAGTATCAAATGAAACTTTTCTAGTATCACTTAAAAAGAAGGCTAATCCACAAGAAGCAATTGCTCTTAGTGCTGCAACTGCATTTCTTTCTATACATGGAATTTGAACATACCCCATAACAGGATCACATGTAAGCCCTAATTGATGTTCTAAAGCAATTTCTGCTGCATATTCAACTTGCTCAATTGTAAGGTTAAATAAAGTTGCATGTCCTGCTGCCGCCATTGCACAGGCACTGCCTATTTCTGCCTGACATCCTCCAACTGCACCAGATATAGTAGCATTCTTTTTAATAATATTTCCTATTAATCCAATTACCGCCATGGCATTTATAATTCGTCTTTTTTTAATAAATTTATGTTTTAGTTCCATATATTTAATAACACTTGGTACAACACCACAGGCGCCACAAGTTGGTGCTGTTACAATTTTTCCACCACTTGCATTTTCTTCAGCAACTGCAAAAGCAAAGGATGATACAATTCTTGATTCGTATATTTCAGGCGATTCAAATTTAGTTTTAAGATTATATAAAGTGTGAGCTTTTCTAACAACTTCTAATTTTCCAGGTAAAACTCCAGTTTTTTTTAAGCCATTATCAATTGATAAAGACATTTTATGATAGATAGTTTCTAAAAATTTCTTTATTTCTTCACCTTCAAATTGATAAACATAATCAGAAAGAGTTAGCTTATTTTCTTTACAATATTTTTTAATTTCGTCAAAACTATTGTGTGGATATACTTCTTTTAGTTTTTCTTTACATCCATTAATTAAAAGATCTCCGCCTCCAATCGATGTATAATTAAATACTAAATTTTTATTTTCTTTTGGAGAATATGTCCTTATTTCAAAATAATTAGGATGCTTGTTTTCATCAAAAACATTTTCTATTTCAACATGATAGCCACTAAATAATTTTCTAATAATAGTGTGTGTTAGATGACCATTCCCAGTAAGTGCTAAAGAGTTATAAAGGTAAACTCTTATTTGGATAGTATCAAATTTTAACTCTGATAAAAAATGCATACAAGCCTTAGCAGGTGCCATCGTATGTGAACTTGATGGTCCGTATCCAATTTTAAATATTTCTCTAATGCTTTCCATAGTTATATTATACTAAAATACTTTATTTTATAAAAAAAATCTCCTATTAAAGTTAATAGAAGATCTTTATTTTTATTCAAAAACTAATATATATGAGTAAATCTCTTGTGAACCACTAATTAATTCAAGTTCTATATTTGGATATTTTTCTTCGCAATATTGATTAATATCACTTATTTCTTCCTCTGATACATCTTTACCAAAAAATATTGTAAGAATTTGTCTATCACTATTGTATAGTTCATCAATTAGTTTTTTAGTAGTAGTATTTTTTTCTTTTTCTGAGGCAATCATCTTACCATTAGCAATAGCAATATAGTCATCTTTATTTATTTTTAAGCCATTAATTTGGGTATCACGCACTGAATAAGTTACTTCTCCAGAACCAACACTCTCGACTGCTTGTTTCATCGCTTCAACATTATTTTCATAATCATTAAACTCATCAAATAGCATCATTGCGGCATATCCTTGCGCAATATTTTTTGCCTTTATTACTGTAATATCTTGATCAGGACATAATAATTTTGCCTGTTCTGCAGCTAGGATAACATTTGAGTTATTAGGAATAATAATAATGTGTTCTGCGTTTAACTCCTTTATTGCATCAACAAACTCACTTGTAGGAGGATTCATTGTTTGTCCGCCAGAGATAATATAATTGCAACCTGATTGCTTAAATATATTAGAAATACCTTCACCTGAACATACTGCAATTATTCCTACTTTACAATTAGTTTCTTTTTTATGAGTTGTTTCTTTTTTTACTTCTTTTTGATTATCTAGTAGTCTTTGATGTTGCAAACGCATATTTTCAACTTTTATAGTTTGAATGTCGCCATATTTTTGTGCTAGAGTTATTGCAATACCAGGTTGGTTGGTATGAACATGGACTTTAAGTAAATCATCAACAACTGCAATGACCATTGAATCTCCTAATTGAGTTAGTTGTTTTTTAATTTGATCTTCTTTAAATTTTTCAGGGTGAAATAGTTTAACAATAAATTCAGTACAATAACCAAAAACAATATTTTTTTCAACAAATTGATGTTGAAATTCTTTTGAATCAAAAGAATAATTGGTAAGATTATATACTTCTTTTTCAGTTAAAAGTTCACCTCTTAATGCCATTTCCATTCCTTCAACAATTTTTAAAAAGCCAGCACCACCAGAATCAACTACGCCTGCTTCTTTTAAAACAGGCAAAAGATTTGGAGTATTATCAAGTGCTTCTCTTGCTACTTTAACATATAAAGACATTACTTCTTCTAATGTTTTAAGTTCTTTTCTTTTTTTATAAACAGCTTCACCCGCTGTTTTTAAGACAGTAAGAATCGTACCTTCTACTGGTTTTTCAAGACTTTTATAAGCAACTTTAGTTCCTGATCTTAGGGCATTTATGAATTCTAAAAGATTAATTTCTTCTTTTTTTATCTCTTCAATACCTTTATGAAAGCCGTAGAAAAAATTAGATAAAATAGTACCAGAGTTTCCGCGCGCTCCCCATACTAGACCTCCTGATAATACACGTGAAATATCACATAAGTTAGTATTTTCATCCTGAAATTCTAGTATTTTTTTAAGCCCATTCATCATAGTCATTTGCATATTAGTTCCAGTATCACCATCTGGAACAGGGAATACATTTAAGTTATCTATTTCTTGATAGTTATTTTTAAGATTAATTGCTCCATTTTGTATCATTGTTTTAAATAATGATTTAGTAATTGTTTTGTTAGCCAAAATCAACACTCCTTTAAACTAGTATATTAAAGCACTAGTATTATACATATAATAAGTTATAAAGCAAAATATTTGCTTTTTATTTTATAAAATACGGTAAATTATGGTATTTATTATAAATATCGGCTTTAAAACCCATAAAAAAGAAAAAACTAGTAAACCTAGTTTTTCATTATTTTTTATTATGTTGATCTTGTTTTTGATTTAGCGCATCTTTTCTTGATAGATCAATTCGTCCTTGGTCATCAATATTTATTACTTTAACTATAACTTGATCACCTAATTTTAATACATCATTTACATCATTAATTCTTTCATTAGCAATTTTTGAAATATGTAGTAATCCTTCTTGATTAGGCCATATTTCTACAAAAGCCCCAAATTTTTCAATTCTTTTTACTATACCTTCATAGATCTCTCCAACTTTAGCCACCTTAGTTAAAAGTATAATTTCTTCTTTAGCTAATGAAACATATTTTTGTTCTTCGTGCATAATATATACTCTACCGTCTTGTTCGATATCAATTTTAACATTATTATATTTTTCAATAATTTTATTAATAACTTTACCACCAGAACCAATAACATCTTTAATTTTATCAGGGTCAATTTTAATCAGTGCTACCTTAGGGGCATATTTAGATAACTCCTTGCGTGGTTCTTGTATAGTTTTAGTAATATTATTTAGTATAAAAAATCTAGCCTCTTTGGCATTAGCAAGTGCTTCTTTTAAGATAGCCTCATTTATCCCTTTAATTTTAATATCCATCTGTAAGGCAGTAATACCATCTTTAGTACCTGCTACTTTAAAGTCCATGTCACCTAGATGATCTTCAAGACCTTGAATATCGGTTAGAATAGTATAATCTTTGTCTTCTTTAATTAATCCCATTGCAATGCCTGCAACTGGTGATTTAATAGGTACACCTGCAGCCATAAGAGCTAGTGTGCCTGAACATACAGTAGCCATTGAAGAAGAACCATTTGATTCTAATATTTCAGATACTACTCTTATAGTGTAGGGAAAAATTTCTTCATTAGGAATAACTGCTTGTAGTGCTCTTCTAGCTAGATTACCATGACCTATTTCTCTTCTGCCAGGTGAGCCATATTTTCCGGTTTCTCCAACTGAAAAAGGTGGGAAGTTATAATGTAGTAAAAAGCGTTTACTATCTACTTCTGATAAGTCTTCAATAATTTGTGAATCACTAAGCGGTCCTAGTGTAACTACTCCCATTGATTGAGTTTGTCCTCTTGTAAATAAAGAGCTACCATGAGGACGAGGAAGAATATCAATCTCTGATGTAAGCGGTCTAATTTCAGTTATTTTTCTTCCATCAACACGAACTTTTTCTTTAGTAATTAAAGTTCTAAATACTTGTGCAATAATATCTTCAACTACTTGATTTATAGTAAATTCTTGTTCCTTAATTATTTTCGGATCACCTTTTGCTTCATCTTTAAAAAATTCAAGATAGTTGTTAATAATTTCTTCTCTAATTAGGGCTACTTTTTCATCTCTTGCTAGTTTTTCAAAGGTAAGAAGAGCAGTTTTAAACTTAGCTGCATATTTTGCAAATAAACCATCATATAATTTTGTTGGTGATAAAAATAGCTTAGGAGTCATTTTTTGAGGTTTAATATCCTTAATGATTTCTTCTTGGAAAGCAATTATTTTCTTAATTTCTTCATGTGCAAATAAAATTGCCTTTAGCATTAGCTCTTCAGATACTTCCATACTACTTGCTTCAACCATATTAATAGCGTCTTTTGTACCAGCAACTGCTAGTTCTATTTGATTATTAACTAATTCATCAAAGTTAGGGTTTACTAAAAATTTGCCATTTACATAACCTATATTAACGCCTGCAATTGGTCCTTCAAATGGAACTTTAGATAACATTAGAGCAATTGATGAGCCTACTAGTGCAGTCATATCAGGACAACAATTTAGATCACTTGAAACAACTGTATTAACAATTTGAACTTCATCTTGATAGCCTTTGGGAAACAATGGTCTTATAGGTCTATCAATTAAACGTGAAATTAGGGTTTCATTTTCAGTAGGTCTTCCTTCTCTTCTTAAAAAACCACCAGGAATTTTACCACCTGCATATAGTCTTTCTTGATAAATTACCATTAATGGGAAAAAGTCTCTTATCTCAGTTGATTCTTTATAACATACTGTTGATATAACACCAGTTTCTCCATATTTAATAAGACATGAACCTGCTGCTTGTTTAGCAATATGACCAATTTCTACTTTTAGAGGCCTGCCTCCAATTTGGGTTTCATAAATTTTTTTCATATAATACTCCTTTTAAATAATAAAAAGATAAGGAAGCCCTTATCTTCTTAAACCTAATTTTTCAATTAATTTTTGATATCTACTTAGATTCTCTTTTTGAAGGTAAGCAAGTAATCTTTTTCTTTGCCCAACCATTTTAAAAAGTCCTCTTTGAGAGTGGAAATCTTTTTTGTTAATTTTTAAATGTTCGTTTAAAATGTTAATTTGTTCTGTTAGTAGTGCAACCTGAACTTCTACTGAGCCAGTATCACCTTTTTTGATTTGATACGCTTTAACAATTTTTTCTTTTTGTTCTTTACTTAATGCCATATTTTTCTCCTTTCGCGTTTTGCTGAATAATAATTTGGCAGATTATTTATTAAGCAAACGTATAACATATATATTATATCAAAATTAGTTATTTATTTTTTTATTTTTGCTTACATTTTATGAAATGTTTCGACATCAATAATAAACACAGTTGCGCCTCCTACCTCTACTTTAATAGGTAGTGCTGATAAGGTACCAAATTCATTTACAATCGTATTAGGGACCTCCATAATTCTTTTTTTAGAGTTTTCTTTAATCAGGCCAATTAAACTTGGTAGGTATTCTTCCTTTACACCAATCATAAATGTAGCATTTCTGGCTCTTAAAAACCCCGAGGTAGTAGCAAGCCGTGTAAAGATAAAATTATTAGCCACCAAGGCTTTTTGAATTTTATTTGCATCATCGGTAGATAGAATGGCTACAACTAACTTCATTAGATAATCTCCTCTATATTTTTTAAATCATTTCTTATTTGTCTAATTAAATCATCATGATTATTAAACTTTTGCTCTGTTCGAATAAATTTTTTATATTCTATTACTAATTCTTTACCATATATATCTTTATTAAAGTTTAATAAATGTGCCTCGACTCTGATACTTGGAGATAACTTTATTGTGGGATTATATCCTAAATTAACTAGGGCAGGATATGATTTACCACCAAGATATGCAATAGCATAATAAACTCCTAATTTAGGAAGAAAAGTATTTTTGATATCTAAATTTGCCGTTCTAAAACCAAGTGATGCTCCGATGCCATTACCTTTTACAATTTCACCTTTTGTATAAAAAGAATATCCCAGCATAGTTGAGGCTTTTTGTAAATAAGATGACTCAAGTAGCTCTTTAATCAGTGTCGATGATACTTTTTGATTATCTACAATTAAATCACTGGCTATATTAAGATCAAAGGCTTCAAAAAGATTACTCGTATTACCTTTTTGTTCAAAGCCAAAAGTAAAATCAGTTCCGCATACAATCCTAACTACACCAATTTTTTTAAGTAAACGGATAAAATCAAAGGCACTTAGAGCAGCAAATTCTTCAGTAAAAGGAATAACATATATATAATCTGGCTTAAGTTCGCTTATTTTTTTTATTCGTTCATCAAGTGATAACAGCTGTTTATCTTTATTTGGATAATAAAAAGTCATTACTGCTGATTTAGTTTCTTTAAATAATTTAGTCTGTTTAATTAGTTTAGTATGACCTAAATGAACACCATCAAAGGAGCCAATTGTAATTGTTAAGGGAGCAGATTGTTTTAATTCTTTGAAGTCTTTTTGGATTATTTTCATTTATTCACCTACAATAATAAGGGGTTTATAGTTATTTTTATTTTTAACATAAATAGCCTTAATAACACCTTTATAACTAATTGCTAGCCACCGATCTAATGAATTAAGTGTTAATACATTAGCATACGCTACACTTTTATATTCACGATCACTAATCTCAACGCAGTTAATTTTTAACAAATTTATTATATCATTTATTGACAATTCTTTTTTAGTATTATCTATATCAATTGGACCTAAATTAGTTCTTCTTAATTTAGAAGTTGTGCCAAGACAATTTTTAGTTTTAAGAAAGTCTTCAATAAGTGTTCTTACGTAAGTTCCTTTAGACACTTTTGCTATGAACGAATATGTTTTTTCATCAAGTTTTTTTATTTTAAAAGAATGTATTAAAACCTTTTTAGGTGTATTTGAAAAAATTATATTTTCTCTTGCTAATTCATATGATTTTAAGCCGTTTATTTTAACCGCTGAATAATTTGGTGGTACTTGATCATAGGTATAATTATTATATACTTCTACAAAATCACTAGAAATATAATCTAGAGTGTTATTAGATTGTGCAATAATTTTACCAGTAATATCTGCAGTGTCATATTTAGCACCTATGATAAATTCACCTTGATAAGTTTTGGGATATTGCATTAAATAATCTGATAATTTAGTCATCTTACCAATTAGAATAATAAGCAACCCCGTAGCAAAAGGATCAAGCGTTCCGGCATGTCCTATTTTAGTATTTTTAGGAAGAGACTTTTTAATTGCTCGTATTTCATCATAACTTGTATTATTTAATTTTTTATCAACTAAAATTATTTTATCCACTTAATAAAAGCTCCCACAGGAGCTTATTTTATTTTTGTAAATAGGCCTCTATCTCATCAGCACTCTTAAGAATGTTCTTAGATAATGATTTAGCACCTTTAGCCGTTATTAAAATATCATCTTCAATTCTGATACCAATGGCTTCTTCAGGAATATATAAGCCAGGTTCTACTGTAACTACCATATTTTCTTCAAGTACTAATTGTTCAAGGCGTACATCGTGTGTATCAAGTCCAAGAGGATGGCCGACATTGTGAAAAAAGTAATTTTTTACATCCATTCGATTAGTAATTAACTTAATACGCATTAACTCATCAGCCATTATCGATAAGGCTTTTTCTTGTACATCTTTCCAGTTAAGGCCTGGTTTTAAAAACTTAATAATCTCAGTATTTACCTTATAAACTATATTATATAGCTCTTTTTGTCTTTTAGTATATTTTCCATTAATAGGATAAGTTCTTGAAATATCAGCACAATAGTGATTATAACTAGCACCAAGGTCTAATAAGATAAGTGAGTTAGGTTTAAATCTAGCGTTGTTTTTTACATAATGAAGAGTTGTTGCATTATAATGATTGGCTGCAATTGTTGGAAATGCAAGCGGAGCATTATGAGCAATTAGCACTGATTCAAAAATACTTTGTGCGCATGCTTCGGAGTTAATTTGTTTAAGATTATCAAGCACTTTATAAAGCCCTTTATTAGTTATCTCAATTGCTTTTTTTAAATCTTTAATCTCATTTTCATCTTTAATTAATCGCATAGGATAAATTAGCGGATTTAGTTCAAGGATTTTAACCTTGTCATTTTTTAATAATTTAGTAAGTTCTTCAACAAACTTAAATGAGACATATTTTGAGTTAATCATATAAAGAGAAGTAATATTGTTGCTTTTAATTGTTTCTGGAATTTCTGAAAGCATCATTACCTGATCTCTTATTAGCTCTATTTTAGAGATCTCTTTGGCTTCTTCAATTGAAAGATAAGCACCATTCCATTTAGCAGTAAGAGGATCAGTCATAGGTTTGTATAGGATGGTGTTAATTTCATCATTTTGTTTATAAACAAGCACTCCTGCTTTTTCTTCATCAATACCGGTAGTATAGTAAAAATCTTTTTGGACTTCAAATGGATATGATTGATCAAGTGAGCGGTTCATTAACTCGCCACTATACAAGAAAAATCCTTCACCGTTATTTAGTTTATTTGCTAATTTTATTAATCTTTGGTTATACATTATTCAATAATTCCTTTTATTTTAAGATACACTTCACTAATTAGTTTATCCATTAAATCTAGTGCTGCTTCTTCTGATTTTTCTTTAACTGAAAAATAAATTTTCAGTTTAGGTTCAGTGCCACTAGGTCTAAAGATAACCCAACCAAAATCATAGAAAAACTTTAATACATTTGACTTAGGTAGTCCTAATTTAGAAACTTCTTTACCCATCGCATCATATTCAATTCCTAAGTTATAATCATAGTATTTAGTCATTAAATGTGCCTTGAAGTCTAGTTTATTATTTCTAATAAACTCCATTACATTATCTATTATCTCGTTGCCTTTATCGCCTTCACGCACTACATTTTGGGTATGCTCTAGATAATAGCCAAACTGGTCTTGAATATATTTTTTAAAATATTTTTCAAAACTAAGTCCTAAATCTTTAATATGGTTAATAATTTCTACAAACATCAGTGATAACTGGATAGCATCTTTATCTCTTACGTAAGGGGCAATAATAGCACCAATTGATTCCTCGGCACCAAAACTAAACTTATTATTACCACCTAATTTATCCATTTCTTCAGCAATAAATTTAAAACCAGTTAAAGTTTGAACAAAATTTTGACGATATCTTTTAGCAATTGCTCCTAATATATCAGATGTAACAATTGTAGAAATTACGTTGTTATCTTTTTTAAGAGTCCCATTTTTTTCTTTCATTCTTAGAAGGTATTCTAAGACTAAGGCTGCTTGTTGATTACCGTTTAGAAGAAGATATTCACCTTGAGATAGAACGCATATTGCAGCCCGATCACAATCAGGGTCATTAAGAATAATTGCACTAGGTTTAACTTTCATTTTTTTAGTAGCATACTTAATAACTGGTTCCCAAGCAATCTCCATTTCCGGATTTGTTGAAGGGGCATTAGTAAAATCAGGGTCAATTGTATCTTGCTTAGCAAAGATCTCAATATTATAACCAAGTTTACGTAAAAACTTAGGAATAACAGTACCACCTGTTCCATGCAATGGCGAGTATAAAATAAGTTCATCTTTACTGCCTTTATGGAGTTGAATATTACTTAATTCTTTAAAATAATTATCATCTATTTCTTCAAGTACATAGTTAATTAAATCATCATTTTTTTCATAATCAAAAATTTCTTCTATCTTACTTATATACTTAATTGCTTGCTCTGATTCTTCTAAGTTTAATTGCCCACCACTAGGATTATAGGCTTTAATACCATTATAAATTTTAGGATTATGAGAAGCAGTAATCATTAGACCACCGCCTGCTTTTAGATATCTAATTGCATATGATAAAACTGGAGTCGGGCGAAGTTCTTTAAATAAATAAACTTTAATTTCTTTAGCAGAAATAATTTGAGCTGCTTCAAGCGCAAACTCTTTTGAGTTATGACGGTTGTCATGACAAATTACAATACCTTCAGTTTTAATATTTTTATTAGTTGCTAGTAAGTAGTTAGCATAACCTAGAGCTGTTTTGGCTAGGGTAAATTTATTTAAGCGATTAGTACCTAAGCCCATAATACCACGCATACCACCAGTACCAAAAGAAAGTTCTTTACCGAAAGCTTCTTTTTTTTCTTCTTCTGATAATTTTTTTAACTCTTTAATTAAATCTTTATCATCACTTAATTTTTCAAGCCATAAATTATAATTATCTAAATAATTCATTTTTTATTCTCCTTTATTCTTATTATGGATTAGAAGGAGCCCTTCTAATGTTAAGTTTTTTACATAATTAACTTTAATGCTTAGTTCATCTAATATTAGAGGAGCTACGCCTCCAGTTAGATAGATAGGGGGGTTCTTTCCTACCTCACTAATAATAGCATTAGTTATATGGTTTATCTCTGCTACTAGCGAATAAAAGGCTCCTGATGAGATGGCATCCTGGGTGTTAGTAGCAAGTACTTTCTTAGGTTTTTTTACTGTTATATAAGGAAGCAAGGCTGTTTTTTTATTTAAGGCTTCTTGTTTAATTCTAACCCCTGGAGTAATAGCAACACCACTTAGTTTATTATTTTCTACATAGATATATTTATTACAAGTACCAAGATCGATAATAATTCCATCCCCACTAGGATATACTGCATCGCAGATAAGATCAGATCCTACCTCACTTGGATTATCACTTTTAACAAAAATACCGGTTTTTATCCCTGGTGCTACTACAATAGGATCAATTTTAAAATACTTATTTACAAGCCTTACAAGCTCATCTGTAATAATCGGTACCACTGATGATATAGCTACACTTGATGGTGTCTCATTTAAAATAAATTGTTTTAGATCTAAATAATAATCATCAGCTGATTTGTTGATATCAGTTTTAAGATGATAAGTATCAATAATTTGATTATTTTTTACAATAGCAATTTTAATAAAAGTATTACCACAATCAAATAAAATAATCATTTGAACCTCCTAAATAATTTTTTAAAACTTTAGTATAACTAACAGTTAATATAAGCGAAACTATTATTTCAAATAAGGTATTAGTAGCTACTACTAACTTAATTAAAGTAAGTAGCCCAAATAAGATATTATCACTACTAACAAAAATAGATATAGCAAGTAAAACTAAGATAGTATGAATTATAGTAGCCATTGTAGCTATAAATAAATTAGGTGATAATATTTTTTTAAACCAATAAGCTAGGATAAATAATAATGAATTAAATACAAGGGAGCAAATATTTAATACTAATTTAAAAAGATAACTAATATTTAAAATAGCGATTAAATAATAATTTAAAAATAAAAATAAAGCAATAATAAATACATATAAATAGTAGTTTAGTAGATCATTATTTTTTTTATTTATCTTATATATTAGTATTTTCATTAAATAGCCATATAGTGCAAAACCAATCCGCGGGAGTATAGATACAAGGGGATTATGAAATAATAAATCAATTGGCGTAGCACCATAGATAAAACTAGCAATAAAGGAGCCAATCCCAAAAGTAGCTCCAAGTATAAGTGAGCTAGTTAAATCAAGGGTAATAATTCCAATAATAACAACCGCATGAATAATGGTAAATGAGATAGGTCCAATCTGGATAAAACCTAATTGAGGGATTAGTGATAAAATAATGGTAATACTAATTAGGATGGATAAATAAATATATTTTTGTAATTTTTTGTTCATAACTTTTTAGTCCCTAAGGTACCGTAAGTATAAATCCTATATAGCTTCTAGTGCTAATTTAACCATTGCCATGAAGTTGTTTTGTCTTTCTTCGGCAGTGGTGGCGGTTTTTTTAACAAGTGAGTCTGATATAGTTAATAGACAGCTTGCTTCTTTTCCTAATTTACTAGCATTAACAAACAAAGCATTTGATTCCATCTCTACACAAATAGCTTTATACTTTTTAGCAATTTTTTTAAAGTAGTCGGTATCACTATGATAAAATACATCGCTTGAGTGAATAGTACCTAAGGTAATTTTTTGATCAATTTCTTTCGCTTTAGCAATGATGTCTTCATTTAATTTAGGACTAGGATATGTAGTATCTTTTTTATTATTACAAAATACTTTAGCATAACTTGACTCTGAGTAAGCACTACTTGCTAAAACTACATCATATAAGTTAAGACTATCTACGTAAGCACCAGCTGATCCAATTCTAATAATTCTTTGAACATCATAAAAATTAAATAATTCGTACGAATAAATTCCTATACTAGGCATGCCCATACCTGAACCAAAAATAGTAACTCTTTTACCATTATAATCTCCTGTAAAAGCAAGCATATTTCTAATACCATTAACTTGTTTATAATTAGTTAGAAATTTTTCTGCAATACTTTTTGCTCTTAGTGGATCTCCTGGCATTAAAACAAGTGGAGCAATATCTTCTTTAAGAGCTTCAATATGCGGCGTCGCCATTAGTTTTACCTTCTTTAATAATTTCTACACCTTTTGAAGCACCAATACGATTAGCCCCAAGTTCAACTAGTTTTTCAAGATCACTTAAAGTCTTAACCCCACCAGAGGCTTTAATTTGGGCTTTATCTTTAACTGCTGCCTTCATTAGTTCAATATCGTGAAAACTAGCTCCTCTTGTATCAAAACCAGTTGATGTTTTAACAAAATCTGCTCCTGCTTCAACACATAATTCACTTGCTTTAGTAATTTCTTCATCGCTTAGCGCAGATGTTTCAATAATAACTTTAAGGATATTTTTCTTACAAACTTTCTTTAATGCTTTAATCTCATCTCTTACTTCGTCATATCTATGGTCTTTAAAAAAGCCTACATTCATTACCATATCAATTTCATCGGCTCCTTTTTTAAGAGCATCTTTAGTTGCAAATACTTTTGCTTCTTTAGTATCATTACCGTGGGGAAAAGAAATTACGGTAGTAATTTTTACCATACTTCCTTTTAGTAGTTCTTTTACTTCTTTAATGTATGCTGGTGGAATACAAACTGAGAAAAAGCCATATTCTTTTGCTTCTTCTACTAACCTAATGCAGTCCTGTTTTTGTGTTTTAAGACCTAATTTAGTATGGTCTATTAAATTGGCATAATTCATAAATACTTCCTTTCTAATCTATAAGTTCTTTCAAACTTGCTTTTTTAAACTCAATAACTAAGTTATTAATGTTTGATTTACGCATAATTTTATTTATTTTTTTTAGTGATTGAGCTGAGACTAGCTTAGCCTCTTTAATAAAGCCTGGTACAGCCTCAAGATAGTCTTCAATAACACTAAAAATATCGCTTGCTAAATATACATATATTAGCTCACCAGTCTTATAATAAATATAGTCTATATAAGGTGGAAATAATGTAGCAGTATTTTCTGTCCATAACATTGCTAGTTTAATTTTATTATCCGGATCAATTAAATACCTATATTCAGGCACAGAACACATATCATCAGAGAAAAACTTCTGCAGCTGTTTTAATTCATTAGTATACCTTAGGATAGCATCCATTTTAGGTCTTGATATGCGGTAGTATCTGCTAGCAACAGCATGATTTCTTTCAAAATAAGCCTCTTTAAACTTATCATAACATTCAAGATAAAGACTATTTTTAAACTCATCAACATCATTTAAAAATTCAGTAAAAGTGTAAAAATTAAATCTATCTGTAAGGGTATTAACTAATTTAAAAAACTCTTCAGCAACATAACAAGGAGTAGTTAGATCTATTTCTAAATGAAATTTAAAATCAATAAAAGCAGGATTAAGCCGATATAAATTAGGTACTACTGATGATTTAGTAAATACAAACCGACATACATAATCTAGATTTGGATGTTTACAAGAACATACTACTTCATTATCATTTGCAAATACTTCAGAGTTAGTATTATTTTCAAAATATTTAATTATATCATGGGCTAAGTTATCTTTTGATTCTTGGTGCATTTTATCTCTTTTATTATCAATAAAAAAGTGAACATTAAAGCAACTCATATAATTCCTCTTTTCATTTTAGCTTTGATATCTCTTTTTTTAGGGCTTCTATTTCATTTGGATTATCATCTCTTAATCTTATTGGAGTAAAGACAATTTTATTATTATGATATGCGCCCCCATCATAGGCTAGATCTTCTGCAGGTTGCGTAAGTGAGTATTTTAATTGAAAGACTTTTTCTTCTTCACTAAAGATAGGATAGGTTATTGAGCCTCCTATTTTTGCTACACTAAAGCCCTGTGGATCTTGGGGAATATTGATATTAAGGAGGGGATATTTTTTATATAGCTCATTAGTTATTACTAAGTTCATTATCTTAGTAATATGAGCAGCTAAATTAACAATATTGTATGCTCCTGTATGAATAGCGATACTAGGATAACCTAGTATAGCACCCTCCATTGCTGCTTGGGTGTTAGCATTATAAATATTATCATAACCAAGTGATGCCTGGGGAGTAATACCTGAGATAATAATATCAATTTTATCTTTAAATAATTCTTTACCAATTCTAATACAATCACTAGTAGTTCCATCTACAATAATTGTTTGCTCACTATTATATAGTGGCGGAATTTCTTCGTAAGAGATATATTTATCAGATACCATATGAGCACTTCTTAGTTGGTCATTTTGAGGTACGACTAAATAACAGTAGCCAAACTCTTTATCAATAGTTTCTACTAAAACTTTAAGTAGTTCTGATTTAAGTCCCTCATAATGAGTAATTAAGAATCTCATTTTTTTCTTTCCTCCAATATACTACTACATCTTTTACATAATCCATTACTATCAAGTTCTTGGTGATAGTTCCAACATCTAGCACAAGGTTTACCATCTGAAATTGCTACTTCTACCATAATTTCTTCGCCTTTAGTTATATTTACCCCTGCTACCATTAAGGTATCGTTTAGGTCAAGTTCTAAATAATTAATGGCTTCTATAAATTCATTAGGTAGTACTAAATTTAGTATTCCTTCAAGTGATTTTTTTAATTTATTATTCGTTCTTGCAACTTCAAGTGCTTTTAGAACTTCGGCCCTTACTGTAAGAAATTTATCGTAGTTTGATAAAAGTTCTGCTTCATTAGGGAAATTATCTCTAATTTTAGGAAAATCTAGTAAGTATATATCACTTGCTTCTTTATTAGGGAAAAATTCATACGCTTCACTAGTTGTATGGGGAATAATTGGTGTTAATAATTTTAAAAGGGTTAAAAGATTGTCATATATAACTGATAAAACAGACTTTCTTTTATGGTCAGTTTTATTAAGAATATAGATAGTATCTTTTGAAGCATCTAAATAAAATTGTGATAGGGTATTTATAATATATGAAAGTATTGTGCGATATACTTTTTCAAACTCATAATTTTGATAGTGGTTAATCACATCTTTTACTAATTGGTTTAATTTAATCGTAATAATTTTATCAAGTTTAGCACGCATTGAATATTCAATGTATTCTTTTTTATAGTTAAAGCCATTAAGTGAACCTAATAAGAATCGAATAGTATTTCTAATTTTTCTATATCCTTCAGAGATCTGGTTAAGTAGCTCAGTTGAAAGGTTTACATCGTTTTTATAATCTACACTAGCAACCCATAACCTTAATACATCAGCCCCAAGGGATTTACAAACATCTACTGGATTAACTACATTACCAAGTGATTTTGACATCTTTTGCCCATTACTATCAGTTATAAAGCCATGTGAGATAACTTCTTTATAAGGGGCTTTGTTATTAAAACCAACACTATTTACTAAACTTGAATTAAACCATCCACGATACTGATCAAGACCTTCAATATATAGATCTATTTCGTATGGTGAAGATCTAAACGAAGTTCCAGAATCAAACCATACATCAAGGGTGTCTACTTCTTTTGAGGTGATATCATATTTTTTAGTAAACTTAGGATCTAATAATTCTTTAGCCTCTTTTTCATAATAATAGGAACTACCATATTTTCTTATTTTTGCTGCAAGAGCCAAAATAACTTTACTATCTAAAATAGGCTCTTTTTTTGAATTATATAAAATAGGAATTGGCACACCCCAAGATCTTTGTCTACTAATACACCAATCAGTTCTATTCTCCATCATTTGAGTAAGTCTTTCCTTACCCCAATTAGGGATGAATTTAACACTACTAAGCGCTTGTTTAATATTTGGTAAAATACTATTGATATTACAAAACCATTGCGGGGTAGATCTAAAAATAACAGGCATATGTGATCGCCAATCATGCGGATATGAATGCGTAATAGGAGCAACTTTTAATAACGATTTTTTATTTTCTAAATATTTAATTATTTCTTCATTAGCATCTTCATAAAATAAGCCTGCAAAAGCACCGGCTTCGCTCGTTAATTTAGCCTCTTCATCTATTGGAGAAAATGGTTCTAAATTATATTTAATACCTACTACATAATCTTCAAGTCCATGGCCTGGTGCAGTATGAACTAAACCTGTTCCATCAGTTGCTAAAACATGCTCACCTAAAATAATAGGGCAATCTTTATCAAATAAAGGATGTTTATATTTAATATTTTCTAAGTCTTTTCCCTTTATAGTAGCAATCAGTTCATATTTTTTTATATCTAATATTTCAAATAATTTTGCTGCTAGTTCAATTAAAACTAAGAAATTGCCTTTACTTGTTTTATAAATACCATATTCAAAATTAGGATTAACAGAAACTGCTAAATTAGCAGGTAAGGTCCAAGGAGTAGTCGTCCATATAACTAATTTAGTATTAGGGTAGTTTTGATCTATTAAATCAAATGCACAGTAAATAGAGTTAGTTGTTACATCTTTATAAATAATTTCTGCCTCTGCAAGTGCTGTTTTATTAGCATATGACCAATAAACTGGTTTTAGGCCTTGATAAATTAGTCCTTTTTCAACTAACTTTGCAAATACCTCAATCTCATCTGCTTCATAGTCTTTGTTAAGTGTTAAATATGGAGTATCAAATTTACCAAGCACTCCTAGTCTTAAGAACTGTTCTTTTTGTCTGGCTACTTGCGATAGGGCGTATTCGTGACATTTTTGTCTAAATTCTACTAGGTTAGTATTTTGTGGAGTAATTTTTTGTTTTTTAAGTTCTACCTCAATTGGTAGGCCATGTGTATCCCAACCCGGAATATAGTCTGCCATATAACCGTTCATATTTTTATAACGAACGATAAAATCTTTTAAAATTTTATTAAGAGCATGACCTGCGTGAATATCATTATTAGCATACGGAGGACCATCATGAAGGAAAAAAGTTGGTTTTTTCTTATTTAATAAAAGACGCTTTTTAAATAGCTCACTACTGCTCCATATATTTTGTCTAATCGGTTCTGCCTCACCTAAATTACCTCTCATTTTAAAATCTGTTTGAGGAAGAAATAACGTATCTTTATAATCCATATTTAATTTCCTTGTATCTCGCTTATAAGTTCTTTCATAGAGCCATCATCGTATACTTTTTTATCTGCAAACATAATCCCTTTTTTAGAATCAAATTGCATTACTACTCCGTCAAGAGCATAAACTACACCTGATAAAAACGCCATTGCTTTATTAGCCTCGTCAATTCCTAACATTTGGAAATTAAGAATTAGTGGAATTCCTTGCATAATTTGTTTAGCAAAATTAGTAAGTTCTTCATCATTAGCAGTTCGTAGTTGTGAAAATTGAACTAATGATCTTTTAGGTGGTTCATAGTTGATTGTTTTTTTCTTTTTCTTAAATAACATATATATCTCCTATACATTAAAGCGAAATAATATTATATCGCCATCTTTTACTAAATAATTTTTTCCTTCAATTCTAACTTTACCATTAGCCTTAGCCTGTTCATATGAGCCATATTTTACTAGATCATCATAGGCTAGTACTTCAGCCGCTATAAAGCCTTTTTTAAAATCAGTATGAATTACGGCTGCACAATCAGGGGCTAAAAATCCATCTGGAAACGTCCATGCCCGACATTCGTCTTGTCCTACTGTAAAAAAAGTTCTAAGTCCTAATAAGTGGTAAGTTTTTTTAGTTAGCATATCTATTGCATCACTTATGCCTTGATATTCTTTAAGAATTTCCTCTTTATCTTCTTTTGATAAATCCTGAATATCAACTTCTAATTTAATAGGAATAACTACTACTTCACTATTTTCTTTTTGTGCATAAGCAAGTATTTGTTGGTAGTTTTGAGATACACTATAGGATGTAATTTTATCCTCACTAATATTCAGTAAGTAAATAAATGGTTTAAGCGATAAAAAATTATATGATTTTATACTTAATAATTCTTCCCTACTAAGTAATAGTAAACGAGGATTTTCATTTTTTTGCAGTGCTTCATTTATTTTTTTTAGGGTTGTACACTCCATTAAAATACTCTTATCGCCACTTCTTGCTTGTTTTTCTAGTTTAGGTAGTCTTTTTTCGATAACTTCTAGATCAGCAAGATATAACTCAGTTTTTATAATTTCAATATCATCAAGGGGTGATACTCTACCTAAAACATGCGTTATATTACTATCCTCAAAACATCTTACTACCTCACAAATAGCGTCAACTTCTCTTATTTGGGCTAAAAACTTATTACCAAGGCCTTCTCCTTTAGATGCTCCTTTTACAAGTCCTGCAATATCAATAAATTGAAACGAGGTTGGCGTAGTTTTTTTAGGATTATATAATTTTGATAAATAATCAAGTCTTTCATCTTTTAACATTACTACCCCAACATTAGGTTCAATTGTAGCAAAAGGATAATTTGCTGCAAGAGCACCTGCTTTAGTTAGCGTATTAAAGAGCGATGATTTACCTACATTAGGAAGACCTACGATACCTGCTTTAAGCATTATTTTTTCTTTAACCAACCAGGGAGTTTAGAAGTAACTGAATTTCTTTCATCATTTGAGACTTGTCCTGGGGCTCTATCAATTTTTTGAGAAAATCTTTTTACTACTTCATCACTAAACTTCTCAGCAGTATTAACATTAGATTTAAACTCAATGCCAGTTGCAACAATTGTTACGACTAATTCATCTTTTAAATCAAGGTTAGTAATAATACCAAAAATAATTTCAATATCTTTTGATGTAGCATTACGAATCTCTTCCATAATTTCTTCGACTTCAAACATTGTTATATCATCACTTGATGCAATTGAGACAATTGCTTTTGATGCACCTTCAATAGAGATTTCTAATATTCTTGAATGGATCGCCTTTCTTGCAGCCGCAATCGCGCGATCAGGACCACTTGCTATACCAATGCCCATTAAAGCAGTTCCAGCGTCTTTCATAACAGTTTTAACATCAGCAAAGTCAAGATTAATTTGACCTGGGATAGCTACAAGTTCAGCAATACCTTGGACACCGTAGCGTAAAATTTTATCTGCTTCTCTAAAAGCATCTAATAATTTAGTATTTCTATCAGAGATTACTAATAATCTATCATTAGGTATCACAATAAGGGTATCAACAAAAGGACGAATATTATCAATTCCTTCTAGGGCATTTTTTAATCTTTTAGGTCCTTCTAATTGAAATGGTCTTGTAACAATTGCAATTGTAAGTGCTCCTAGTTCTTTAGCAATTCTTGCAACTACCGGTGCAGCACCGGTACCAGTTCCGCCCCCCATACCACAAGTAACAAATACCATATCTGCCCCTTTAAGGACATTTTTAACTTCTTCCTCACTTTCAAGACATGCCTTTTTACCAACTTCAGGCATTTGTCCTGCGCCAAGACCACGAGTTAATTTTCTACCAATTTGAATTCTTTTATCAGCAAGGGATCTTTGTAGATCTTGGGCATCGGTATTAACGGCAATAAACTCTACTCCTCTTACATCGTTTTCCACCATTCGGTTAATCGCATTACCGCCACCGCCACCTACACCAACTACTTTGATGTTGGCTTTTTGATTAAATTGTTCATTATCATTAAATACCATTATTTTGCTCCTTCAATAATATACTTTTTATTCCACCATCAATTACACTTGCATGGTAGCCATTTGCTTTTAATATTCGCTCTGCAATATATGCTCTCTTACCAGTATGGCATAAGATGTTTATCGCTTTATTTTTATCAAGTAATCCCAAACTACTTCTTAGAAGATCTAGGGGAATACAGATAGCATTATCTAATTTTGTAACCGCTTGCTCTTCGTGTGTTCTTACATCAAGAATTATTTCATCCTTAGATATCTTTTCGTAATATGATCTATTATGAACTTTATTTATCATATTATTAGCAATAGCACCGATAATATTTAATACTCCCTTTGTTAAATCATAGGGCGGGGCATATGCTAAAGAGATATTATTTAATGCTCTTATATCATTTTTTAATTGCATAAAAATACTAATTGTATTTATAAGTGCTAAATTATTACCATTACCAAATACTTGCAAGGCACTTATTTGATAGTTTTTTGGATTAAAATAAAACTTGATCAAACCACTTGTTTTACCTAGTTCATCCATTGAAGTATGAATAGTTATTAAATTATCATCTTTTTGTGGTCTTCCTAAATAGGCAACACTATTTTTAACTATTTTAAAGATTACAGGAGAAGTAGTTATATTTTTATAAGTGCCTTTTTTATTTAAAATATTAGCTAACTCTCTTCCTTGAATGGCAGCCGCTTGGGCATTACAAAAAGCAATTTTATTTTTTAATAAATCATTTTTAGTGGCAACATCACCAATGGCATAAATATCTTTTAGTCCTATTTGGTAGTTATTATTTACTTTAATTAAACCTTTTTGATCTAAATTAATAGCTAAATTGGCTAAATAATCTAGCGGATACTCATTGCCTGCTGCAACAATTATTTGGTCATATTTTAACTCTTTAGCGCTAAAAGAAATAAAATCTTCAGTAAAATTAATCTCTTTAACCCCTTTATAAAGAGATACTCCTAATTCTAGAAGATAGTTTTCTAAGCTAATACTTATCTCACGGTCAAGATAGTCTAAAAGGAAATCATTTTTTTCAATTAGGGTAATATCATATTTTTTACTAATTAAGGCCTCAATTATTTCAAGTGCAATTACACCGCCGCCAATAATAATTATTTTTTTTGAATCAGTTAATTTAGTCTTAATATTTTTAATATCACTAATAGTTTTAACATATGATAATTTATCACTTGTAAAATCATTTATTTTTTTCGGAGTAGTTCCAGTTGCTAGCACTAATTTATCATAGGTATAATTAGTAATTAAATTAGTTTTTAAATCTTTTATAGCAACTAATTTATGATGATGATCAATTTTAATTAGTTCACTATTTAATCTAATTTCAATATTAAACAAAGCCTTGAACGTTTGGGGAGAAAATTTTGAAAGTTCTTCTTCTAAAACAAGGTCGTCTAAAAAATAAGGAAACTTACAAACTGCTACTGAAGCATGCTCACCTTTATCAAAAATTATTATTTCACTTGTCTCATCTAAACGACGCATTCTAGCAGCAAAAGCCATTCCAGCTGCAAGGGCCCCGATTACGATAATTTTACGATTTTTTTGCATATAATACAATAATATTTTATCATAAAAGTAAAAAAAATATCTAAAACTAATCAAATGATTAGTTTTAGATAAAAATATTTTTACTAAATAAATTCAGTTAAATAATATTGTGAGTTTTTATAATCAAATAATAATATTTGATCACTGGTAAGTGCTTGGATATTTTCTAAATACTTAGGATATTTTAGATGAAAATCAAAAGCTGTAAACGGATAGTCTAAGAGGTGTGAAAAAAGTAAAAAGTTAATATCTAAAGGTCCTAAATTACTAAGAAAAGCCGATAAATTAGGAAAAGTTTCGGAATAATCTATCTCATAGTTATTTATATTTAAATTTAGATATAAATTACTGCTATTTTGATATTTAACTACTCCATAATAATTAAGATATTTTTTACCGTTTTCATTAGATAGAATTTTTTTATTTGTTAATAAATCATTTTGTTCATATAACAACGGATTCTCACTGCTAACTTTATCAAAATTATTATTTAATAGAGTAAGATTAAACTTAAAACTCGGATTATAAATAATTGATTTATGATTTATGTTTAAAAACAATGAATTAGTAATAGTATAACTTTTAAGGTTATTATTAGTTAAATTTAAGATTTCATTAGTATTATTTAGCCTTACATAATTAATAACTAAATCTATATTATCACCTTTGATAAGCGATTTTGTGTTATTTATCACTAAATTATTTAGTTCTACTTTATTGCTACTTGCACTAATTAGTGTTTCTAAACCATCAGTTTGCACTAAATTAAGACTAAGATTAGATAGTTTAATATCAAAATAAGTTTTAATAAAATTGAGCATTTCTTTACTATCTATACTTAGTTTATAATAATTACCATTAATACTAATTTTTGATCTAATTATATTTATTGCATTAGATTTAATATTTATATCATTATGTAAGCAATAACTATAAGCATTAGATTTAGTATTGATATTTTCTAAAAATTGTGCTTCATTATATATATTAATAGCATCGATAAGTTGATATGTTCTATTAATTAGTTCGATATTTTTATCACCTAATACGCCTTTATAGACTAATTTAATTGTTATTTTAGCCCCAGCTGAAAGACTTTCTAATAAAAACTCATTATTATTAAAAATAGTATAATTAGCATCGCTTCCGTTATGCTTTATATCTAAATTATAAAGTGGTTTTAATAAATAAGTTTCATTATCTTTATAAAATAAGTTAAGATTATTACTAATTAAATTATCTCTTATTTGATAATCTTTAATTAGTTTAATATTATTTTTTACACCTAAATAGTAGTCAGTAAAATTTAAAAAAGGATCTTTATTTATACTATCAAGATCATTACTTGGTAAAAAATCTAGATCAACGGCTAGTTTTATCTTAGTAATTTTGTAATTATTATCATGTTTTTTTACAAGACGGAAGTAGGTAATACTATCTTTGCTAAAAGTGTATTCTCTATCTTTACTATGGCCATCAAAGATAAGTTTATCATTAACTAATTTATAGCGATATAATTGTTCTCCTTCTTCAATAGTAAATTTTTCACTAGTTGTTTTTTTAACTACATCAAAGTCTTTGGTGTTAATATCTCTAGGGCTTTTTAGTTCAACTTTAGTTATAGGCGCCATTTTATTTAATCTAAGACGATAAACTAGATCATCATTAAGAGATTGTTTATATATTTTTTTAACTTCTTCGTTAAGGTAGTTGTTAGGATCTTTAGTGTAAATAATAAAACTATCAACAATATGGGCTTTTTTAAGCATTAAATTAAGATAATAGTAATTTTTATCATTTGGATCATCGTATTTATCAATAATAACAAAATCACTTGCTATTTTTTTAAGTGGTTCTAGGTTTTCTTCAAGAAAGTCTTTATCTATTTTAATTGAATAATCCCTATCCATTACTAGATCAATTTGGTAAGCAGTAAAATCGTAAATTTGAAGTTTATTATTTAATAAATACTTAGAGATATATTTTTTAATATCTTTTAATCTTAATGAAATCTTAGAACTTTCTTTTGGAATATCATATGAACCATAAGGAGAATAGCCACTGAACTCTTTATTATTATTTACATCCCAAAGAATAAAATCCTTTTGTATTTCTTGAGCGATATTAAGGTTTAGTTTAAACACATATCTAGATAGTGATTTTTCATCTAGGATAATTTTAAGATAGAAAAAATTATTAGGATAATTTTTTTTAATTTTAGCAAGACTTATGGCAATCTCGTTATTTTTATTTATAAAATGCTCATTAGAGTTTTGATCATAAATACTTTGCTCTAAGTTATTAGAAATAGGATTTAATAGTTCTAAATTGAATGTTTTAAATAAATATCCAATTGGAGCTTGCATAACTAAATTAGCTAAATCTTTTTTTATTTTAATATTGAAATTAATTTTTTCATCAATAACAGGGTTAGAGATAATTAAATGGGTTAAAATTTCTTTTTTAAAAAAGTTTTTAATATCAATAACTTCACCATTAATAAAATATTCTTCACTTTTGCTAAGTTCTAGTTTAGTATCAAGGTAGGCGTTTTTACGTTCTAAAATTAGTGATAGTTCGGTATTTACTAATACTTTATAACTAAGTTGTTCATCTTTATATCTAATTAGATTTTCTGATCCATTTTCTAAAAATTTATAATTTGAGACAAATTGATCACTACTAATTTCTTTTTCATTAACCCTAATTGATAGTTCGGCCCCCTTAGGAATAATATTTTTTTTATTAGCAACTAATCTTTTATTATTATAATTTACTAAAATATTATCACTAAACTTAAAAAAAACATGCTTACTTTTGCATGCAAAAAGGGAATTAAGTAATATAATTCCCCCCACGATAATGATTAGTTTTATAAATTTATTTATGGGCACTATTATAAATAATAACTCTTAATTACTTTAAGGTTATTATCTAGTTCATATACAAGTGGTTTGCCCGTAGGGATCTCTACTTGCATAATTTCTTCTTTAGAGATATTATCAAGATATTTAACTAGCGCACGAAGTGAATTGCCATGAGCAGCAATAATTACTTCTTCACCATCTTTAAGATTTGGTTTAATTTCCTTATCCCAATAATATACTACTCGGTCAACCGTATCAAGTAGGTGCTCAGTAAGTGGGAAGTCTTTTTCTTCAAGACTTTGATAGTTTTTATCTTTTAAAATTGCTTGATACCTAGGGTCATTTTTTTCAAGTGCAGGTGGTCTTACATCAGCAGATCTACGCCATATTCTTACTTGTTCATCACCATATTGCGCAGCGGTTTCAGCCTTATTAAGTCCTTGCAGTGCTCCGTAGTGACGTTCATTTAAACGATAACTTCGTTTAACTGGGATATTAGTTTGGCCCATTTCTTCTAAAATTAGAGCGAGTGTTTTGTTAGCCCGCATTAATACTGAAGTATAAGCCTTATTAAAATGAAAGCCTTTTTCTTTTAAAAGTATTCCGGCAGATTTTGCCTCATTAACGCCGTTATCGGATAGATCTACATCTGTCCAACCAGTAAATCTATTCTCTAGGTTCCATTTACTTTGACCATGTCTTACTAATACTAATTTAATCATTTTTTCATCCTTTCTATAATAAATCAAGATATTTTTCTTGATCTTCTTTACTAAATATAGAGGCCTGCACCATTCCTATATGTGGAGTATTAAGAAAATATTGGCATAATCGAGACTGCCCAATTCCACCACCTATAGTTAAGGGAAGTGTTTCATTTTTAATTAGTTGATAATAATCAATTTGATAATTTATTTCTTTATTTAAATATAGGGCCTGTCTTTCTAATTCACTACTATTTACTCTTATTCCCATAGATGATAGTTCTAATGCTTCATCAAGGCTATCATGATATACTATAATATCTCCGTTAAGATTCCAGTTATCATAATCAAATGCTCGTTGTGAATGTGGTTTATTATCTAATAAATTATAACCGATTTTATAAATAAATACTACCTTATATTCCTTAGCAATTTTATTTTCTCGTTCTTTAGGACTAAGATTAGGAAATTTATTATAAAGTTCATCAGATGAGATAGAATAAATATCTTTAGGCAAAAGTTTATAATAATTTTTATCCTTAGCAATTTTATATAACAATTTATTCATCTTTTTAATCACTTGATAAATTTTATTAACTATACTTTTTAGGTATTCTAAATTATACTCACTTTTAGTTATCACCATCTCCCAATCCCACTGATCAACATATAAAGAGTGAGTATTGTCAATAGGATCATTGGCTCTTATTGCATTCATATCAGTATATAAACCTGTATGATTATCAAAATTATATTTATATAATGCCATTCGCTTCCATTTAGCAAGTGATTGAATAATCTCTACTTCTTGATTAAGAGCTTTAGATGTAAATGAGATACCTTGTTTATCAATACCTAGATCATCATTTAACATACTATCTTTTAATACCATTAAAGGGGCTGATACTCTAATTAAGTTTAATTTTTTTGCTAGTAATTTTTCAAAATTATCTTTAATATATTTAATTAAAATTTGTCTTTTAATGATTTTATTCATTATTTATTTAGTCTTAATTGCAATACCATTAAGATGCATAATAAACTCAATAAACATGCTATTAGCCCAACTGAACCAATCTCTTGAATACTTGCTAGGGTCATTAACATCAAAGCCTTCGTGCATCATAAAAGTATTATTGTGCGTGTTTTTAAAACACTCTAGTAGTTCCTGTTTTCTTTTAATATCAAAACTAGTAATGCCTTCAATAGCCATTGATATATGCCAGATATGATTTTCTGGTGTATGAGGTGAACCAATACCTTTAGCATAACTACCCTCATAATAGTATGGGTTAGATTTAGAAAATAACATTTTTTTAGTATTTAGGTAAATTTTATTTTCTTTATCAATGAAGCCAAGATAAGGTGCTGCTAAAAGCGATGGCACATTAGCATCATCTAGTAAAAGATAATTACCATAACCGTTTACTTCGTATGCAAAAACCTTACCGAAGTCTTTAGTATTTACAACTCCATATTTATAAATTGCACAGTTAACATCTTTTTTTAATTTAATAATAGTTTTTAATAATTCTTTTTCATTAGTAAAAAATTTTTTAATAATAATACTTAAATAACCAAGTATTACTACTGCAAACATATTAGATGGAATTAAATAACCCATCTGACATGCATCATCTGAGGGACGAAAGGCTGAGAAGATTAACCCGCATTTTTTAGTAGGATTACCTAGCCCATCTCTTGCTAGTGTTTCATATCTTGCTCTGATATGATTTTCCCCTAGCATCTCAGGGTTAGTTCTTACAAAACGATATGGCGATTTTTTCTCATGGTCTTGCTCATCAGTAAATACTTTAATAATTTTTTTTACTGCTTGAAGATATTCTTCATTAAAAATAGAGCTATCTCCAGTATTAAGATAATAAAGATAGCTTAACTCAATTGGATAACATAATGAGTCAATTTCATATTTACGCTCAAATGTATGTGGTGTCATCTCAGTAATATCATCATGATGACCAAAATTAGAT
The DNA here is from genome assembly GCA_963540875.1 of uncultured Acholeplasmataceae bacterium. Classification (GTDB taxonomy): domain Bacteria; phylum Bacillota_I; class Bacilli_A; order Acholeplasmatales; family Acholeplasmataceae; genus CAUTNH01. The sequence goes on along the minus strand of CAUTQZ010000001.1, from coordinate 80,725 downwards.
CCATCATTATTAAAAGCATTAGCATAAGGATCGATATTAATAAATTCTATCTGTCTAGCTATAACGCCCTTTATCATTTCTTTAATGCTTACATCATCATTTGCAATATATAAAAATGGTTTTACTTGGGCAGATGAATCTCTTAACCACATTGCAGGAATGTCGCCTGTAATAACAAAATATTTATCATTTTCTTTTTTAATAGTAGTCTCTAAGGTATCCTTAAGGGTATTTTCAATAAGTTTTTTTAAACTTTCATCTTCTGGATAGAATGATTGCAATTTAGCAATAAATTGATCTAATGCTTTCATATAACTCCTTTATCTAATAAAAAAGGGTATAAACCCTTAATAATATTTCATTGCAGGTGACAGGAATCGAACCTGCACGAAGTTACTCACTAGATTCTAAGTCTAGCGCGTCTGCCAGTTCCGCCACACCTGCAACTAGATATATTTTATCAAAATTAGTTTATTTTGTCAATTTATTTATATTTTTATTATCTTTTTTTATTTTACAAACAAATTAGTATTTCTTTTCAAATAATTCATAAGCTTTTATAATGTTTATCTCTTCTCCGTGTGTATTATCATATAAAATAATAGGTAAATTCTTTTGACTTATATAATCTAAAATATCTTTTGGTTCTTTAAAAAATGATTTTTTATAAGAAAAATATTTATCATATTCACTAATAAAAAATGTGTCTTTTAAATTAGATAAGTTTATGTAGTGTTTTCTCATATCACAAAATTTAATATGAATAATACAATTTTTTGTTAGTGCTGAACTAAAATAATTAAAATTATTCTTTTTTCTTTTTTTTATAGTTTTAGTTATAGCACTTAAAGTACTATATTGTTCTTTTAAAATATTGTTCATATATTTCTCACTCCATATAGATATTAGTAAGAAATATAATTTTTACTTTTTTAAATTTTATCAGAAAATAAAAGTGATTTTATATACCTTTCCATAAATTTCCAATCTGGTTTATTATCGTTATCAATTGGAAGTTTTATTATTGTATTTAATATATGTTTTGGATTTGCACTTCTACCATATGAATACTTAAACATTTCCTTTTTTAAAATAGTTATTAAAAACAAAGAAGTAAATTTATTAACTTTATTTTTTATTAAATCATCAGGTATAAAAATTCTACTTCTATCCATTACCCAACATTTTTCTTCTTGATATGAAGCAAAAAAGCCACTTGCTTCTCCTCCACATACGATTGAGTTTGCCTCACAATTATAGTGATTATAGTATCCATCAATAGAGTTATTTAATGTTGTAGAAGTAACAACAGGATAAAAGTAGTCATCTAATTTTTTAGTAAAATAATCAACATCTTTTACAATCCTTTTTCCACGCACTACATTAAAATAATCTCCTATCCTAAATTCCTTCCATTTTAATACATCTAGTTCTTTTTTAGAATAAGGAATTGATGTCTCTAAATACCCCCCCCCATATTTCCTTAATATAATCTTCCATAAACTTCCAATCTGGATTATTGTTATCATTTGCTGGTAGTTTTATAACAGTATTAAATACTTTATTATTTTTAGGCTTTCTTCCATAACTCCATTTATCTTTTTCTTTTTTTAATACCGTGCATATAAATAAACCATTAAATTTATTTAAATTTTTTGAATATAAAATTTCAACATCGTTTGAAACTGCTATTGGATAATCATGATAAAAGCAATCAAAACAAGCTCCATTAGTTGAAACAGATATTACATTTTTTATTATGGGAGAAACATCATAAAAATTATTAACTCCGTTATTTAAACTTGTTGATGACACAAAAGCTACATCACCTAAATCTTCTGGTGATTTTGATAATTTTTTTATACTTATCTCTTCAAATATATCGCCTACTCTAAATTCTAGCCAGCTACGATCCTCTAATTTCATATTTTAACCTTTCCGTTTTCAATCTTATACGCTAGAAATGATCTAATAGTTTTTTCAAAGTCTTCTTGTGTTAAAGAAGAGTAGTCAGTTTTCATATATGCTTCTATTAGCCATTCATCGGTTTCTAAAATATTTCTATATACTGATTTTAAAGGATCGGTTTTCTTTTCTTTATAAGCACTTAACCATAAAACTATTTTTTCATTCCCTAACCCTTTAGTTTTTTCTACTCTTGTATTCTTTAAAATTTTATAACCATCATCTTTACAATACATTAAAAACGTTTTTTCATTAGGTATTTTATTACCGTTATTATCTAATTTATATAAACCGTCTATCTCCTTTTGAAAATGAGGAATGCCTGTTTTAATAAGAAGAGTTGTTACAACAGTTGAAGCAGCAACGCCAAATGTTCCATCTGCAAGTGAAAATGAGGCAAGTAAGGTATTATTTTTTAATAAATCTTTATGGAATTGAGCTGCATCAAAACCATTACTTTTTGAGCTACCAATTGCAAATACATAAGGCAATATAACTGCGAAAATACTTCCTTTTGGGAGAATTTTACATCCTTTTAAAACAAGTTCTGCAGCCACTTTATTATCTTTTCCTCCAAAGGGGGGATTCATACAAGCACCAACTCTATAATTACTATTATATGAAGGAATTAAATCATGAATATCATTAAGCTTAAGCATATCACCATTTAGAGCTTGAATAATATTTAATCCAATAATTCTTAAAGTAGTTATATAAAATAAGTAAATATAGTCTTCATTTTCAATACCTGAGACTTTATTTCCGTTTGTATTTTCATAATTATTTATTATATGTAAAAGATATGATAGAGTAAAATTACCAAACCCACTACAAAATTCTACAAAAAAATCTTCTTCTTTTAAATTAAGTAGCTCAATCATAAATTTTGTTATATTACCCGGGGTAGAAATAATACTATTTTTTCCGTTTTTATGTACATAAATATATTTATAAATGGTTTCTGATATTAGTAATTTATCTTCATTACTACCAAACTTTATTATTGGAAATATCTTATTAGCTAAGTCCTTTAAAAAATCAACTAATGAATATATTGAACTACTTAGTTCTTTTTTACTATGCATAGCAGTGCAAGTTGATTTAATTAAATTTGTAATTGAACTTTTGTTTTTGGGGTCTGTAAAAGAATAACGTTCAATTTCACCGCCAGTTTTTACAATATTATTTAATAGTTCATTAATAATATTTTGCGTATTATCATTATCGTAAAATCCACTAATTATCTGTTCGCGAAATTCATCATTAAATAAACCTAAGATACAAGTGTTAACAAAAAGTAATGAATCTTTAACTTCTGTATATTTTATGTGCTGATTTAATGAGCTAATTACACTTTCAATTCTGTTATCAATATCATTAACGCCAAATTCTCTTTTTTCTTTTAAAGGCACATTACTATAACTTGAAAGAATGCTAGTATAATAATCTGGAGAATTTTTCCATTTATTATAGCTAGGATATTTTTTATAATCAATAAGAGTAACTACTTCTGAACAGTCCAGCTCGTTTAATGAACAATATACAAGGTAGTCAATATTATTAGCATTAGCATTTATCTCTTGCGAAGCCAAAGCAAATAGTTGATGTTCGATAGCTTCATCTTTTTTGTTTTTATATTCATCAGGTGCTTTAAGTTCTATAAACATAAATATATTATTACTATTAGGATAATATACAATTATATCTATTCTTGCTTTTTCGATTTTAGGCCTACCAATTTGATATTCTTTTTCAAAAGCAATATCATTTATATCATAACCAAGTTCATTAACAAGTTTTGTGACAATATATGCTCTTACATATTCTTCATCACCAGGGAGTTTTTTAATATCTCTAGAATTACGCATTTTTGCATATTGTATTTCATCTTTATTAAAATCATACGAAATAATAGCCTTATTATCCTTCCATTGATCAAGATATTCTTTTACTTGTTTTCTAAATGCGTTCATATTTTACCTACCTATATTATCTTATTTTGCTGGGTACTATTTATTTTTAACATATAACTAAATTATAGCATGGATTTATAAAAAACAAAATTACCCAAGTTTGCTACTTTTAAATTATAAAAATACTGAGGATTTCTTATACCCGCTATATTTTTGATTTCTATAAGCTATTTTTCTTATGATATTTATATGACTACATTTAGACCCACCTAAGTATTTATGTTAAATGATAAAATAATATAAAACTATATAAAATAAAAGTGTAAATTTACAGAGGATTCTCTTTTTTATATTTTATGCATCTATTACTAAAAAAATTTTTATTCGTATATAATTGGATTATCCAAAACTTGTTTACTTTTTGTTCCAAATATTGCGTAGTAGTAAGATTCGGTAGAATTATAAGGCGCTAACTCTTTGATTGTATTATTAAAATATAAATATTCTTTTTTAGTATTATTATCGAATTTTATAAAAAAAAGTTTATTATTTATTATATATTCCTTAAGCTTTGTTAAATACTCTAATATTAAGTTTTTATGAAACTTTTGATTAAAAGGTTTGTTTTCATAATAAGCATACATATCATAAAATTGTATAGCTTCAAAGCCTTTTTTTTCTATGTAAATTTCGTAATAATTACCTATTTTAGGCCAGTCGTATGAAATATAAGTTTCTAAAATTATAGTAATATCTAAAAAATTAAAACTTAAAGAAAAGAAATCTCCTTTAATTAATAATTTCATCTGTTCTTCTTTAATGTTAAAAACTGATTTAACAAGTGATATTGCATCATTTAAGTGTTCTATATTATTAGTCGCCATAAATTTTCTCCTATTTTCTTCCAGTTATTATAACCTAGTTGTTTAAGCCAATTTATCTCTTTAGCAAATCCTCCAGTTAATTTGCCATTTGGCCTTGTGGTACTTATAATTCTATTACTCGCTTTAACTTTTCCAATTATAAAATTTTTATTTACTTCATCCATAGCTTTTTTTCCATATTTCTTTACTAAAGCATCATAGTTATCAATTTGAAAAAAGTTTCCTTTATTTGCTTTTGCTACTGCTTCATAACTGGTTGATTTTCCATATTGATATTTTCCAATATATGTAGTTTTAGAATAAGGATTTTTATCTGCAGCATTTAAAAGTTGCTTCATTTGAGAGCTTTTTATAAAAACTGAAGTTATTTTAAAACTTACGCCTGCACTTATTGCTCCAATAACACCACCGGCAATGGCATAATCTATAACGGCATACCAATCAATTTTACCATCATGAACATATGATGCAATTCCTGCTGTTAAGCCACCACCTAATACACCTACTGCTGCTCCAATTGCTAATGCTGTACCTAGTTGTGCACCAGGTATAACAGCGCATACTACTCCTACCGTAACACATGCTGCAACCGTAACAATTGTTCCTATTTTACCAATGGTAGTATTCCATATTTTTTTTAATCTTGACCAAAAACCGCAATTATTAATTAAGACTAAATCACTCATTTCACTTAGTAAAAACTTTTCGCCATCTACATGAAAAATAACATCAAATTCATTATTTTTATTTTTAATTAATTTTCCATCCATTTGGTTAATAATTGATGATTGATTATTATCTAATTTATAAACATTTAGTGAAACAATTTCATTTTTATAATCATAGACACATTTATAAGAAGTAGTAATTTTTTTCTCAAGTTCATATGAATTTATTAGATCAAGTTCATATAAATCACTTATAGGAATATTTTGTAAACCATTAAATTCTATTACTTTATTTTTCTTATCATGATTAAGTGTATATGAATCAAAACCTTGAAAATATGAACTATCATTAATTTTATTTTTATCTAGAGATACTTCTCTTAATGGTAGGTCACTAAATGTATTAATATTATCAATTAATAGCATAACTAAAGATAGAATAGATATAAAAATAATTACGAATAATTTAACTAATATTTTTCGCATTTTTTACTCCTTTTTATTTTGAATATTATACGTGGAAATAGTAGTACGCTTTATTTTATAGAACGCTTATATATTGGTATGTTATCTAATATACATCTGCTTTTAGTGCCAAATAGTGCATAATAGTAACTTTCTGTAGAATTAAAGTGGGGTAGTTCTTTTATTTCATTATTAAAGTATAGGAAAGCTTTTTTGTTATATTATTAAATTTAATAAAATATAATTTATTATTTAAAATATAATCTTTTAATTTTAAAAAATAGTCTATTGCTTGATTATAATTAAAGCAAAAATTAAATGGTTTGTTTTCATAAAAAGCATAAAGTTCATAAAACTCTACTGTTTGAAAACCTTCTTTAAAAAGAAAAATTTCATAACATTCCTTTATTGGATGATAATCATAAGTAAAGTGGTTTTGAACGGTAATAGATATTCCTTGATAATCAAAAGTTATTCCCTAATAAATATCTATAGAAGTCATTTTTATTTCTTTTTCTCTTAAGGAATAAATATTAGTAATAATTTTTTTAATATTATTTATTATTACTAAGGTATTAGTTTCCATAAATTATCACTTATAAACTCCATTCTGTATATTCTAATTACTTTAACCATTGAACAAGATTCATATATTACATACCTATAATAATTTATTTTACTGGACAGAATTCAATTTTTACATATAACTAAATTATAGCATGGATTTATAAATAGATTTTGTCTATTAAAACTTTAGTTTACTACTTATAAAAATCAGTTAATGAATGTATAGTAAATGTAGTATTTATCATAAAATATTATCTACTATTTTTTTTAGATTTTCTTTTTAAATTAGATTTTACAATAATTCTTTTAACAATAGGAAAAATAGTAAGTATTAGGATTAAAATTCCAATAATAGCTGTAATATAGAGGTTATATCTGAGTATTTTATTATCTTTTTTAAGACTATTTTTAGTAATTATAAATTTATCTTCATATTCTATATTATTTAGTTTATATCCTACTAGCATAAAATCATCATTGTCTGTTTTATCAAACTTAGAATAAGTAGAATGATTGATAGTTAAATTTTCTGGGTATAGACCTAACTTATTTAGCTTTTCTTTATATAGTGATAATAGGGTATCTTCAGTAGGTCTTGTATTTAATAAACTAATCACAATATCATTATTTATTTTAATAATATCTTTAATGTGGTTTTCTTCTTTTACTAACTTTATTTGTAGCGCCACCTCACCGTATCCTAGGAAGTATTTCTTAATTACATAATCTCCCTCATCTGAGGTTATTTTAGCTAAATTAGATACGAATAATTCTGTTTTATCAAATAGTTTGTATAATTTAGGCTTATATAGTTCTTCTTCATTAAGTGGAGAATAAAAATTAAATAAACTATAGAGATCATTTAATGAACTTAGGCCTTTATTATAAGCAACTAATTTAGGTCCTTCAATTGATGGTTTGGGGATATTAGTAGTTTTAATAAAATCAACTGTATAATAAATATCATTATTTAACATATAAGATACCTTATTTATCCGATCGGTTAAATTATTGTTTTCATCAGATACATATTCATATTTTTTATAAAACCTTTGATGATAAGAAGAAAAATTATTAGTAATATATGTATATAGCTCACTAGGATTACTAAATTCTTTTACTTTTTCCTTACTAATTACTCCTAGATAAAAAACTTCTTTTAAGTAGTCATTTATATTTTTATAGCTAGGATAGTCATTAACGAAGAAAAACTTAGGACCAAAAAAATTACTATAATGTAAACTTGTTTCCCTAAAGTCGTCATTTTGAATTTTTACATTACTAGCCTTAGATAACGTATTAGGTATGCTCACAATTAAGAATAAAAAAAAGATAAAATATAAAGTTTTTTGCATATCATCACCACTACATAATAGCAAAATAATAATTTATTACTTTTTTATAATTATTTAGTCTTTATGATACAATTATTTTGGTGATAATATGAAAAAATTAGTTATATTTTTATCTTTACTCTTTACTTTATTTACCTTTTACGCTTGTAAAAAGGAAGAAGTTAATGAGTTATATACTGTTAATTTTAATTCTAATGGTGGCACTGAAGTAGCCAAACAAGCAGTTAAAGAAAATGCTTTTATTAAAGAACCTACTAATCCTACTTTAAGCGGTAAAAAATTTATCGGCTGGTATTTAGTAAAAAAAGATAAAGATGGTAATACAACTGAGTTAAAAATGGATTTTAGGATCTATCGCATTAAGGGTGACATTAATCTTATTGCTAAGTGGCAATAATTACTGATAAGTCTTAATAAAGTGATTATAAAAGTCTAAGAAACAATCATTTTTAATTGCTTCTTGGGCTTTTTTTGTTAATTCCTTCATAAAATTAAGATTTTGAAAAGTGGCAATCCTTAACCCTAATTGTTCTTTGGCCTTAAATAAATGATGTAGATATGAACGATTATACTTATTTTGATAACCTGGTGTTTTATCATCAATAGGACTAAGGTCTTGCTTATACTTAGCATTTTTTATATTAACTCGGCCATTAAAAGTAAAAAGTGATCCGTGGCGGGCATTTCTTGATGGCATTACACAATCCATCATGTCAACTCCTTCAAGAATGGCCTTTAAAAAATCTCTCGGATCTCCTACCCCCATTAGATAGTGAGGAATATCTTTAGGATAATAAGGTTTTAAAAACTCAAGCATTTGATACATCTCATCTCTTGACTCACCAACAGATAAGCCACCAATAGCAAGACCATCTGGTTTTAGGGCACTGATTTGTTTAAGGCTTTCAATTCGTTGGTCCTTTTCAAGTCCGCCTTGAAAAATACCAAAAAGAGCCTGCTTTGATTTGATTTTATCACGTTCACTTAAACATCTTTGAAACCAATTAGTAGTTCTATTAACACTAGCGATAATATCTTTTCTTTTAGCAGGTAGGGCAACACATTCATCAAATGCCATCATAATATCAGAACCAATTATGTGTTGCATATTTATCGACTCTTCAGGACTTATAAAAAGTTGATCGCCATTTAAATGATTTTTAAAATAGACCCCCTCATCAGTTATTTTATTTATTTTATTTAGAGAAAATACCTGAAAGCCGCCTGAGTCGGTTAACATTGGCCCCTTATAACCCATCATCTTTTTAATACCTTGATTTAATGCTAATACCTCCCTACCAGGTGAGAGCATTAAATGATATGTATTAGCCAAAATAATCCCACTAGATATATCATATATTTCATCAGTAGATAATGTTTTAATAGTCCCATTAGTACCAACCGGCATAAAAACAGGAGTAAGAAAAGAGCCAGAGTTAGTAGTAATCCTACCTAATCTAGCCCCTGATTGTTTACATATATGGAGTAGTTCAAACTTAAACATTATAAATGAGTAATGATTAAATCCATACAGCCACTAAGTTCAACATTTTTTAAAGTAGAGCAAACGATAAAAGAATCACCTTTAATAAGTGGTTTATTATTTATCATCCCAGAGCCATTAACTACAGTAGCAAGTAAAAAATTAGGATTATCAACTAATAGTTCATCTTTACAACTTAGATAAAAAACCTTAAAATATTTTGATTTACCAAGTTTAATTAAAGTTGATTTATTTATTTCTTCTTTAATATGAGCATGTTCGTGGTATTTATATGGTACTTTAATACAATCTAAGGCTTTTTGAATATGTAGTTCCCTTGGTTTGCCATTTTCTAAGCGATCATAATCATATAGTCTATAGGTAATATCACTTGCTTGTTGTACCTCGTAAACCATAACACCGCTTTTAAGGGCATGAATAGTGCCTGGATTTATCATTATAAAATCGCCATGCCGTATGGTTTTATGCTTTAATAACTCACTCCATTGGTTATTATTAACCATCTCTTTTAACTCATGATTTGTATTTGCTCTATGTCCTAGAATAATCTTAGCATCCTCATCACTATCTAGTATATACCAGCACTCGCACTTACCAAGCGATCCACCTTCGTGTTTTTTAGCGTATTTATTATCCGGATGAACTTGTACTGATAAATCATTATTAGCATCAATTATTTTAATTAAAAGGGGAAATATATCTCCTTTAGCGCCTTTAAAAAGCTCTCTGTGTTCTTTATAAACCTTACTTAAAGATTGTTCATCATAAGGGCCACCTTTAATCAGATTAGAATCATCTAAGCCTGAAATTAACCATGCTTCACCAACTTGGTCTGATTTAATATCATAATTAAATGCTCGTTTTAATTTATCACCACCCCAAATTTTTTCTTTAAAAATTGGGGCTAAAAATAAAATTCCATCCATTATTACTCCTTAATATCTTCTATATCTTCTTTTGCTTCTAACCTTTGAAATAATTATTACTAAAATAATAAATAATAATACTCCACCACCAACCGCACCCCATATTTTAAGATCGGTCTTACTAGCAAGGAGTGTATTTTTAATTTCGTAGTCGTATTCTTTACTTGTGCCGTATTTATCATTAGTAATTTTTAATTTTTTATCACTTAAAAACTCAATAGTATACCCTTTTAGGTTAGTTTTAAGGGCATCTTTGTCAAACTTTTTAAATTTAGAAACAGAAATCTGCACTTTTGTAGGTGATAAAAACTTCATTTTATACTGATTTAATAGTGTTAGCGGGATATTATGTTTATTATCAAGGGTAGTTATACTAATAGTACCAGAAGTTATTTTCATCTCACGTGAGACCTTAATAATATTATTTTCACTATCTTTATAAACTATTTCACGAATTAATCCTTTAGTAGTGCTAAATAGATTATATAACGTATTAATACATGGTAGTTTAGTGTATTCCTTTAGTATCGTATCATTTTCTTTTACGGTTAATATAACAGGTATAATTTCATATTTAATGGTTAGCTTATTTGAATAGCCTTTAATAGAAACAGTAAAATCTTTATCATTTTTTTTAAGTTCTACAACACTATAAGGGAGCTCATAACTTGCTATATTCTCACGCGATGAAAAATATAGGGTATCGTTTGAAAAGTCTCCGTTTTTAGGTATATTAGCCGTATAGCCTAGCAGTGATTTTAGATCATCAGATAATAGATGGAAAGTAAAAACATCTTTGGCTTTTACTTTTACTACTTCTAGGTTAACATCACTAAAGAAATAATATTTAGTATTAGTTTTATATAATGTATTATTATCTTTATTTTTAAAACCAGCAAAAAGTTCATTTGCTTCAAGATATGGTACTATATTTTCATCTTTAAATAATTCACTATTAAAATTAGATTTAAAAACCTCACCATTAACAGTAATAGTAATTTTTTTATAAGCTAGGACTATTTCATCATTTGGTTTAAGGTTTGCAATGTCTTTTAATTTAGTATTAGAATTTATGGCTTCTAGTGTGCTACCGTTTCTTTTATAAAAACCGACTAATTTATATCCGTTGAAATTTGCATTTATTTCTTTTATAATCTCATTTAAACTTGCTTCCCGATTAAATAGGATCTTTTTTTCTTTTAATAAAACTTCTTCGCCATCTTCAGATGTAATATCATATTTCTTACTATCTTCGTTATATAGTTGCTCGTATAAATTAAGGGTTTCATTAATTCTAAAAAAATGTGTAGAAAAGTCAATATATTTAAGCGCCTTTTTGGGTTCTAGCACGTATAAGTAATTATAGGCTGCGTTTAGATCAACTAGTTGGTAGTTATAATTTATTTTGGTGCTAATTTTATTTAATTTATTAAACTCTATTAAATAAGCATCAAAGTTATTATCAAAACTTGCTGCTAGATTTTTATAGACCTTTTTAAATAAATAATCTCCGTTTTTAAATAAATATTTTTGATCTTCACTTGCTTTTAAACTAATATATTTATTTTGGTCTGCATAATAACTTTGATTATCCCAGTAGTACTCCCTAGCCTTATTAGCAATACTAACTAAGCCTAGAGGAGATTTATCATCAAGTTTTCTTTTTTTATCGTGATTATAAGGAGTAAGAAAATAGATATAGTGTACTCTATTTAAATGATGGGTATTGCCATTATCATATACAGGATCGTTAAAAGTTAGATCAATTTGATACCATTTATTATTAATACTAACAAAATTCCAAGCATGATTCTCACCTGCATTACCGGTTGCATAAACAGATTTTACACCGGCAATATTCATTAAAATATTAAAAAGTTCAGCATATCCTTCGCAAACAGGATCATATTTTTTTAGTAGTGCCGAGATAGGAGAGTGTGCCATTTTATCTTTAGCCGATGGTTTTGGTTTAGTCGCATTTATATTATATTCGTTATTAGTAATAATATAATCATGGATAAGTCTAACTTTTAAATAATCATTATCAAGTGGTAAGAGCTTAATAAGTTTAGTAATTTTAGTAATTTCATCTAAATATTCAAGATAGTCTTGTTGGATTAAATTGATATGTTCATAATATAGAAATAATTGTAGTTGAAATGTAGTACTATGTTCGGTTCCATTTGAAGAAGTAGAGACCGAAAAATTGCCTGTAAACATAAATAGTTCTTTATGCTCTGTAAGATATGCAGACATAGCACTAAGAAAAGCATTATTAACTTCATTTAGTTTATAACTTTGTTCGGTGTTGCGCTTGATATTAAAAATAAAATATAAATTAGGTTCATCTAGACTATTATTTTTTTTAATTTCATTTAGATCGCTTATAGTAAAATATTCATGAATAGCACCATATGCAAACTTACCAAGCGGTGATAATTTATTATAGTGTGGTTTTTCTAAAACTTCAGTTAATAGTTTTTTAAACTCAATTTTTATATCTTCTGCCTTAGGCTTAATAGATAAATTAATTAGTAGTATAAACGGAAGAATTAGTAGTATAGTTAGCACTCTTTTAATTTTCATTCTTTGCTCCTTTTAAAAATTTTAATAAGTATTTTAATAACTATCGGCAGTGCAATTATTGCTGCAAGGCCAATAACTAGAGTCCACCAGTAGTGTTTTAGCCACCCCTTAGTTAAAAATATATCCTTATCGATAATAATATGTACAGCAAGATCTACCTCATCGTATGAATGTCTTCCTTTAGCTCTTATTTTCATATCATATTCTTTTACTTCATTTTGTCTTAAATTGATTATATCAGTATTAATAAGTTCAAATGATTTAGGATATAGTGCATTATTTTTAAAATATATTGTATTAAGGGAAGGGACTGTAAAGAAAGGGTGAACTCTAAATGTCGGTGGTTCACCTTCATTAGTTTTAACTTTTTTAATTTTTTTAAAAAAAGAGCCTTTCATCTCAAGAATAATTTCTTCAATAACTTCCTCAAGGACATAATCATCATTAATAATGACTTCGCCCTTTTTTGGATCTTTACCAATATATTTATCCTTTAGCTCTTTTGAAAGCGTTTTACCATCATTTAGACCGATAATTTTAAAGCCTACAAAAATATTACCACTTGAAGTATCTGGCTTAACTCTTCTTAGAAGCGATTCGGAATCAAAGTTTTCAATTAAACCTTTTTCAACAACAGCCCCTTTACCATTTTTAAACAATAATTTAGGTAGACGGTATTCTTCTCTTATATTTAGATCACTTACAACTGGTTTTGTAAATGCTGCTTGATTATCATATTGTTTAAAAACATTACCATCAACATCTCTTTTGGGTGGAGTTTTAAAATAATCGCCTTCAAAAACATTATCCGTTAGAGTCGGTTTATTTATAGGATCAATTGAGTTAATAATATTAACAATAAATCTTTTCTTAACTTTATAAGCAATAATTGAGTCAATACAAGTATCGCTATCAAGTGATTTTATCATCATTAAAACTGAGCCACTAAAATCTTTATCAGTTGGTGCTATTTTAGAATAAGTATTATTATAAAAATATGTAATATCATAATTATTAGCCGACTTATTTTTTATTACTATATTTGTTATTGGCATTTTATACTCATCATAGGCAGCCTGAGATAGAAAGCCGGTATTTAGTTTATAAAAACTTGGATTAGGATTATCACCTGCAAAGACACGATTAGTGTATTTATTAGATATATTATCAAGCCTAAAGTCTACTTCCCAAAATTTATAAAACTTTTTAAAGCTCTCGGTATTTAACTCTTTTATATCTAATAGCTTAATATCAGTAGAAGGACTTGCTACAAAGTTCAGATAAAAATCATAAATATATTTATTATTTTTTTCATTTAAATATTTAACAATATTAATTGGGAAGTAAATACTTTTCATCTGCATGTATAAATACTCATTATCAGATGCTTGTGAGATAAATAAGCCTTTTAGATAGGCTTGATCAAATATTTGTTTAAGGGTTCTAATATATAGAGTATTCGTAGTAATAAGGGCATAAAAAGCACTATATTTAGCAATTCTTTCTTTACTTTTAGTAAGTAATAAATCAAAAGCAACAAAACCTCTTTTATAACTATGCGGCTCTTTTAAAGCAGCTTCTTTAATGTTTAATACGCCACTTAAATAAGAGCTAATATTTTTTTTGAAGTTTTCACTATTCTCAAAGCCTGGTGTAAGTTCTAAATTAAGATTTTTTTTATCCTCGCTAATTTGGTAGTTTAAACTAAGATAAATTAGTCCGGCGTGATCATATAACAATGCTTTAATAATATTATTATTTAGCTCACTTAAAGAAGTAATAGTAATATATTTTTTATCTCCGATTGACTTAACTAGAAGATCATTAAAATTGAATGCTTTTAAATTAGTTAATAATTCATTATAAGTATTTTGTTCTTCATTAGTTAATTTTGAAAAATAGTATTTATGATTATATTCAAAAAATAATTGGTTTAAGGAATTATTATCTAATCCTTCTAGGCGGCGTTTAATAATATCATCACTTTCATAATAATAGTTATCTTTATTTGAAGTTTCGCCTTCTTTGGCTAAAACCTTGTTAGGTTCTAAAAGCAAAAAAGGAAGAAATAAAATTATTATTAAACAGATTAAATTTATTTTTTTTAGATATTTCATAAAAACTCCTTTATGTTCTCGGCGGGATTCGAACCCACGACCTTTTGCTCCGGAGGCAAACGCTCTATCCAGCTGGGCTACGAGAACTAATAAAAATAATAAAAGGTTTGATTATTTCAAACCTAAAAATTTAAAATTCGTTCTCGGCGGGATTCGAACCCACGGCCTATCACTTAGGAGGCGATCGCTCTATCCATCTGAGCTACGAGAACCTATTGCGGTAACTTTAATAATCTTGCTGCTTCCGGATCTAGATAAATGCAACAATTAGGGTGGCGTCTTAGTATTGATGCTGGGCAGAATTTATTTATTTGGCCATGCACTAATTGTGATACTGCATTAGCCTTATTTTTTCCAACTGCAATTAGGATTATTCTTTTGGCTTTCATAATATCGCTTATCCCCATTGTAATTGCTTGTTTAGGAACAAGGCTAATTTCATCATCAAAAAAACGAGCGTTGTCTTTAATTGTTTGAACATTTAGGTTAACTAAGTTAGTTCTGGCTTCAAAATCACAGCCGGGTTCATTAAAAGCAATATGAGAATTAGCCCCAATGCCTAGCAGTTGAATATCAATTTCGTTTTTATCTAAAAGCATATTATAGCGTTTAATTTCTTCGTTTGGATCATCACACATACCATTAATTAAGTTAATCTTTTTCTTATCAAAATTAGTTTTATTAAATAATTCATTGTGCATAAAATAATGATATGAATTTTGATTGCTGCTATCAAGTCCTACATATTCATCTAAATTAAATGTTTGAACATTTTTAAAAGATATTTTATCTTTTTGAAACTCATCTACCATAATTTTGTATAAAGGAAGCATTGTTGATCCAGTAGCAAGGCCAATTGTTGGAGCTTTTTCTTTATTGATTAAAGCACTTAACTCTCTATAAACAGTTCTGTATAACCATTTGACATTCTCACATATTTTTATTTCAACACCATTAAACTTCATATATTATTCTTCCTTCCTTTATTGTTTTTAATACTTTATAATCTTGATCTAAAATAACTAAATCAGCCAGATAGCCTTCCTTAATATGACCTAAATTATTAAGGTTGTGTAGTCTTGCTTGATTAGCTGATGTAATCTTTACACAATCAATAATTGAAAGCTCTAATTTAGTTATCGCATTTTTAAATAGTTGATCATAGGTAATAATACTGCCCGCTAGAGTACCATCATTTAATCTCGCTGAATTATTTTCAATAATAACTTCTTGTCCACCTAAATTAGATTTTATTCCGTTTTTTAGTCCTTGCGCGCGCATTGCATCGGTAATAAGAATTATTTTATCAATGCCTTTGTTTTTAACTAATAATTTTACTGCAGGAATACTTACATGAATTAAGTCTAATATTAACTCACTATAAGAATTATTATCTAATAGCATTGCTCCTACACAGCCAATATCACGATGATGTAGTTTAGACATAGCATTATAACTATGGGTAAAGAGTTTAACTCCCATATTAAGTGCTCTTAGACATTCTTCATATGTAGCATTAGAATGACCGATTGATAATTGGAAGTTATCTTTTTTGGCAAGAGAAACTAATTTATCATAATTTAATAAGTTAGGTGAAACAGTCATTATTCTTATTATTTTATCATAATTTATCTTATTTATAAAATTTAAGTCAATCGGGACAATATTTTTTTTATCTTGAGCGCCACAAAATTGCGGTGATAAAAAAGGTCCTTCCACATTAACACCAATAATTCTAGCCCCTTCATCTAAGGCTTTGGCTTTTCTAATGTTATTTATTGCTTGCTCAATATTAGTAAGTGGCTCCGACATTGTAGTAGGAAAAAAACTAGTAACACCATATTGAGGCAGGACTTTTTTAATTGCTATAATGCTATTTGGATCACTATCCATACAATCATAGGTATTACTACCGTGAATATGCTCATCAATAAAGCCTGGCACTAAGTAAGGTGCGCCTTTTTTTAATGGGCCTAGGACTTCAATTTTAGTAATTAAGTTATTAAATTCAATGTTGCCATAAACAACTTTATCATCTAGGACAATATTTAAATTAGTAAGTTGCACTTAACTTCCTTTCTAACCTAATTAGACTTAATAGTTCTTCTGTTTTATCCATCATTATTTTTTCTTCTTCCTCACTTTGGTGATCATAGCCATTCAAATGAAGATAGCCATGCACTACTAAAAATAATGTTTCTCTTAAAAGGCTATGTTGGTATTCACATGCTTGCGCATTAGCCTTTTCTAACGAGATAAATATATCTCCTAAATCACCCTCAATTTCACCATCCGTAGCAAATGATAAGACATCAGTTGGATAATCTTTGCCCCGATAGAACTGATTAAGTTTTTGGATCTCTTCATTATTAGTGAAGATAATACTAAAACAGTTAGGTTCTTTTATTATATTAAATAATTGCTTAATATATTTAATAATTTCTTCGATATCAGTTTTGGTATTATTAATAATTTTTACTTTCATACTCTTCATAATGTTTAATAATTCTTTTTACTAAAGGATGTCTTACAACATCAATTTTATCAAAGCTTAAAAACTTAATTTTATCATCATTAAATAATATTTTTTTTGCTTCTAAAAGACCAGATTTTACTCCTTTTGGAAGATCTATTTGGGTAGTATCACCGGTGATAATCATTTTTGAATTAAAACCCATTCTAGTTAAAAACATCTTCATTTGCTGATAGGTTGTATTTTGAGCCTCATCTAGAATAACGAAGGCATTATCTAATGTTCTACCTCTCATGTAAGCAAGAGGGGCAATTTCTATTATATTTTGGGCTATTTTATCATCTACAAACTCTTTGCCAATTATTTCATATAAGGCATCATATAGTGGTCTTAAATAGGGATCAACTTTTTCCTTAAGATCACCTGGCAAAAAGCCAAGTGATTCACCTGCTTCTACTGCAGGGCGAGTAAGAATAATTTTTTTAATTAAATTTTCTTTCAATAATCTTGCCGCATATGCTACCGCTAAATAAGTCTTACCACAACCAGCCGGACCTAGCGCAAAAACTAAGGGGTTTGTTTTCATTAGGGTAAAATAATCTAATTGGTTAACAGACTTGGGATATATAAATTGACCTTGTTTAGTTTTAGCAATATAGTCTTTAGCTAAAATAATTTTTTCTACATCACCTAGTTTATTTAATTTAAATGCTTCAAGGATATAAATTAGGTCTACTTTTTTTAAACTATTTTGTACTTTAATAATTTTGATTAATAAACTAAACAAATACTCAATCTCATTATCTAAATAGGTGCTATTAATATTTATAGTATCTTGATAGCAAGATAATTCTAGATTAAGATATTCTTTAAATAGTGCTATATTAGAATCACTAGTTCCTAATATTTGTTTTAAAATATTATTATCACTAATTTTTATTTTCAATCTATCACCTCTTTTATTTTATCAAAAAAAGGCTTAAAATAATAAATTTTACTTTAAACCCATAAAATAAGTAAATTAAACTTTAAATCCCGTTTTTTCAAAATAGTAGTCAACTAATGCCATATCTTTTGTTATTTGGGCTAGTTCAATATGTTCTAAGATTTTGCCCTCTTTAATAATAACTATCTCATCACAAATATTTTCTACTACCTTTATATAGTGAGATGAAAATAAAATAGTTTTACCCATTAGTTTTAGCTCTTTAATATATTCTTTTAAGATAAAATTAATCGTTGGATCTAATCCGTTTAATGGCTCATCTAAAATAATTAAATCACGTCCAATTAAAAATGTTTTTATTAAACTTAATTTTTGCTTAGTACCTAGTGAATAAGTACTAATTTTTTTATTTAAATAAGGACTGAATTTAAAACGATCTGATAGTTCAACTACCTTCTTCTTTGCCTCGTTTTTATCAAGGTTATAAATACTAATAATAAAATCAAAGTAATTTTGGGCAGTTAAGGACCCCTCAATATTTTCCCTATCGCCACAATAGGCAAAATTATTTTTGGCTCTAATAGGTTTTGTTTTAATTGATAAACCATTAATTAAAATATCGCCTTCTTTAAAAACATTTATTCCTACTATACATTTAATTAAGGTCGACTTACCAGCCCCGTTGTGGCCAATTAAGCCAATGATTTTTCCTCTTTTAATATTAAGATTGGCATTACTAAGTGAATAGTAGTCATTATTAAGATATTTTTTATAAACATTTTTTACTTCTAAAATATACATTACACATCACCTAATACTAAATATAAGTTTAGTTCTCTATTTGACCAATAATCATATATTTTAACGACATAATGATAGCTTATATCTTTTGGAATATCTTTAACTACTTTTACACTAAGATAGTAAAAGTATTCTTTGCGGTTAGTTTTTCTATTATAGGTACCTTTATAACCTGCTTTATTGAGACTAAATTCAAGATAATCAATGGTAAAAGTTTTATTTTCTTCGTCTGGCATATTGGCCTCTATTTGCTCATTTTCTCCAATTACTTCGATCTTAAGACCATCAGAGACAGCAAAATAAGGCTCATGAAAAATGAAGAGAGATTTAATACTTCCCTTTTTTAGCGGTGTTATTATTTTCTCATTTTGAGTATAGAAATCAACTCTGTTTTCTTCAATTTTTCTAAATTTAGAAATGTCTTGTTCTAATAAAATTTTTCTTTTTTCTTCGCTATCCTCTAGCAGGTATTCTACAAGTTTATAATTTACTTCCTTAGGATTACCTAGATATTCATAAGCAAGTAAGCCATCGGCTCCAATTTTAGATTCAATAATCTTTTCTCTTACTCCAATTAAAGTAATTACTGAAAATAGAATAACTATTAGAATTAGTGAAAAAAACAACGCAATTTTTTTATTCATATTTAATATAATCCCTTGGTTTATTTATCACTACTTTTAAATAAATTATTAACTGGGCTACAATTAGTATTATCGCAATCATTATAAGTAAAGCCAGTAGCAGTTGCCCGTAGACAAGTTTATTAAAGCCTAGCATAAATTGAGCCGCTAAAACTAAAATACTAATTATTATTGCAAGTGAGATCTGATAGGTAATACTTTTATTTTGTTCGTAGTTAATCTCATCACATTCCTGATAAGTTTTTAAATCATTAAAAAATACTAATAATAAATGCAATATAGATGTAGTTAATAAAATTAGTCCTATAGAATAAGGTGCAAGTTTTAAATATTTATAAAACGGATTAAAAGTAAAGATTAAAATAATATTGATAATATTAAGAACTAAAGAGTTAATTATAACAAATACTAATTTAGCATATACTATTTTATTTATGTTAGGAAGGTCTTCTCGCATTTGATTAAATAGTTTAGAATCAATTGAAAAATTAACAGCACTTATAGTATTTGCAAATAGCAAAAGTAAAAGTGAGATAGAAAGGTTAATAATTACTGCAATTCTAACCCCGTAAAAATTAAGGTCTAATTTTTTTAAAATTAAGTTAATTAAAAATGAAGTTATTGGAATAATAAAATATGATGTAATTTGCTTTCTAAATAAGGCTTTATCACGCCATAATATAACTAATTCTTTTAAAAAAGTAATCATAAATAAGCTTTTTAGTTTATTAAATAAAATGTTATTCTTTTTAAGTTTTGTTAATCTATTTTTGGAAATATTAATTAAATCATAATAAGTTAGATAAATAACTAAACCAGCCAGTAAGATAAAGAGCATAATATAGCCATAAAGAATAAAAAAATGCTTAATAAATGTTAGTCTTGTAAAAGATAGATTACCAACAAAGCCAATATTTGTCTTATAAATAAGACCACAAAGATATTTAATAATAAAAGTATGCTTCATATAAAAACCTACTTCTTTATCATAAATTATCCATCTTTTTTTCATTGCATCAGTACGAATATAGCCAAAATTATCCTGAATATTACCAAGTAGTCTTTGAAAATAATAAATTATTAAAATAGATATTAGTGTAATTAGGATTAAATAAATTAGATTAGATTTTTTAATCGTTAGCTTGATATATACTAAAAGCGGCTGAAGGACAATTCCTAAAAATATTGCAATTAGGGGAATAGTAAATAAAAGAAAGATTACTCGTAAAAGATATAAATATATTGAACCTAGTAAATGAGTATGATAGCCTGAAAAATATATCGCCATAAAATAGGGTAAAAGAAAGAGAAAAGTCTTAATTTGCTCGGATAATATTTTAAAAGTAATTCTAGCACTATATATAACTAAGGGGTTAATAGGCATTACCTGCATAGTCTCATCTTTGGCTAGAAAAGTTATTGATTGTTGTGAAAAAGCAATCTGGAAGATGGAGACTATTAAATAGCCACCAATAAATAAAGGGAGCATTGCATTTAGCGGGTTAATTTGTTTTAACTGGTAATAAGCAATTATTGCTTTATAAAAATAATAAAGTGCTGCTACAATTATGACTAAAAAGAATAATTTAAGAATATATTTTTTAATACTTCCTTTAAAAGAGAGTGGTGAATATGCCAAAAAATCCTTTTTAATCAATGCTAAAAAGGATTTAAATAAATTTGGTTTAGTTGTTAAATTTGCTTTTGTTTCTATATTTTATCGTATCCAAAAAAGGCATATAAATTTAATCTACCTTTTTCGCCATTAAAGATTGGGAAATCTGCTACTGGTAAAAGTTTAACTACTTTGTTTCTATCACTTGATTGTTTTTCTAGAATCGGTAGTAAATGAGAGCCATTAGCAAGGGCCGCATCACTAATGACGCTGCCATTTAAGGTTGGACTTTTATCTACTTCCTCGCCTAGACCTGTAATAAGAACATATTGTGATTTAAACTTATCAAGGTTTTCTTTTCTAATATCATATTGCATATTAGGACGTGGATAATCTCTTTTACCATCAAGGATAAACTCACCTCTATTATCAGCATGACTATTTAGAAAATCAGTATTTAGCTCGCCTTTATCATTATAGAGTCTTGTTTGCGGTAATCCTAATACATTATTATTCATTAGTAAGAATGGGGCATTAATTTTAATATCATTTCCATCTTTTTTAATTACATTTAAGCCCATTCCTTTTAGAGTTGGTTCAAGATCAGTAATTTTATTAATATGTTCTTCAACGTTAAATTGTTTGATTAGGCTAGACTTAGTTGAAACAAAACATTTTAGATCACAATTTTCTACTTCTACAGTAGGATCGGCTGAATATTTATAGCGTTCTTCTGGATCGTTAACATCATAGTCTTCATATTTGTATTTTTCTTTGGCTAGTTTATCATGTAAGGTTTGATTAAACTCATACTTATTATCACTAAGCTTATTAAAATATTCACTTGTTGCACCTTTATAGCGATATCTTTTATCACCATCAGCACAAGTAATACCAAATGAACCACAATCGCCAAGATATGAATTAGTTAGTCTAATTCTAGTCATTGGCGTAATAAAATCTTTTGGATAATCAAGCTCTAAACTAGGCATTCTATTTCTAAAATAAATATGATATGAAAAATTATTTTGTGCATCAATATAATCAAAATCGGCTTCAGCCGCCATAGCATAAATTAAGTTATTATTATTTCTTGTCGTAATGTTAGAATATTTTGCTCTAGCATCTCTTAATCTTAAGCAAGTCATTGAACCTGATAATTTTGAAAACGATTTACCTCCACCATATTCAATAGACTCACCTGCAATACCGCCATTACCTAGAATTTGAATATTTTTAATTTCATTTACTTTCTTATAATCAAGCGCATATCCATTAGGAGCAAAGATATCAAAAACAGATGCTTGAATATCTGGTACTTGTTCAATATCTAAATTGCCTGCCCCATCATATGTATGATGACAAAAATAAGATAACCCTGATACATCAACAGTGTAAAAATTACCATTAAATTTAACCGGTAGATATTTATCCTTAAGGGAGCCTTTTTTATCAAAATAGCGATAAAAAACTGAGCCTTGGAAATATCTTTGCGCGCGAGTAATATTACCCTCACTATCAAATAAAGGATGTTCTTCATTTTCTTTGAAGTTATTATTTTCATCATAATAAGATACTTTATAATTACCCTTATTTTGATTATAATCTCTATAGGTTATTTCTTTACCGTTAGGTAGGGTTAGTTTCTTAACTACTTCTTGATGTTCTTGGATTTTAAGTGAGCGCTGTAAATAAATATTTTCATATTTAGTTAGTTCTCTAAAATATGTTCTTAGTTCTTCATCTTCGTATGCATTTACTCCTTTTTTAACTTTAACATATTCTTTAAAACTGTCATTTTTAATATTTTTATGTTCATAAGTTATCTCGTATATTTTTTCATCATTAGTTTGTTCTTTAAACATAATTTTAGAACCACTTACAGTATATAGTTCTTCACCCATTACTTGATTATTATCATCTTTAATCGTAATTTTAAAAAGTTCACGATCATATTTAATATAAGTAGATATTCTATCTGGATTAAATCTTGTTTGGTCATTGCTTAATTTTTTACCATCATATTCAAATTTAATATCTGGTAAATAAGCATTATCAACGCCAACAGTTTTAGCAATTTTTTGCTTTTCTTCGGACTTAATATCTTTATATTCTCTAAATTTATTAATATTGTTTAATAAATTATCAGTGTAGTTATTCTTAAACTCGTATTTTTTTGGATAAGATACTTCATATAGTGTATATAGTTCTTCTTCAGTTTTGTCTTCATAATATACTTTATAAAGCAATCTAAAAGAGCCAATTTGATTAAAAATAAATTTTTTAAAATGACCTTTAAAATTACCCTTATCCTCTTTTTTAGTATGTGTTATTATCTCTCCCGGATTAGATAAAAGCACCATTCTAGAAACTTTTTTATCGTTAATTTCTCCACAATCTTCTAAGTTAATAGTCTTACTTATTTCTACTTCGCTTTTAATTGTTTTAATGGTTTTAATAATATTTAGCGAAATTATTTTTTTCACTTCAATACTATCTTTTTTTAATTTAACAACTACTTCAACACTAATATCTTCACAGTTAGTTTTAGTTAAAATAAATTTTTTATTTTGGACATCGTTTTTAAGATAATCTGAACTAAATTCATAACTTAACTCGTAGCCATCGGCCTCATAAGGGTTATTATATTCAATGTCTTCTGAAACTGATTTAGCATTATCTGCCGCACGGAATTTTAAAAAGTAGTTATTAGAAGTTAGTAGCTCTTCAAGTAGTTCAGCAGTAATAAGTGTTTCAGTAGATGGTTTTTCTTTAACAATTAAATCAAATTCTTTAGTTGCACTAAGATTGTTTCTAGTTATTTTAGCAGTTAATTTAAGCGGTGTTTCACCTACAAAATCATCTTTAATCGTAAAAGTATTTTTTTCTTTATTGATTAAAATACTACTGTGTTCTTTATCTAGCGACCACTCCAGTGTCATTGTTTTATCAGATAATTCAGTAAGCTTAAAACTATATCTTAAGTTATTAAGACTATCACCTGGTTTTAATGCTAAGTTAAGATTTTTTAACTGATTTTCAATAATTTCTTTATCATCTGCTTTTTGACCAAGCGTTTTATAAATAATTTCTGTATCAGTTAAAATTTGAAAAGTAATATCTTTAATTTTAACCTGTGATTCACCATTGATTACCACCTGCATATCTTGAGGAAGATTTTTAGTATTGATTGTTATTTTATCTCCTTCAAGGGCAGTTGGATTTGGTTCTTTTATTTCAATATTGTTTTTTAACACTTCAAAAAAATTAGCATTATAGGTTAAATTTAGGGTTTTTCTATCTTCTTTAGTAGCTTTAAACTCATTAACTTTATCTGCTAATAATTTAACCTGATACTCCTTATCAAGGGGACTAAATTCATAAACTTTATCATTAAGACTAAATTTTCTAATTAGTTGAGTATCTTTTGGTTTTATCTCTTTTAAATTAAGTTTAACCTTAATTTCTTCAAAAAGATTATTTTTATAATCTTTTACTGGAATTTCTTTATTATCGGTAGTTAATAAACTAAGATATTTATTATTATCGTTTTTAATAAGGTATTTTTTTTCTTTTTTACAAAAAGCAAGAGTTGTTGCTAAGGTAATAAAAAGAATGATAAACACCGATCTTTTAATTATATTAAACATCTAGACCTCCGCTATTACAATTAGTATAGTTAATTATTTCATCTTTAATTTTTTTTGCTAAATACTTAGCATTAATTCGTTTAATTTCTTCACTTAATTCTAAGTCATGTTGAACTTTATCTTTATGATCACAACTTAGATTTTCTTCGTTTATACTATTTAATAAGTTAATATAATCATTAACTAATTTATTTAATTTATTATAATCACTAACCGCTAGAAGATATTTTTTACTACTATTTAGATCTCCTACATAATCGTTAAAGATACTAATAAATTTTTGATATTCATTTGAATTAAGAATACTTGCTTTTGAAGTTTTATTTTTAAATTGAGAATAAGTGGTTTTATAATCTTGGTATTTTTCAAAATAGATTTCAATTTTAGTTGATTTATTTAATACTATCTCGCCTCCACTCATAAACTGTGCTGTTTTATTTTCACCATCAATATAGACAAGGGCTAAAATATTATAATCATACTCACCCTTTACTTGGTCGTATTTAAGACAATTCTGATTATTTATTTTTATCTTTATATTATAATCTTTTTTTAAAATTATCGTTTTATTCTCACCTTTTGATGTAAAAAACTTACTATTTTTTTTATTTTCGGCACTATTTAGGTTAGAATTAGTGATATATTCAACAATTTTATCATATTTAGAAGCATTAGATGTATAGGTTATTTTAGCCTCGTCTTCGCCAATAAAATAACCTTTTATTCTAAACTCATGTTCATTTTTATTATCATTATCAATTATTTTAAGACTAAATTTATTATCTTTTATTAGTCCTGTTTGGTCTTCTTCATCAGCTGAGTTAATTTTAGTAGTTAGTTTATCTAATTGTTTACCTAATGAATTAATACTAAATAAAACAATAGTATTTTTTTTAACTAATACCTTTTCTACTTGTTTAGGAACAGTAGTGCCATTTGGAAGGAGTTCAAATATGGTTTTTTTATAAATTTTAAAATTACTATCTTTACTATATGAAAAATTTTCATCTGGCTCTAGTTCTAGGTTTACAAATTGATCTAGTTGATATTCATTAAAATTTACTTCTTCATCTAGAATTTGATAAGTTAAGCAATTAACAAACTTTTCTTTAATTTCATCTCCATTTGGATGATATCCCTTTATTAGATCAACATCACTTCCAATTTCTGCATATGAGACATTATTAACTAATAGTCTTGTAATGAAGCGATACTGGGCTGGGTCTTCCTCAACTCTTTGTAAAACTATTCTATCATTTAGTTTAGGCGTATAATCATTATAATCTTTTTTTATCCCGTTAACACCAATAAATTTTAAGCCTTTTGGAATATTTTTAATAACAATACTAAATTTTTGGGTTTGAATATTTATTTCGATATTATTATTAACTTGATAATTAATTGCCACTTCATAATTGTTAGCCTTAAATAAATATTCTGCATTATTAATCTTAATATCTTTAACTTTATGCATTTCGTGGGGTTTAAACTTTAATTTTAATAATTTATTAACAGGTAGTCTCTCTAGCGTTTCACCATGATCTAGATTATGCTCTACTAATCTATTATCAGTAATATCAATTAAATTATTATTTACTTTTATTTTAGCAACAACATAGTAATCTTCAGGCTCTACATTAAGGCTAACTTCGCTACTGATTTTATAATTAGTTATAACAAACTCTTTTTTTCTGGAAGTAAGTATCATTTGATTATTGATAGCAATTTTACTTATAATATAATATTTTTTAGCAATTACTTCAATTTTATCAATAATATCATTATGCTTAACTTTGCTAACTAACTCACTATTTTTATAATATTTGATACTATACTTACTATTATCTACTGCGCTAGTATCATATTCTCTATACTCTTTTTCGCAATCTAGGGTAGTAGTTTGTGCTTTATTTAGCACTAACTCAATATCCTTATCTACTAAATTAGGCTCATTATTAATTAAAACTTTATATATATAGCCAAGATAGTATTCCTTTTTTAGCGAAAATTTAATCACGGTATTTTCTTCAAGGGCTTCTAGATTAGGATATTTTTTAATATCATAGATAAAATTCTTTTTAAACTCTTCAGTTAATACTAAATTATATAATGGCGCATAAGTGATTTCCAATTTTATCGGAGCATAGATTTTTTTATTTATAGTAAAATCTTGATTTTTTACAATTTTACTAACTTTTTTAAAATATATATCATTATCTAATACTACTTTTTTAATTTCATAACTAGGTTTACTAATTCTAATTTTAGATAAAGTGGCACCATATTTAATTTGACTAATTTGTAATCCCTTATCATCAAAAAATGATACGCCATCATAGTTTAGGGTAATATCTTCAAGCTTTTGGATATTAACTGTGATTTTGCTATCCATTAAAAGTCTAAATTCATACTGATTTTCAGAGATGTTTATTACTTCATTATTTATAACTAAACTCTCAATTTTATAACCCTCTTTTTGTTTTAAAGTTAGCTTAATTAAGGTGTTATATTTTATTTTGTTTAAATCTAGTTGATTAACCTGTAAAAAATCATCAATATTTAGTTCACCTATATTAGTATTTTTTTCTAATTTTAAATATATATCACTGTATTCTAAACTATATTTAGGACTACGGCCATTAAATTTAAATTTATATTTATAATTTTCAATTTGTTTTAATTGGTCTTGATCATTAAAAATAAACTTAGATATTATTTTGTCTTCGTAGGCTTTAAAATTGATAGTTAAAATATCTCCTGCTTTAGCAGTTGATACTTCTTCACCAAGTTCGTTTTCAATACTTAGGATATTTTCATCCCTAGTTATTCTTTCTAAATTAGTTCTACAACCATATAAAGAAAATAAAATCGCTATAATACTAACTACTAATAATGCTAATTTTTTCATTATATCAACTCCAATATGGTTATAGTATACCATAATTTGCGTAAATTTACAATAATTTGTTATCTAACCTCGTTTGCTACGGCTAGATTGATCAAACTAATGATGTGATCTTCTAATTTTTTATCATTTTTTCGGCATTGTGTAAGCGAGTCATTATCAATTATTTTCCCATTGTATAAAAAATAAATCTCATCACTTAACTCGTTAACTACCTCAATTATATGCGAAGAAAATATTACCATATTACCTCTTTTAGTAAACTCTTTAAAAAGTTTAATTAAAGTTTTAGTACTACTTGGATCTAGTCCTGTAAACGGTTCATCTAAAATTAAAATTTTAGGGTTTATTAAAAGTGAGGCAATTAAGACAATTTTTTGCTTCATGCCAAATGAGTATGCTCCAATATGATTACTTAGGGCTTTTTTAATTTCTAAGATCTCAGCATACTTATCAATTAGTTCATGATAGTCACATCTTTTGGGGTCATTAGTTTTAATAATAATATTTAGATATTCATACCCACTTAAAAAGGGATTAATTTTAGGGATATCGGAAAGATATCTAATTAGCTTTTTACACTCTGATGGATTATTTATTAAATCATTGCCACATATTTTAATTTCTCCCTTAGTAGGAACTAAATTTTGGGCAATAGTTTTAATTAGTGTAGACTTGCCTGCACCATTATTGCCAAGTAAACCAATTATTTTATTACCAGATAAATTAAGATTAAGGTTATCTAAAATTAAGGGTGAGTTTTTTTCATATCTTTTATCTAAATTAGTTATAACTATCTCTGGGATAACATTACTATCAATTGAAACATCGTTTGTATATTTAACTTTATTTTTTAAAAAAAGTTCTTTGATCATATGATAGTTAAATTTAGTTAAAACTAAATATGATCTTATTATAATTAGTCCTAATAGATGAAGGGCTAAAAATACAAAAATAAATGAAAAGTTATAAATTAAGTATAAATAGTATTTTTTACCTTTAACAATGATAATTTTTTTATATTCATCACCTAGAAAGTTTTTAATTAAAAAGCGATGATTTAGTCCTATAATTGGGTAGTTATCATAATAAGAATAGACCTGATTTAAATATAATATATCAAATGATTTTTCATCATAAACACTAAATGAATTAACTAAAATAGCAACTATAAAATATCCAATTATAATAAGAACAGAAAATAACATATTAGTAATACTTAATTGCTTTTTATTAAGTGCAATCAAAGAAACTGGTGCAATGATACTAATAAGAAGTAAAATATTTAAATTATTAACTGCTTCAGGAGATGCTAAATTAAATAAAAGTAAAGAGATAATAAAAGCAAATAATAATAAATATGATGGTATTTCTTCATGTTTAAGGGCTTTATAGTTAAGATTAATAAAGAAAAAAATAGCACTAATAATTATTACACTAATAATTGAAAAAGGACCACTATATAAGTTTTTATTAACTAAAAAGTATATACATATAACTAGGGCAATACTTATTTTTTGAAAAGAAGTTATGTATTGTTTTAATTTATCTTTAAATATATAGTAGATAAGTGAAGTTAAAAACACTAATGCTAAGATAAAGCCTTTAGTATAAAATAATTTAGTAGCCAAACTAAAAATTGCTAACTTTTCACTAATAAGCGCCCTTGGTATTAAGATAATAGTAATAACTAAATTAAATAGTATAGTCAAAAAGAAACCCATAATTAGTAAATAAGGTTTTTTTAGTGTTTTTAAACTAAACATTTCTTTATATTTAAATAAAGACAGATATGAAATACAATAAAATAATACAATAGTATAAATAATAATATATAAAGATGACGCTAGTGAAAAATCAAAGATATTAATATAGTTAGCCAGTGTTTTAGTACTAATAATTAAGTATAGATTAACTACTAAAAAAATTAAGGCATTAAAAAATTTTATATATCTATCTTTAACTACTATATTAGCAACTCCTAAGAAAAGGAAGGCGTTAAATATACTTACTTGTAAAAAATGATTAAAGTTCTCATAAATTAGATAATTAAAAAAATTAAACTTATGATAAATAAAAAAAAGACCAACAAATAAAAGGGGAATAGCAGGTGTTAAATATTTTTCAATAACGAGATTTTTTTTATTTAAAATTGGTTTAATACTAATAAATGTTGTAATAATTAAAGATGAAATTATTAAAGTTATTAAATTTCCCATAATTCAACTAATTTTAGCATAAAGGCGCAATTTGAACCTTAATTAGAATAAATTTAATCAAAAAAATTAAAAATTTAGCTATTTTCACCTTGAAAATAATTATTAGTCCAAAGAATTTTATTGATATTATTTAACACAATAAACTTTTTTTTAATCCATAAAGGAGCAACTAAATTATTAAAAGCACCATCTCCAGTAAGACGATGGATAATAATATCACTTCGTAAAAGTCTTATTTGACTAATAACAATATCAATATATTGTTCCATGGAAAGAATAGGAAACTTTTCTTTTTGATAGATATTATATAAAGGAGCATCTTTTAAGATATTTAGCATATGAATTTTTACCCCTTTAATCATTTGAAATTGATTTATATATTTAATTGTATCTAGCATATCTAATTTATTTTCAAAGGGGAGCCCGTTGATAATATGGATAACTAAGTGAATGCTGCTGTTTTTAAATTTATTAATAATCCTACTAAATTCTTCTTTATTAAAGTATCTATTTAATTCTATTTTATCATTATGTATACTTTGTAATCCTATCTCTAATTGAATAAAATACTCTTTGCTTTTAGCCTTTAAATAACTAATCATCTCATCACTAATACAATCATATCTAGTAGCAATCGCAAGACCAATAACTTTTTTGTCAAGTTTAAGAGCTTGATTAAAATATGATGTTAGCATCAAATAATCACCATATGTATTAGAACCACTTTGAAAATAAGGTAAATACAGACCACTAGCCCATTTTTTTGATATTAGTGCTAAGTATTTTTTAAATTGTTCTTCAAGGCTTCCTTTTGAGGTAAAATCTCCTGATAATTTATGACTACAAAAAAGACAGCCTGATGTATCAAGAAAGCCATCTCTGTTAGGACAAGTTGAATTAATACTTAGGGGAATTTTAATAACTTTATTGTTAAATTTTTCCTTATAAAAAGTATCTAATTGATTAAAATTAACTTTTTTATAGTTATTTTGCATACTTTTATTTTAGCATATTAAAGCCATAATTTTCCATATTAAACTACAATTAAATTTATTTATTTTTTATAATCAAAAAATTAGTAATAAGTTATACTTTATGCTAAAATTTTTTTGTTTATGAACTTATGGGAAGAATTTTTAAAAGTAGCAAATTTTAATAATGAAATCATTAACACCGCCCAATTAACTAACATTGAAGTCTTTGAAGAAGACAAGATGTTTTTTTATATTACTTTACATGATGTTGTTCCAATTAAAATATTAGATGAATTTATAAGAAGAGTAAAAAACTTTAAAATAGAAAATGCTAAAATTACTCCAATTATAAAATTTAGTAATATTGAAAACCTTCAAACCCTTCATAAAGAATACTATGATAGATTTTTTGAAATGCAAAAAAAAGAAAGTTGTGCCTATGATTTTCTTAAAGAATACGATTATAAATACGACTCCCTAAAAAAAACCTATTCAATTATTATTGATAAAGGTTCTAAGTTTGTTAATAATATTATTGACGAAATTGCTCCTGTTGTGAAAAAATACTTCCCACAACTAAAAATAAGAACAATTATTGATTTTTCCTTAGAATCTCTTGCTAACAAAATTACTAACGAGGCTAAAATTGAACAAGAAACAGGGCTAAAGCAGCAAAAAATTACCGAAGAAAGTACTTTTGTAGAGAAAAAAAGGACATCTTTTACATCTAAAAAAATTAAGGGCAACAGTGTAGCAATAAATAAAATTCCCCTTGATTTATACCAACTTGATAAATATAGGGCCGAAAATGGTGAGCCTAAGTTTATTGTCCAAGGTGAGATCTACAATTTAGAAATAAGAAAGTTAACTAATACGACCTTGATGCAATTTATTCTAAGAGATAATACCGACGCAATTGTATGTAAACAATTTTTAAAAACACAACAAGAGATAAATGAGGCTAAAGTTTTTAAAATTGGCGATTATGTTGAACTATCTGCTAGTGCAGTAAATGATACTTATATTGGTGATATTGTTTTAATGGTTAATGCTATCAATTTAATTGATAAGCCATTGGTTCACTCACGTCTTGACTCGGCAACTAAAAAAAGAGTAGAACTAGGAGCTCATACTAAAATGTCCACCCTTGATTCAGTTTTAGAAATTGAAGAACTATTTAATCAAGCAAGCCTCTGGAAGCATTCGGCTGTAGGAATAACTGATACTAACAACTTATGGTCATATCCTGTTTTGTCTAAATTTTATAAAAAATACAAAGTAAAACCAATCTATGGCGTGGAGTTTAATTTAACTGATAATCAAAAATTTATTATAGCAAATAACGTAGACCTTTTAAAAGGACAAACTTATACAGTATTTGATGTTGAAACTACTGGTTTATCACATCACTATGATGAATTAATAGAGATTGGTGCCGTCAAATTTAGAGATGGTCTTCTAGTAGATAAATTTAGCAAACTAATTAAGATTGATAAAAAACTTAGAAAAGTTATTATTAATACTACTAATATAAGTGATGATGACCTTTCTAAAAATGGTATTGATATCAAAGACGCTCTTAAAGAATTTACTAAATTTATAGGTGATTCTATACTAGTGGCACATAATGCACAATTTGATATTAACTTTTTAAACCAAGCACTTAAGAAGCACCAAATAAATAAAACATATAATCAATACATCGATACATTACGACTAGCACAATTTTTATATAGTGATCGCTTAAAAAGATTTAACCTAAAAGCACTTACTAAAGAGTTAAAAGTAGAACTAACTGACCACCACCGAGCTTTTAACGATGCTGAGGCAACAGGACATTGTTTTATAAAAATGTTATTAGAGCTGAAATCACGTGGTATAACTTCACTTAAAGATTATACAATTTATAATGAAGGATATAAATATTTAATTCCAAATAAAATTTCAATGCTAGTTAAAAATGAAGTAGGGTATCGCAACTTATTTAAACTATTAACTTATGGTTTAACTGATTATTTTTACAAAGAACCACGCCTTACTAAAGAATTAGTTAATAAATTTAGAGATGGTCTATTTATTGGTTCAAGCGCTGAAGAAGGGGAGATTTTTGAAGAAGCTTTTTATGGCCTTGAAGAAAAACTTGAGGCCAGACTAAATTTTTATGACTATATTGAGATATTTCCGCCAGAAGGATATCTGCATCTTGCTCATGAACTAGAGGATACTAACTTAGATATAATTAAAGATGTTATTACAAGAATAATTAAACTAGCCAAAAAACATAACAAACTTGTGATTGCTACTTCACACCCAAGATATATAAATATAGAAGATAAACCTTTATATGAAGTTTATGTTAATGCTAAAAGAGTAGGCGGTGGTGTTTCTAGATTATCTAAATATGAAGTACTTCCAAATAACTACTATATGACTACAACTGAGATGCTAAGTGCATTTAGTTTCTTAGATCCATTGTTAGCAGAAGAAATTGTTATTACTAATCCAAACTTAATAAGTGCACAAATTGAAGAAATTAAACCTTTTCCTGACGAACTATTCTCGCTTACAGACGATGCATTTGCCACGTCATTACAAATTGCTTCAATTGATGATGAACTAAGGAAACTAATTAAAAATAAGCTTGATTCATTATATGGTTCTAATTTAAATGAAATTATTACTAAAAGAGTAAACACTGAATTAAAAACAATCATTAAAAATAAATACGGTCCAATTTATTATATTGCCTATCTTTTAGTTTCTAAATCACTTAATGATGGCTATATTGTAGGCTCAAGAGGTTCAGTAGGTTCTAGTTTTGTTGCTACTTTAATTGATGTAACTGAGGTTAATCCTCTTGCCCCACACTATCTATGCCCCAATTGTAAATTTCACTATTTTGCAAAAGATGATAAAGAGGTATTAGATAATGAAAAGCAACTACAGAAAAATTTTAATAATATCTACTCTGGCTTTGATTTACCGGAGGCTAATTGTCCTAAGTGTGGCACTAAGCTAAAAGGTGATGGACAAAATATTCCTTTTGAAACATTCCTTGGTTTTAGTGGTGATAAAATTCCTGATATTGATCTTAACTTTTCTGGAGAATACCAAGCCAGTGCACATAGTTATGTACGAGAGCTCCTAGGTGATGATTATACCTTTAGAGCAGGAACTGTCACTAAGATTAAAGAACAAAACGCCTTTGGCCTTTTAAAGGGCTACTTAGCACAAAAAAAGATTAACTACCGCAAAGCCTATATGAACATAATTGCTAAAAAATTAGAAAACGTACAACAAACCACCTCGCAACACCCTGGTGGTATTGTGATTGTACCTGCTAATCATTCAATCTTAGAAATAACTCCAGTTCAATATCCATCAAATGACACTGGTTCTAGCTGGCTAACAACTCATTTTGATTATCACTCATTTGAGGCTAATTTATTAAAACTTGATATTCTTGGTCATGATGATCCGACAATGATAAAATATTTTATGGATTATGTTAGTTTAAATCCTAATGAATTTTCTTTTAATAATCCCTTTGATATTCCCTTAGTTGATAAAAAAGTTCTTTCATTATTTTCAACAACAAAAGAACTAGGAATAAGTGCAAGTGAGTTAGGTTCACCCGTAGGAACTTATGGAATCTCTGAGTTTGGTACTGCTTTTGTAAGAGGTGTTCTTAAAGATACTATGCCTAGAACTTTTAGTGATTTAGTAAGAATATCAGGTGTCACACATGGTACTAATATTTGGATAAATAATGAAGACCTATTAGTTACAGGTAAAACAAAATATGGTAAAATTCCATTTAACAAACTAATTGGTTGTCGTGATGATATTATGACTACCTTAATACATGAGTTTAATATGGAGCCACAAATAGCATTTAACATAATGGAGTTTATTCGTAAAAATAAAATTAAAGAAAAGCCAAGTGAGTGGCTTAACTATGAAAAAATACTTAAAGAACATAAACTACCAGAGTGGTATATTGAATCTGCTAGTAAAATAGAATATCTCTTTCCTAAAGCACATGCTGTAGCATATGTATTATCTGCCTTAAGAATTGCTTGGTTTAAAGTTTATAAACCGCTATTATTTTACTCAGCCTTTTTTTCAAAAAGAGCAACCCAATTTAACTATGAGGCCTGTATTAAAGGAAAAGATGCTATTAAAGAAGAACTTACTAAACTTAATGCAATTAGTAAGCCAAACCCACTACAAAAAGCAATGATTAAATTTTTAGAGCTAGCCTTAGAGATGATTCTTCGTGGCTTTAAATTTTACCCAGTCGATATGAAAAAATCAAGTGCTACCGAATTTATTATTGAGGAAAACGGCTTAAGAATGCCATTTATTACCATTGACCTATTAGGAGACATTGTGGCTAAAGAAATTGTTAAAGCACGCCAGGAAAAACCTTTTACATCACTTGAAGATATTAAAAAAAGGTCTAGTATCAATAAAACAACCTTTGAAAAAATGAAAAAACTTGGGATCTTTAACGACTATGTTGCTAGCAGCAATGATGACGAAAACCCTACTAGCGTTGGAAAAACCCTTTTTGATTTTTTCTAAATCTAAGTTTATGATATAATAATTTTAAGGAGATGATCTAATGCAAACTATGAACCCAATTTTTAAGGCAACTGAGAAGACCATAGCCTATGAGCAAACTGCTACTGCTTCGCATAAAGGTGTAGCTTGGAAATCTACATTTTTATTTGGCCTTGTAATTTTATCAGCCCTATTAACTGCCTTTTTAGGCTTTAAATTTAATAATACAAATCCTGAAGTACCTACTCCAGGCTTAAATGTTAAACCATGGTTATTAGTAAGTGTCTCCGTTGCAAGTATAATTGGTATAATATCCATTCTAATAGGCTCACTTGCCCCTAAGAGTGCTATCTTTTTTGGTCCAATATATTCATTATGTCAAGGTGTAATTGTTGGTTTTATTACTACAATAGTTGGCTTTTATATGCCAGGAGTTGCAATTCTATCTGGCTCGGCTACCTTAATAATATTTTTAGTTTGTCTTTTAATAAATATGTTTGCTTCGGTAAGAATGAAAACTAAAATTGCGAAATTTTTTATGGCCATAACTATTGCATTATTTATGTTTATGATCTTATCACTAATAATGCGCTTAGCAGCCCCTAATTTTTTCAAAAGTTTAGGCGAGAATAATCCAACCTTATATTTTGCAATAAGTATTGGTGTTTCAGTATTTTTAATTTTATATGGTGCCTTTATGCTACTTAATGATTTTATGTATGTTGACTATTTAGTTGAAAGCGGTGCTGATAAAAGATACGAATGGAGTGCAGCATTAGGAATTATATTTTCACTAATTTGGATTTATATAGAACTAATTAGATTTTTTATTCTAATTGCTTCACTATTAAAAAGATAAACAAAGCACCGTAAGGTGCTTTTTTATAATAAGGAGATTATATGGATAAATTAAAACAATTAAAACTAGATTTTGATCAAGAGATCAATAACTTAGTATTAAATAAGGAAAACTTAGAAATAATAAAAAATAAATATTTAGCAAAAAAAGGTCTGCTAGCAGCTCTTACTGAACTAATAAAGCAATTACCTAATAATGAAAAACCTCTATTTGGTAAAGAGCTAAATATAGTAAAAGAACATTTAATATCAAAATTTAGTGAATTAGAAAAAAAATTACAAGCAGCGCTTTTAAACGAAAAATTATACAAAGATAAACTAGACCTTAATCTTGATGGTGAGCAGATAAATCACGCTACAATCCATCCGTTAACTATTATTGAGAATAAGATTAAAGAATACTTTCTTGATAATGGCTATGAGGTTGTTGAAGGACCTGAAGTAGAAGATGACGAACATAATTTCACACTAATGAACATCCCTCAAAATCATCCTGCAAGAGCAATGCATGACTCACTTTATTTTTCTGCTAACTCACTTCTAAGAACTCATACATCTCCGGTTCAAGCCCGCGAGATGAAAAAAAGAAATGGCGCTAATCTTAAAATAATTGCCCCTGGCAAGGTTTATAGAAGAGATGCCGAAGATAGTAAACACTCACACCAATTTATGCAAATTGAAGGCTTAGTAATTGCTCCTGGCATTAATTTTGGTAATCTTAAAGAGACCCTTCTTAATTTATTGAAACATCTTTTTGGAAAAGATATTGATATGCGTATGCGGCCATCTTATTTTCCATTTACAGAACCTAGTATTGAAATTGATCTTTTAATTAAGAAAAAAGACGGTTCAATTGATTATACCGAAATCCTTGGTGCTGGTATGGTGCACCCTAATGTATTAAAAATGTGCGGCTATGACCCTAAAAAAACAACAGGTTTTGCCTTTGGTATTGGCATCGAAAGAGTTGCTATGAAATATTTTAATATTGATGATATTAGATTATTTTATAATAATGACATTAGATTTTTAAGACAATTTAAGGAGCAATTATAATGATTATTAACGCTGCTTTATTAAAAAAATTAATTAAATGCCCTACTAATTTAGCCCAAATCACTAATGAAAAAATTTGTGAAGTGGCTAATTTTTTAAAGACTCCTTTTAAAAAAATAAATAATCTTGTCTCTGGCAAGGTTATAAGCTCTATTGCACATCCAAATAGTGATCATTTACATATAACTAAGGTTGATGTTGGCGATGAAGTACTACAAATTGTTTGTGGTGCACCCAATGTAGATAGTGGCCAATATGTTATTGTTGCAAAAGATGGTGCTAAATTAAGTGATGATTTTATTATTAAACCTGTAAAACTACGTGGAGTAGAATCAAATGGTATGATTTGTGCTCTTGATGAAATAGGTTTAGGTTCTCTTAATTTTACTAATGAAAGTGGAATCTTTAACTTCCCCCAAGCAGTCCCCCTTGGTAAAGATATCTATAATCTATTAGAACTTGATGATTTTTTAATTGAACTAGAACCAACTAATAATCGTACCGATCTATTTTCTTACCTTGGATATGCAAGAGATATCGCAAGTGCTACTAAATTAAAATTAAATTTAAAAAAATATGATTATCCGCTGAGTAATATTAAAAACCCATATACCCTATCATCAGAAGTAAATGAAGTCCAATTTTACGAGGCAAGGTATTTTGACTCACTTGAAGTAGCTCCATCTCCTCTATGGATGCAAATAATATTAAAACTAAATAATATTGACCCCATAAATAATATCGTTGATATAACTAATTATATTATGCTTAAATATGGTACCCCAATGCATGCATTTGATACTAATTTAATAAGTGATAATAAAATTATTTTAAGATATTCACAAAATAATGAACAAATTACAACCCTTGATAAAACTAAAGTTTGTCTTACTAGTAAGGAAGTAGTAATTTCTGATTTAGAAAAAGGATTAGCCCTTGGTGGTATTATTGGTTTTGATAATGCTAGAATAAATAATAATACTACTTCAGTATTATTAGAAAGTGCTATCTTTGATAAAACATACATTCAAAATATTAGCCAAAAACTAAATATCTCAACTGATGCTTCAAAACTATATCAAAGGGGCGTATCAAAAGAAAACCTTTTATTAGCAATCGATGAAGCATGTTTTTTAATAACTAAATTAGCCAAAGGAAGACTTTCTAAAAATATTCTTAAGATTAAAGCCAACTATCCTAGCAAAAATAAAATTAAAATAACTCTAAGTGATATCAATTTATTATTAGGAACAAATTTAAAACTAAAAGATATTGATAATGTTTTTAAATATACTCCTTTTGAATATATTATTCATGATGAAGAATTTAACTTTACTATCCCCGATCATAGACCGGATATTGTAATAAAAGAACAACTAATAAACGAGTTTGCACGCTTATACGGACTAAACAATCTTGCTACAACACCTAAAGAGTTTATTAGTAAATCATGTGAGTTAGAAACTAATATAGTTTTTAACAAATTAAAAACTAAACTAGCAATGCTTGGTTTATACGAAGTTAGGACATACTCACTTGTTAATACTAGCAGTTCAAATAACGCCCTTGAGTTAATGGAGTCTTTAAAAAGTGGCCGTAAATATATGCGAGAAAACTTATTATCATCACTACTTGAAGTATATAATTATAATATTGACCATAGTCAAACTAAAGGTAGTTTTTTTGAAATAAGTGATATTTATACTAAAGATAATAAAACAACTAAATTAGCGATTTTATTAACAACACCACTTAATACTACTTCATGGCTTAATCCCAAGAATAAAGAGCTAAACTTCTTCACCCTAAAAGGAGTCCTAGATTATATTATTAGTTTATTTAATTTAGAATATGAGTTAATTAAAACAAATAAGGAAATATTTCATCCTAATTATCAAGCAAAGATAATAACTAATAATGATGCCATAGGCCAAATTGGTGCTATCTTAAATAATAATGAATTAGTATATTATCTAGAATTAGACCTAATTTATTTAATAACTAATAAAGCAAAAAATCCTATATATATCCCATTTTCTAGATATCCTCAAATGCGAAGAGATATTGCCATGGAGATTAAAAAAGACTATTCTTATAAAGAAATAAAAAAGATTATTATTGAAGCCGGCGGCAAGTATTTAAAAGATGTTAGGCTCTTTGATATCTATGATAAACTATCTAATAGTGATTACTACTCGCTTGCTATCTCACTTTATTTTGAATCGGATGAGGAAACTCTTAATAGCGATTATATTAATAATTTAACGACTAATATTAAGGTCTTACTTACTAAACACTTTCATGCAAGTTATCGTTAATGGAACAACTTTTTAATTATAACTTAGATAATCTTAGCGCTTATCTAAATACGATTGGTGAAAAACCCTACAAGGCTAAACAAATATTCAAATGGCTCTATCAAAAAAATATTCTTGATTTTAATTTAATGCTTGATCTATCAAAAACTCTAAGAGCTAACTTAATAGCTAACTTTACCCTTAATATACTAGAAGCAGTTAAAGTATTAAAAGATCAGGATGGGACCCAAAAATTTTTATTTAAACTAAGTGATAATAATTTAATTGAGACTGTTTTAATTAAGCATAGTTATGGCAACTCTGTTTGTATTACTACTGAGCTAGGTTGCAATATGGGGTGTATCTTTTGTGCTTCAGGGCTATATAAGAAAAAAAGAAATTTAACCCTTGGAGAGTTGATTTTACAACTAGTATCAATAAAAAAAATTACTAATGAAGAGATAAACTCAGTAGTTATTATGGGCACCGGTGAACCTTTTACTAACTATGATAATGTTGTGGAGTTTATTAAACTAATTAATGCTAACTATTCTTTTAATATTGGTGCCAGGAAAATAACTGTCTCAACTTGTGGTATTGTAGCAAAAATTAAAGAGTTTGCCCACCTTGATTTACAAGTTAACCTTGCAATTTCACTACATGCAAGTAATGATAAACTAAGAGATATGATAATGCCTATTAATAAAACTTATCCCATCAAAGAGCTTCTTAATGCCCTTGATTATTACTACGCAATTACTAAAAGAAGAATAACAATTGAATATATCATGCTTAAAGGACTAAATTCAGGCCTTGATAATGCAAGAGAACTTGCAATGCTTTTAAAAAACAGAAATGTTTATGTTAATCTAATCCCTTATAACGAAGTAAAAGAGCTCCCCTTAAAAAGGGCTGATAAACATGAAATAGATCTTTTTTTTAAGGAACTCAAAAAGGCTAGAATAGATACTACGATAAGAATTTCAAAAGGACTTAATGCAACTGCCGCCTGCGGACAGTTAAGAGTAGCACATTTAAAATGAAAGCAATTATAATTAAAATTATCTCTCAATCATACCAAATTATGGATATTAGTACTGAAGAAGTATTTAGTGCTAAACCACAAGGGATCTTAAGATATCAAAAAAGTAGCAATCCAAATTATCAAAAAATAAGTTCCTATAAAACTAAAATAGAACCTAAAAGAATTAAATTAGCCCCTAAAGTTGGCGATATAGTTGAATATAGTATTAGTAATAATAAATACTTAATTACTAAAATTATCCCAAGAACTAATGAACTAATGCGTCCAAAAGTGGCTAATATCGATAAGGCATTTTTAGTATTTGCTGCAAAAGAACCGTTATTTTCTCAAGTTTTACTAGATACTTTTTTAATTTCTATTTATAAAGAAAATATTATCCCTGTTATAATTATTACTAAAATTGACCTTCTAAGTAGTACTGAGTTAGTTAAACTTAAAGCAAGACTTAACTACTACTACAAATACCTTGGTATTAGCATATACTACCTTGATATTAAAAGTGATGCCAATGTATTACTTAGTGAAATAAAAAATAATTTATGTATTTTTACTGGACAAACAGGCGTAGGTAAATCTAGTATCCTAAACAAACTAATACCATCACTAAAATTAGCCACCCAGTCAATCTCAAAAGCACTAGGTAGAGG
The DNA here is from genome assembly GCA_963540875.1 of uncultured Acholeplasmataceae bacterium. Lineage (GTDB taxonomy): Bacteria > Bacillota_I > Bacilli_A > Acholeplasmatales > Acholeplasmataceae > CAUTNH01. The sequence continues at coordinate 39,079 of CAUTQZ010000001.1, read as the reverse complement.
CAAACACACAACTAGAGAAACTTCCCTTTACCCGCTTAATGGAGGCTATGTAGTAGACTCACCCGGCTTTTCATCATTAGAATATAATGTATTATATAAAGAAGAGCTAAAAAAATATTATCCTGATTTTTTACTCTTTAGTAAGGATTGTAAATTTAATAACTGTGATCATATTAGTGGCAATTGCCAGGTGATTAGGGAAGTATTAAATAATACCATCCCTAAAGAAAGATATGATAACTATTTAAGTTTTTATACTAAAATTAAAAATATAAAAAGAAAGTACTAGGAGGATTATATGATAATAGCCCCATCAATTCTAAATTGTAATTTTGCTAATTTATCAGCAGAAATAGAAAAAGTTAAATATGCTAATCTGCTTCATCTAGATATTATGGATGGTCATTTTGTAAATAATATTTCATTTGGCCCTAAGGTAGTAGCAGATCTTAGTAAAATTACATCAATTCCTTTTGATATTCATTTAATGATATCTAAACCTTTACAATATATTGATAACTTTATTACTAAAAATACTAAATATATTACTATTCATCGTGAAATAGAAAATTTTGATGAAGTATTTAATTACTTATTAAAATATCCCATTAATATAGGTATTGCTATATCGCCTAAAACAGGTATAAATAGTATTACTCCATACCTTAGCAAAGTATCGCATATCTTAGTAATGAGCGTAGAACCTGGTTTTGGTGGCCAAAAATTTATTGATAGTTGTGCTAATAAAGTTGATGAATTAAACAAGATTCGTACTACTAAGGGCTATAATTTTTTAATTGAAGTAGACGGAGGTATTGATATAGAAAAATTAGAAATGCTAGATTTAATGGGTGCAGATATTGTAGTGATGGGGAGTTATTTATTCAATAATAATCCTAGCAAAATTTTATTAAAGTATAAGGAGAACAGATGAAAGTATTAGTTATTGGTGGCGCCGGCTATATTGGCTCGCATGTTGTATATGATCTTTTAAAAAAAGATTATCAGGTAGTAGTTTTAGATAATTTATCAACCGGTCATAAGGAAGTACTACCTAAAAATATTAAGTTTTATTTAGGAGATATTACTAACTATAAGGATTTAGTAAAAGTTTTTAAAAAAGAAAATATTGATGTAGTAATGGATTTTGCAGCTAAAATTATAGTTCCTGAATCAATAAACTATCCATTAGAATATTTTCATAATAATACAGAAGGGGTGCGGCTTATTTTAAAAGCAATGCATCGTTTTGGAGTTAAAAAATTAGTATTTTCATCTACTGCTGCAGTTTATGGTAATCCTAATAATGGTATTTGTTGCGAAGATGATCTCTTGCTACCTATTAATCCTTATGGCGAGTCTAAACTTGCAAGTGAAAAACTAATTAAATGGGCTGCTAATGCATATGGCATTAACTATGTTATCTTTCGCTATTTTAATGTCTGTGGCGCTAGTAGTGATCTAAAAACTGGCTTAATAAGTAAAAATTATACTCATATTATGCCCATTCTTACCGAAACCATGTTAGGTATAAGAGATAATTTAGTAGTATTTGGTAATGACTACCCAACTAAAGATAAAACCTGTATAAGAGATTATATCCATGTTTTAGATCTATCAAGGGCTCATATCCTAGGGATTGATTATCTCAATACTAATTCATCTAATATCTTTAATTTAGGCTCAAAAAGTGGCTATTCAGTCCTTGATCTAATAAATGAGGCTAATCAAATTAGTAAGGTTAATTACTCATTTGGGCCAAGACGCGAAGGTGATCCAGCAGTTCTTATTGCTAATGCAGATAAAGCCAAAGAGCTACTTAAATTTACTCCAATATACAACCTTAATGAGATGATTAAAAGCGATTATGAGTTTAGGAAAAAATTAAATGGAAAATAAAGAATTAATTGAAAAATTTAAACAATATTTTAATCAATCACCTGATAGTATATATTTTTCACCCGGTAGAATTAACCTAATTGGAGAACATGTTGATTATAATGGTGGTTCTTGTCTTCCGATTGCAATATCAATAGGTATTAAAGGGATTGTTAAAAAAACTAATACTCCTTTATTTGAACTAATATCTTATGGCTATAATAAAAACAAAGTGTATAAAATAGCCCTTGATAATTTATGCTATGATAAAGAACATTTTTTTGCTAACTATCCCCTAGGAATTATAAAATTTTTAAATGAAAAATATCCCCTTAAATATGGTTTCAAATTATTTACTTATTCCAATCTTCCAAGTGGAGCAGGACTATCATCTAGTGCCTGTATTGAGTTATTAGTAGCCAAAATAATAATTGATTTTAATAATATCAATTTAAGTGAAAAAGAACTAGCCCAACTAGGTCAGCGAGTAGAAAATGAATTTATTGGCTTAAAAAGTGGTATTCTAGACCAATTTGTTATCGCTAGTGCCAAAAAAGATTTTGCTATTTCCCTTGATACTAATACCCTAAGTGCTAATCATATTCCTTTTGTTATCCCTAAGGGATATAGTTTAGTAATTGCTAATACCAATAAAAAAAGAACGCTAGCCGATTCTAAATATAACCAAAGAGTAGCAGAATGTGAGCAAGCACTTAAAATAATTAACCAAAAATATCTAAAAAGATATCCTAATATATCTTCACTTGATATAAATAAATTAAGTGTATATAAAAATTATCTAAACGATACATTATACAAAAGAACAAAATATGTACTAGAAGAAAACTTAAGAGTTAAACAGGCAATTAATTATTTAGCCAATAATGACTTTATAAGTTTTGCTAAAATACTAGAAATCTCACACCAAGGCCAAAAAGAAGACTATGAAGTATCTGGGCTAGAACTTGATTGCGTAGTAGAAAATGCAATTAAACTAGGGGCAATTGGTGCTAGAATGACCGGTGCAGGTTTTGGGGGCTGTGCCTTTTTCATTGCAAGAACTGACCAAGTAGAAGAAATTAAAGATAAATTAAGTAAAATTTATTATGAAAGCACTAATATAATGCTCTCTTTTTATTTAGTTGATAGTGCTAACAAAGTTTCACTAATTGAAAAAATTTAGTTTTTTTGGCTTCTAGGCAAGGTTTTTAACCTCTTTATTAGTCCCTTAAAATCATTGTCCTTAAAAAAAACTTGTAGTTCACCCTGGGCTAATTTGTTGCCTTTAAAATACCATAAAAGATGGGTTCTAAATTTTAAATTAGCAATTTTTAGCGGGTATTCTTTATTTAAATAAAAATAGTGTTTTTTTACTAATTTAAGTAGTTTTTTAAAATTAAAACTACTTTTTTTATTTTTCTCACTCCTAAGTATTTCCTTAAATAGATAAGGACGCACTTGTGCAGCACGGCCTATCATTACTAGATCGCAGTTTGTATAATCAAGCATCTTTTTAGCATCTTTATAGCCTAATACATCTCCATTACCTACAACTGGAATGCTAACGCTCTCTTTAATTTTTTTAATAACATCCCAATCACTTTGTCCTGAGTAGCCGTCTTCTTTAGAGCGTGGATGGATAGTAATAAAACTAGCACCTCCTTCTTCAATGGCTTTTGCAACTGCTAGATAATTAAGATTTTTATTATCATAGCCACTTCTAATTTTTACAGATAGTGGCTTTTTAATTTGTTTAGTAATACTTGACACTAATGTATAAATTTGGTTAGGATCTTTTAACCAATAAGATCCAGCCTTGGCTTTATTAGCAACCTTTGGGACAGGACAGCCCATATTAATATCAATTATTTTGATATGAGGCAGTTTATCTAAATACTTAGCAAGGGCTACCATATAATCAATATTAGACCCAAAAATTTGCGCACTTAAAATATTTTTATCAAACGATTTAGTCATTTGTATTGTTTTCGGATTATTATAATAAAAGGCATGATCAGATAACATTTCAGTAGACATAGCGATTTTTTTAGAATATGTTGAAACTAACTTTCTAAAACTAGCATCTGATACTCCAGCCATGGGAGCAAGCATTAAGCGTGATTTAAATTTAATGTTTTTAATAACTACCTTATCATTTAATTTTTTCATTTATTATCCCTAATTTAATGAAATAATCATTTACTAGCTCTGTAGGAAGTCCTACTACATTATCATATGAACCATCAATAAATAAAACAAAATTTTTTGCTAATCCTTGAATTGCATATGCACCTGCTTTATCATATGGTTCATCTGTATTAAGGTAGTTATTAATCTCACTATTAGTTAACTTTCTAAAAGTAATATTAGTTTTGGCATAATCAATGAATAATTTATTTTGATAAATTATGCATATTCCCGTATAAACTGAGTGTGTATTATTAGATAAAGATTGGAGCATATTAAAAGCATCCTCACGGTTTTTGGGCTTATTAAAAAATTTATTATTGCAATATACTATTGTATCAGCAGCAAGAATAAGTTTATTTTTATTTTTACCTAGTTCATTATAAACACTATTAGCCTTGCTAAAAGCTAATTTTTTTACCCGTTCGCTCGGGTTTGGTTCAATAATAGTCTCTTCGTTAAAATTACTAACAAAAACTTCATATTTAAGATTAAATTTTTCTAATAGTTCTTTTCTTCTTGGTGAACCTGATGCTAGAATAATCATCTCTATCCGACCTTAATTAAATAATTTATTTTTAAAAATGATATAATAAATACTATGATAAATATAGAATTTGAAATTAAACAATTTTTTAAAAAACATCTTAATAATAACTTAAAAGAAAAGCTTGTTGTTGCCCTTTCAGGCGGTAGCGATTCTTTAACACTAACTCATTTACTAAAAAAAATTGGGCTTAATATTATTTGTGTTCACTTCAATCACAAAGTAAGAAAAGAATCTGATAACGAAGCAGAGCTAGTTAGATTATTTTGTCAAAAAAACAAACTTCCCTTTTATTATTATACCGTAGTTGTAAATAATAAGGAAAATTTTCAGTCTGAAGCAAGAGCATTTAGGTATAAAAAACTTCGTGATGTTGCTAGATTAAATGACACTAAATATATCATCACAGCACATCATTTAGATGATTTAATCGAAACCATTTTAATTAAACTTACAAGGGGGTCTAATCTTTTAGGTTATTCTGGAATATCTGAGATATATCAAGAAGATCATTTTTACTATCTTAGACCATTACTAAATTTTTCAAAGGAAGAAATCCTTAATTATGCTAGTGATGAAAAACTAACATTTTGTCAAGATCAATCAAATTATTCGCACAAATATTTACGTAATAAATACCGTCTTTGTGTCATCCCTTTTATGAAACAAGAAAACGAATCGCTTCTTAATCAGGTTAAACAATATTCTATCCAAGTTAAAGAAGCCTATGATTTTATAAGAAAAAATACTACATCCTTCCTTGCTAAATATAAAGATTTAATTATACCTGTCAAAGATTATCTTGCATTAGATGAAGCCATTAAAAGTGATGTAGTATCATATCTTTTACAAGCAGAAAAAATAAATATAAATTTTAACTTAATAACAGATATAAAAGATCTTCTAAATAATCCTAAACCAAATTTAGAACTAAAATTATCAAATAATTATTATTTTATTAAAGAATATGAAAATTTTATGCTTAGAAGAAAAGTGATTAAAGAGAAAAAAACAGCCCAAATGGTAAAAGAAGACTCTAATAATAAGGCCTTATTTACTTATTCCTTTAAAGATCAAAAATACCCTAAACCAAATGGTAAAATATCATTTAATGAAGGAAATATTCGATTTCCACTAAAATATAGAACTCGCTTAGATGGCGATGATTTAATATTCCATTATGGTAGTAAAAAATTATCACGTTTTTTAATTGATAAAAAAATTCCTATTGAACAAAGGGATAAACTTTTAATATTAGTTGATAGTAATAATCAAATTTTATGGATTCCTAATTTCTATTTAAACCAAACCCTTAAAGGAGATAAAACTATCTTCTTAAATTGTAATAATGAAGTTAATGTAATAAATGAGGATAATAATGATGAATAAACTAGATAAATATGTAGGTAAAATACTTTTATCTGAAGACGAAATAAAATTAATAAATGCACGCCTTGCAAAAGAAATTAGTCAATATTATCAATCAATCGGAGAAGATTTTGAAATTATTGGTATCCTTAATGGCTGTCTGCCTTTTTTGATTGATTTAACAAGACTACTCCCTTTTTCAGTAAGATATACTCTTCTTAATATCTCAAGTTATAAAGGTGGCTTTAAATCAAATAACAGACCTACTTTAGAGCAGGTAATTCCTAAACGAATTAAGGATAAAAATATCCTAATTATCGAAGATATTGTAGATACTGGCAGAACACTTAATTTACTTACTTCTTTATTAAAAGAAAGAAATTGCAACATTAAAATCTGCTCGCTTCTTGATAAGCCATCACAGCGAGTAGTAGAATGTAGTGTTGATTTTGTAGGTAAAACTATTGATAACGTTTTTGTCTTAGGGTATGGGCTTGATATTGATGAAGAATTTAGAAATATTCCCTATGTGGCAACTTATAAGGAGGATAAATAATGCAACAACCACAAATAAATAAAAAACGACTAGCAACATTTTTAACAATTATTATGGCTATTATTTTAGCGATTAGTTTTTATTTTATAATAAAAAGAGTAACCCAACCTGCTGAATATAATACCTTTGATTATAGTCAGGTTATTGAAGATATAAAAAAAGAACGTTTTAATTTAACTAGTGAAAACAAATTAGTGCTTACTATAAAAAAGAGCGAAGATAACTCCTTCATTTATGTATATGCAATGTATTCTAAAGATGGTAATAAATTTGATACTAAAAATAATAATAAAATTGGTAAACTTTTAAAATTAGTTTTAACTGAAAACCAATATAATGAACTTATTGCTCAAATGAAAACACAACTTCCTGAAGCGATACATAATAATATAATTCAGGACTATCAAAAACCTAAAATGTCTATTTTAGCAATTATTCTTAATGTACTCCCTTATTTATTATGGATTGTTATCATTATCATATTCTTCCGCGGACTAATGAGATCGCAAGAAACTGCGCAAGATTTTTCTAAATCAAGAGTGAAATTAGCCAAAACCAAACAAGTGTTATTTGATGATGTTGCCGGTGCAGATGAGGAAAAACAAGAACTAGGCGAAGTAATTGATTTTTTAAAAAATCCTAAAAAATATCGTGATATTGGGGCAAGAATTCCTAAAGGGATACTATTAGTAGGTTCTCCAGGAACTGGTAAAACTCTTCTTGCTAAAGCCGTAGCAGGTGAGTCTAATGTGCCGTTTTTCTCTATTTCAGGGTCTGATTTTGTTGAGTTATATGTAGGTGTCGGAGCATCAAGGGTTAGAAATATGTTCTCGCTTGCTAAAGACCATGCCCCATGTATTATTTTTATTGATGAAATAGATGCTGTTGGTAGACAAAGAGGAACTGGACTAGGCGGTGGAAATGATGAAAAAGAACAGACACTTAACCAGTTATTAGTTGAAATGGATGGCTATAATCCAAACGCTGGAATTATAATTATCGCTGCTACCAACCGTCCTGATGTATTAGATCCAGCCCTATTAAGACCAGGTAGATTTGATCGTCAAATTACTATGGACCTTCCAGATGCTAAAGCAAGAACTGCTATTTTAAAAGTTCATGCTAGAAATAAAAAATTTGAAAGTAGTGTTAATTTTGAAGCTATTTCTTATCAAATTCCTGGCTTTTCAGGTGCTGATATTGAAAACCTATTAAATGAATCAGCCCTTCTTGCTGCAAGAAATAACCGTAAAGTAATTAATGAAAAAGATATTGAAGAAGGAATAGATCGCGTAATGATGGGACCTGCTAAAACTTCAAGAAAATATACTAATAAAGAAAAAGTAAGAGTAGCATTCCATGAAGCAGGTCATGCTGTTATAGGTTTAAAATTAGAAGATGCTAATGTTGTTCAAAAAATTACTATTATCCCACGAGGTAAGGCTGGCGGTTATAATTTAATGGTTCCTAAAGAAGAAACATATTTTGAGACTAAAGAATCACTTCTTGCTACAATCACAGGCTATCTAGGTGGAAGAGCGGCTGAAGAATTAGCACTAGGTTCTATTTCTAATGGTGCACATAATGATTTTGAAATAGCAACTAAACTTGCTAGAGCAATGGTTACTGAATATGGTATGTCAAAACTTGGTACTGTACAATATGAATCTCAACAAGGCGATGTTTTCTTAGGTAGAGACTACTTAAAAGAAAGAAACTTTTCTAACCAAGTAGCACAAGAAATTGACCAAGAAGTAAGAACTATTATTGATCAATGTTTAAGTAATGCTACTAAAATTTTAAAAGAAAATAGACCACTATTAAATAATATTGCTAAATATTTAATCTTTGCAGAAACTATTAATAAAACTGAAATTGATGAAATTAATGAAAAAGGCACCCTAGAAAAATATGATCAAAAAATTACTGAAGTTGAGGCTAAAGTAAAAGAAAATAATCCTAATGAAGAAACAGCCCTTGATTTATATAATTCATTAGTTAATAAAAGGAAATAGTTTATGGATGAGAAAAGAACTGAACAAGAACAAAATAGAATTGATAAACTAGAAGTTTTATCAAATCTTGGTGTTGCTCCCTTTGGTCATGCGTTTAAACAAAGTATTAATACCAAAGAAATTTTTACTAAATATAGCAAGTTTTCTAAAGCTAAATTAGAAAAAGAGCATCTTCAGGTTGCAATAGCAGGCCGTATTATTTTAAAAAGAGGACAAGGCAAAGCAGGCTTTATGCACATTAAAGACAGATACGGTAAGGTCCAAATTTATGTAAGAAAAGATAGTCTTCCTACAAAAGACTTCCTTGTATATAAGCAATCAGATCTAGGTGATATTATAGGTGTTAAAGGGTATTTATTTAGAACTAATACTAATGAATTATCAATTCATGTTGCTAAATATATCCATCTTACTAAAGCTCTTAAACCACTACCTGAAAAATTCCACGGTTTACAAAATGTAGAAGAAGGCCGTAGAAAAAGATATCTAGATCTAATTACAAGCGACGAGGCATTGAATACTGCATTTATGAGACCTAAAATTATTAAAGCATTTCGTGATTTTTTTGATAGTAATGATTTTGTTGAAGTAGAAACACCTGTTTTACAACCAGTTTTAGGCGGTGCTAATGCCCGCCCATTTACTACCTTTCATAATGCCCTACATATGAATTTTTATCTAAGAATTGCTACAGAAATTGCTCTTAAAAAACTAATTGTTGGTGGAATGGAGCGAGTTTATGAAATAGGCAGACTTTTTAGAAACGAAGGTATGGATAGTATGCACAACCCTGAATTTACTACTGTTGAGGCATATATGGCTTATTCAAATATGGAAGGAATGATGGATTTAGTTGAAAAATGTCTTAAGAGTGTTGTTAAATCAACCCTTAATACAATGCAGGTTAATTATGATAATCAAATAATTGATTTTAAACCTAAATTTAGACGCATTCATATGCTAGATTGCATTAAGGAAGAGTGCGGCGTTGATTTTTTCCAAATTAGTGAACTAAATAATGCTATAAATATTGCCAAAGAACATAATATAAAAATAGAAAAACACTATAAATTAGGACACATCATAGAAGCATTTTTTGAGAAATACTGCGAAGCCAAACTAATAAATCCTACCTATATATATGGCCATCCTCTTGATATATCACCGCTGGCTAAAAAAGACCCTAAAGACCCCCGCTTTACTAGACGATTTGAACTATTTATTAACGGGCATGAATATGCTAATGCATATAGTGAATTAAATGACCCCATTGATCAAAAAGAAAGATTTTTAAAACAAGTGCAAGAAAAAGAAAATGGTAATGATGAAGCCGTTGAGATGGATAAAGAGTTTATTGAAGCACTTGAATATGGACTACCTCCAACTGGAGGATTAGGTATTGGAATAGATCGTTTTGTTATGTTATTAACTAACTCTAAAAGTATTAGAGATGTAATCTTATTTCCGCATCTAAAAGATAAAGACTAATAAAAAAGCCTAAATTAGTTAATCCTAATTTAGGTTTTTCTTATTCGTTTTTAGAAGCTCCAATGGTAATTTTAATATATTTTATATCAACATTATAATCTCGTTTAATAATTTCTGCTACTCTTTCAAAAATAACTTTATTAGAAATTTCCATAATTTCACTAGTATTTTCAATCATCATATGAATATGTGATTCATCTGTATGCATTGGATTATCTACCGCTAGATCATAATATTTTGTATCATTCATAAAAATAATAGTAACTAATTTATGAAATACGAAAAACTCTAATATATTATATATACTTGATACATTATGATAACCTCTTGAGGCTAATCTATCCTGAATTTCTTTGAATGTTAAATGTTCATTTTCTAAAATTTCTAGAACTGCTTTTCTACCTCTTGTTATGCGGTAGCCGTTCTTAATCATATATTTATAGCATGTTGATTTTGATGTAATTGCCATTTTATATTCACTTCCTTATTTATAATTATTATAACATTTATTGATACTATTAACAAATAAATTACATTTTTATTTTTTTAAAATTGTGCATAAATTTTTTTATTTTTAAAAATTACAAAATTATTTTATAATTATTTTATGATTATTATACTAATGCGCCATGGGCAAACAAAATTAAATAAATTAGGTTTAATTCAAGGAAGAACAGACTATTCATTAAACTCTACAGGTAAAAAAGAAGTCCGCTTAAGTGCACAAAAACTAATTAGTGTTTTTCCTAATATTAACTACTTTTTATCATCTCCGCTAAAAAGAGCAATCCAAACTGCTGAAATTGTTAAACAAGTTTATAAAAATAATGACGATATTATAATTAAAGATGATTTAATTGAACGATCATTTGGTGATTTAGAAATGGCTCCAACTTCAGAACTGCCTTACTTTATTGAAGATGATAGTATTCCTGGTTATGAAAATAATATTATGCTAAAAGAAAGAATGTTTAAGTTTTTAGCAGAAATATCTCGTGATTATCCAAAAGATGCAATTATTTATATGGCTGCCCACTCTCATAGTATTAAAGGAATACTTGTAAATTTATTTAAAGAATACAGATATACTGATAAGATTAAAAATGGTAGTTATATAATCATAAACTATGATAAAATAAATCAAACTTATAAATTATCAAAGGAGGATAATTAGTTATTTTATGAAAAATAATTTAGATAATTATAAAGAGATCCTTGCAAATGAAGGTATAAAATTAGATCCAAAAACTAGTTTTAAAACATATTCATTAATGTTTGATCTCTCACGTGGTAGGGTATTACAACTAGATTATTTGAAAGATCTACTAACTAAAGTTAAAAAGTTTGGCATTAATGAAGTTTGGCTTTACCTTGAAGATATTTATAAATTAAATGAACCATATTTCGGCTTTAATCGTGGTGCTTATCTTTTAGAAGAATTAAAAGAACTAGATACTTTTGCTGAAGAGCTAGGTATTGAGTTAGTCTTTTCGATTCAAACCCTTGCTCATATGGAAAACTTTCTTCGCTGGAGCAGTTCAAATAAATACCGTGATACTTATGATACATTATTAGTTAACTCAGAAGAAACTTACACTCTTATTAAAAAAATGTTTAACTTTACTAGAAAAGCCTTTAAATCATCAAAAATACACATTGGCCTTGATGAAGCATTTAACTTAGGCTTAGGTGCTTATTTTGTTAATAGAGGTTTTCATAGTCAAAAAGAGCTATTTATTAGCCATTTAAAAAAAGTTAAATCCTTAGCGCTTGAGGCTGGCTATGAAGAGATACTAATTTGGTCTGATATGTTTGTAAAACTTTCTTTTAACATTAGATCATACTATGATACCCTAGAGATAAACAAACCTACTAAACCAATGAGTCTTAGCAATATAAACTTAGTTTATTGGGATTATTACAATGTTGATAGTAATAAAGTGGGCTCTAATTTAGAACTTCATTTAAAACTAACTAAAAACACTACCTTTGCCTCAGGTATATGGACATGGCAACGACCAACCGTTGATATAAATAAATCTCTTGCTACAAGCCAAGTTGCTATTAAAGAATGTGTTAATAAAGGAATAAAGAATATTAACTTTACTTTATGGAATGATAATGGCGGCTATTGTAATCCTGATGATTTTTTAATTTGTCTTCCTAAAATTAGCGAAGAAATTTTTAATCTTCCATCTGAATCACTAATCCCATTATATGAAAAAACAACAAAGAAAAACTACTTAAAAGAATACAATAAAACAATTATAAATGACCTTAGTAATATTGATGCTATTACTATTTTATATGACGATCCAATATATGGTGTCTATATTGATCAACTAATTAAATACCATAAAAAAGACCTTCAAGAGGCCATTATTAAATTAGTTGAATTTGATATTGATAAATATAAAAACGACTCTGAATATTATCACTTATATAAAATGATTATGCTTAAACTTCAATTAAGAGTTGCCTTTAATAATAATAAAAATAATCAAGAAGAGCTAGAACAACTCATTCCTGATTATAAAATGTTGGCTAAATTATACCAAGAGTATTTAACTATTTTTACTAAAAACTGGCTTAAATCATCAAAAGAAAATGGCCTTGAAATGCACCAATATCGTTTAGGTGGCCTTAAATTAAGAGTAGATCATATGATTAATTTAATTAAAAATAAAGCTGATTTTTCAAAGATTATTGATGAACCTAACGCAAGACAAGAAATAAACACTTTATTTGATACCGTAGCATACACCTTAAGACTTAGTAATAACTAGCCATTTGCTCTTCAACATATTGAGCAATTTCATGTGTTGATTTATCTTTAATATCTTGATAAGGAATAACATTAAAATATTTTAATGTTATTCTTTTTTTTGAAAAAGGCGTAAAGCCAAGATTATTATAAATTCTTATTGGAAGGATATCACATTTTGTTTCGTGCACTACTTTATAAGCAGCATCTTTTTGGTTATAAAGACCTTCTTTATCCTTGTTGTGAGTGCCACCTTCAGGGAAAATTAAATAACGAATATTTTTAGTATTTATATTTTGATACATTAAATTAAGTGATGTAATTGTTTTTCTAATATCGTTTCGATCTATTGGTACACAACCTAATTTATTAAGGATAAATTTTAAAACACAATTTTTATAAAGGTCATTTTTAGGAGTAAAGGCTAATGTAAAAGGCACCTTTTGGATTAAAAATAAGGGATCAAATTTAGCCTTATGATTAGCAATTATAACAAGTTTTTGGTCTTTTTTTATTTTAGGTGCCTTATTTAATACCCATAAGTGATGATAAAATAAAAAGCGTCTTAAAAAATTAAGAATAGATCTTACACCACGGTAAGTATATTTAGAGCCTTCTTTTTTGATAAATAATAAACTTAAGAGAAAAGCAGCAAAAAAAATTAAAAAGAAAAAATAAAATGCCAGCGGAGATAGAACTAAAAAAATAAATGAGAAAAACCAATGTGTTTTTTCAAAAAAAATAAAATAAATACTAGGACCTAGTATAAATAAAATTGTTATTAAAAATGTAAGTATTGTCATTTTATCCTTTCATAGGTAATAAATGATAGCTCTTTTCTGTCATCTCTTGCAATTTCTTTAAATTGCTCTAACTTTAATTCTAAATAAATATTTCCGTTATGAACTTGATTTATTCTCGTTAGATATATTAAATCTGTATATTTAAGCGCTAACTCGTATACCATCTTACCGCCAATAATAAATAATTCTTCATCTTTGGGGTAATCATTTAAAAAATTATCTAAGTTGTTTATAATAGTTATATTAGTACTATTTAATGAAGAGTCATTTGATAATAAATAGATATGACTAAACCTAGGTTTCATATGATAGTAATTAATTAGTGACATATATGTGTTATGTCCAACTAAAACCTTTTTATTATTAGTCATTTGATTAAAATATAGCAGGTCTTCTTTATAATGCCACGGCAGTTTATTATTATCTCCAAGTAGGTTATTTTTATCCAGCGCAAGAATAGCCTTGATCATACTGCTACTATTCCTTTTATTTTAGGATAATGGTTATAATTTTCTAGTTTTATATCTTCAATAGAATAGTTAAAAATATCTTTTTTATTGATAACTAAATTAGGCAGCTTTTTAGGCTTCCTTTTTAATTGAAGCTTAATTTGATCTAAATGGTTAGCATAAATGTGAGCATCTCCTATAGTATGAACAAACTCGCCAACATCTAAATTACACTCAAGTGCTAAAAGATGAAGTAGTAAGCAATAAGATGAAATATTAAAAGGAACGCCTAGAAAAATATCAGCCGATCTTTGATATAACTGCAGCGATAATTTATTATCAACACAATATAGTTGAAATAATAAATGACATGGTGGAAGTGCCATTTCATCAAGTTCCTTAGGGTTCCAACTTGATAAAACTAGACGTCTTGAATTAGGATTAGATTTAAGTTCACTAATTAAGTATTTTATTTGATCGATACCGTTAAAATTTCGCCATTGTCTGCCATATATTGGACCAAGGTCTCCGTATTTATTAGCAAATTCAGGATTAGTTTTAATTAACTTAATATACGCTTCTTGGTCCTCACCATTATACTCATTTGATAATTTATATCTTTCATAACCCCATTCATTCCAAATTCTAATTTTATTATCAATTAAATATTTTAAATTAGTATCGCCGTTTAAAAACCATAATAGTTCCCCAACAACAGATTTAAAATGAACTTCTTTAGTAGTAATAATTGGAAAACCTTTAGAAAGGTCATATCGCATTTGATAACCAAAATAACTAATCGTATCAATACCAGTACGATTAGTTTTCCTTACTCCTTTTTTAAGGACTGTTTTAATTAGTTTAAGATATTCTTTCATTAGTCTAAATTAGCAAGGGCAATGATTGCATCTATATAAATCTCTATTGATTGTAGCAAATCTTTTAGTGGATATCCTTCGTTAGGTGCGTGCATTAATGGCTCACGGTTAGGAAATTCCGCTCCAAAGGCAATAGTGTTCTTAAACTCTCTAGCATAAGTTCCTCCCCCAATTGCAAGAATAGGTGTTTTATTATCTCCTGTATGTTTGCGATAGATTGCTTCTAGGGTTTTTACTAATTTAGATACAGGTGAAAAATAAAGAGGATCTGCATTAGATACTTCTTTTACAATACATTTTACTTTACAATTATCTAGTGTAGTTTGAATTGCTTTTACTATTTTATCATTAGTAGTATTACTTGGATACCTTATATCTAGACCTAATTTAATGTAGTCATCTTCTATACATACTACTCCCAAGTTAAGAGAAAGACTGCCTGTTTCTTGATTAATTGTTTTAATTCCTAAAAGTTCACCTTTAGTATCTGCAATAAATTTTTTAGCTTTAAGTATAAAAAAGTTATTTAAAATATAACTTATATCATTTTCAATACCTTCTTTATCTAAATTATAAGCAAGTTTTAAAATTGCATTTTCTCCTAGTTCTGGAAGAGAACCATGCGCTGCTTTTCCAGTTGCTTTTTTAACGCATTTATCAATAAACTCAATTTGTGCAATTTCTGGAACCATATTATAAATATTAGTAGCACTAATATTTAAAACATCACTATTTTTTATTAGAATATCAACTCTTAGAATCCCTTTTTCTGAAAAAATAAGCGGAAATTCTGCATCAGGGATAAAGCCATAATCAGGGACTTCTTTTACAATTTCATTATATTTTTTTATACATCTAGAACCTGACTCTTCATCGGCACCAAATAATAATTTAACTCTTCTGTTTAGCTTAATATTTTGATCTTTAATAATTTTTAGAGCATAATATGCAGCCAGGCCTGGTCCTTTATCATCAAGTGTTCCTCTGCCCCTTAAAAAGTCAGTTTTACTTTCATATACCATTTTAAAAGGATCAGTTTTCCAACCTTTACCAATAGGAACAACATCTACGTGCCCCGCCATAACAATAAAGTTTTTCTGATCACCATAATTAATTTCTACTACATGATTATGATAGTTTTTATTACTAAAACCATCTCTTGTAGCAATACTTGATATAAAATCTAATGCTTTACGGGGACCTTCGCCAAAAGGAGCCTCTAAGTTAGAAGGGTCGTATTTATCTAGTACTGAATCAATTGCAATTAGTCCTTCTAAATCCTTAAGAATTTTATCTTTATATTTTAATACTAAATCTTTATAATTCATTCAAATCACCATTTATATTTTACCATAATTAAGTAATAAAAAGAGCCTTATAAAATAATAATTTTTTGGATATTAAATAATATATTTATAAATTAGCTAAACACTAAATTATAATTTATTCATAATCGTTATTTACTAAAATAAAACGCACATTTTACTGTGCGTTTAGTTTTAACTTATTTAAAACATTTCCTTAGTAGTTATAAATATGTAATTTTTTCAGCAATTACGTTATTGATAAATAGATATTTTTCATCAGTAATATCATATTTAGATGGTTGCAAACGGCCTTTAATTGCCACTAGTGAGCCTTTTTCAGCATAATTTTGAAAAGACTGTGCTAAACCTTCCCAAACAGATACCTTAATGAAATCAGTATCGTATTTACCTTCTTGGTTTTTAAATGACCTTCTTACTGCAAGGGTTGCTTCGCATACAGTCTTGCCACTATCTAGTGCCACAGTTTCTGGATTTTTAGTAAGCCTGCCAATTAAAACGATTTGATTTAACATCTGACTTCCTCCTTTCTTATGATAGCCACTATATAATAGAGTAATATAGAAAGGAGTTGAAAATTAAAAATAAATTTAAAGTTTGAAAAAATAAATAAATTTAGTAAATTTTTTTAATTATTTTTAAAATAAGCATTTATTTAATAAAATTTTCATTTAAGAGGCACTATTATATTATTTTTTTTATTGCTCGTAAAATAGCAGAATGAGCTCTAGTATTTACTTTTTGCTCAAAACTTGATGCTTTAATCCCTTTTGGAGTTAATAAAATAAAATCTTTAGCCCCTTCAATATTTATGGGTGATTTTTTATCAATTTTAACTTTAGTTAAATTATTAAAATATCGTTTTACAATTCTATCTTCAAGTGAGTGAAATGATATTATAGCCAATACTCCATTAGGTGCTAAAAATTTAGTTGCACTATTAAGCATAATATCTAAATTAAGTAATTCTTTATTAGTCTCAATTCTTAGGGCTTGAAATACTTTCTTAGCACTATGTCCTTTCCCTTTAATTACAAAATCACATAAAGATATTAAATGATTTGCATCTTTAATAGGGCGATTTATAATAATTTTATTAGCTAAGGCTTTAGCATTTCTTATCTCACCATATAAATAAAATATTTTAGCAAGTTCATCTTGTGAATAAGTATTTAGAATATCAGTAGTTTTTAAATTATTATCTGTATTCATTCTCATATCAAGATTATTATTTACCATATACGAAAAGCCTCTTAAAGGATCATCAATTTGATCACTTGACATCCCAAGATCAGCAATAATACCATTTATTTTTAAAATATTATTTTCAATACAAAATTTTTCAAGTGATGAAAAATTAGTGTGGATAACATAAACATTATTAAAATTTTTAAATTTACTTTCTAAGTGGGTAATAGCCAATTTATCCTGATCAAAAATATATAGCCTACTTTCTTTATCCAACTTATCTAGTAATGCTTTTGAATGGCCTCCAGCTCCTCCGGTAAGATCAAAATAAACTCCTTTTTTTACAATTGGCAGATATTTAATTGTTTCATTTAATAATACACTTATATGTTTCATAAAAAAATTTTATCATAATTTAATAATAATTAACCGCTTATGGTATAATTTATCAGGTTGGAAAAATTATGAATAAAATTTTCATTCAAAATTTACATCAAAAAAATCAACATGATTTTACTATTGAAGATACATTCGAAATATTTAAGGGCTTTCCTGATATTTTAGGTATTCAAAATATTACAGCAGTTGGTACTTCAAAATATACACCTAATAGATTATCCCTTAACCTTGAAATTAAATGCACATTAAAAATGATTAGACAAAAAGATCTTGAAGAAGTAAATGTTCCACTAGATTTTATCTTAGATATATCTTTTGGAGATATTAATGAATGTGATTATCCATTAGAAGATGTAATAGAAATTGATCCAATCATAATAGGAAATATTTTAGCAGAAGCCCCTTATTCAATATAAGTTGCTAAAATATTAGTAAAGGAGTTGGTTATATGGCAGTACCATTTAGAAGAACTGGTAAAACCGCACGAAGAAAAAGAAGAACTCATTATAAACTAACTAAACCATGTTTAGTTATCTGCCCAGAAAATGGCGAATTTTCACTACCTCATAGAGTAACTAAAAATGCAGATTTTTATTACAAAGGTAAAAAAATTGAGTTACATAACCAAAAAGAAACTACCCCTGTTAGTGAGGCTTCAACTAGCAAACCAAAAGAAAAGAGCTACAAAAAAGACCAAGCTGTAAAGTCTGAAAAGAAAGTAGAAAAAAAGGTTGCTCCAAAAGCAAGTGCAAGTAAGAGTGCCTCTACTAAAGCAAGCACACCTAAAAAAGATGTTCCTGCTAAAAAAGTAGTAGCTAAGAAGAAAAACGGTTAATAGTTTCTTTAAAAAGAAAAGGTGTCAAAAAGACACCTTTTTTCTTTATTTTTCTACTAAGTCAATTGGAGAAACTACCCCCATGATCTTATTAGAATTTAGTCCATTAGTAGTAATTATTAGTAGTGCTAATTTCTTATTATATTTTATTTTTTTAAACATTTCCTTAAGATCACTAATATGTTCATCAGGACTAATAAAACTAAAGTACATACTAGGGTGATTAACTAAACTAAACTCATCTTTAATTTCGTTAACTACTAACTCATTAATATTACTATTAGGGTTATGCATTAAATAATTGATTAAGCCTGCACTTGAGATTACACCTATAGTTTCAACTTGATTAATAATTGGAACATATGATAGCCCTTTAGCAAACATTTTATTTAAAATTAAAATCACCTTATCATCTTCTTTAGCAACTAATACATTTTTCTCGCATATACTTATTGCATTTAAGGGAAGTGATAATAAATTAATTAGTTTTTTAATACTCTCAATTATATTTTGATTAACACTAAAAGTATCTTTATGGTTTATCTCTCTTTGATGAGATAATAAATTTCTAATCTTTCTAATTAAATCAATTTCATAAATATACTTTTCAAAATATTTATCAATCTTATAAATATAGTAGGCTGAGTAGTTATTGTTATGATATTTTTGTTGATATAGACGTTCAAATTCTCTAGTTAATTTTAAAAATAATTCATTATTGTCCACAATAACTATCCTTTAGTTTAATTACTTCTAAATTAGTAAGCGATTTTAGGAATTTAGTTAATATATTAATAGCATCACTGCAATCACTTACACTAGCAAGCCCTGCTCCTGAATGGAGATACCTTCCAGGAATTAGAAAAGATGTAGCAATACTTCCACCATTTTCAGTATAATAACTTATTGCATCAGTTCCACCGATTGCAAAGTAATCCTGTATTTTAGAGCCCTTAAACTTAGTTAGCAAAAATTCTTTAAGCGGTGATTTTAAAACTACTCCCCGATCATAATATCTAATCATTGGTCCTTTTCCAATTTTATAAGTAGTATTTTTATCATTTATATCATCAATTGGAGAGCAATCAATAGCAATAAAAAAATCAGTATCAATGGTATTAGCAAATACTCTAGATCCCCTTAGCCCTACTTCTTCCTGTGTGTGTGCTCCAAGATATAAATTATAATCAAGTTCAATATTATCTAAATTACTAATTAGTTCTAATACAATCCCTAAACCTAGGCGATTATCAATTGCTTTTGAGATAAAATTTTTATTATTAAAAGATAATTTAGCATTACTTGGGTATACTACAATATTATCTAATGAGATATTATATTTTTTTATTTCATCAAAACTTAAACCAAGGTCTAATTTCATTTCAGTAATTTTTTTAGGCCAGTAAGTATCATCTAAATTATTTAGCGGAATTGAAACTACGCCAGGAATTTGTTCGCCTTTATCATTGATTAAAATTAGTTCACGGTTGTAAAGAATATGATAATTTATTCCTCCAATAGGGATAATATTTATGGTTCCATCTGGATTTATTTTAGATACAATAAAGCCCACCTCATCAAAATGAGCACCAATAACTATATTAAGAGCATTTTTATTTTTTGATTTTTTAAATGCAAATAGTGAGCCAATCTTATCACTAATAAGCTTATAACTATTAAATTTTTTTACATAATTTTTAAAATATTTACGAATATTATCTTCTCGTGATGATATACTATAAATATTTAGTAGTTCTAAAAAAAGAGGAAGGTTCATACTTCCCTTCCTAATCCTTCTGCAATTAAAAACTCTCCTATGCCACTCATTGCTTTTTCTTCATCTTTACCATTAATAATGATCTTGATCTGTTCACCACGATAAACACCTAGGCTCATTACTCCTAAGATGGACTTGAGATTTACTTTTTTACCAAGTGACTCCATAAAAATTTGTGAGTCAAACTTCATAGCAACATTTACAAGTCTTGTAGCAGGTCTTGCATGGATACCGTATTCTGCAATAATTAAAAATGTTTTTTCCATATGATCATCCTTTCATTAAATCTTTCAATTCTTTATAAATAACATTCGCATTTTTATTTAAACTAAATTTAATAATATTACCAGTTAAAGTAGCACCTAAATGGGCACTAACTAGTAATTCTTTATTTATAGTATTAAGATCACAAATAATAACTTCAAGACGTTTATTTCTTAAACTTACATCGCTTATATTATCTTTGCCTATGGCAGTTAAAATTAAATTAGCAATATCAAGAATATCTTTATTATTTCCTTTAGTAGCAGCCTTTTTTAAAACAACTATAATAACAACTATAATAAAAGTAAACAGTAATATAGAAGATATAAGCGTGGTAATTAAAATAATTTCTTTATTAGTTAATAAGTGATTAAATTCTAAAAATGAAAGCGTTTTCATACTTAAATTATAACATTTTTATATTATTTTTTCAAATATTTACTTATATCAAATACATTGCATCACCAAAAGAAAAGAAATGGTATTTGTTGTTAATGGCTTCTTGATAAGCATTTAAAATTTTTTCTCTTTCATAAAATGATGAAACTAGTAGGACTAAACTAGACATAGGGAGATGAAAATTAGTTATTAAATGCGACACTACTCTAAATTTATAACCTGGGTAGATAAATAAGTTAGTCTTATATGAACCTGCTGTAATTTTATTAAATTGATTGAAATTTGACTCAAGCGTTCTTACCGATGTTGTGCCTACTGCAATAATTTCTTCTTTATTATTAATAGCATTATTTAGGATATCTGCTGCTTCTTTTGTAATAAGATATTCTTCAGTGTGCATTTCATGTAAAAGAATATTATCTTCTTTAATTGGTCTAAAGGTGTCAAGGCCAATTTTTAAAGTAATATAGACAATTTTTAACCCTTTATTTTTAATTTTTAATAATATTTCATCAGTAAAATGTAGGCCTGCTGTTGGAGCGGCGCTACTGCCGAGCTCCTTTGCATAGACAGTTTGGTATCTATTTTCGTCCTGTATAGTTGTTTTAATATATGGTGGCAGCGGAATTTGGCCGTATTTTTGAATAATTGCTATTAAATGACTATCACTATAATTTGCTTTATAAGTTAAAATCCCTTCTGGTTCAATTTTAATACATTCTAATATAAGTTCGTTATTAATATCTAAAATATCACCAACATGTATTTTTCTAGCATGTTTTGTAAGTGTAGTTATAATGTTTTTTTGATGAGATAAATATAGTAGTTCAATTTTAGCCCCAGTGCTTTTTTTGGTTGCATATAGTCTTGCTGATACTACCTTAGTATTATTTAAAACAATTACTCCTTTATCAGGAAGATAGTTAATAATATCATAAAAGTATTTATGCTCAATAGTATCTAATTTTCTATTTATTACCATTAAGCGTGAATTTTGTCTTTGTGAACTAGGTGTTTGAGCAATTAGCTCTGGTGGGAGATGATAATTAAATAATTCTTTATCCATTATATTCCTTTCTAAATAATTGATATGCTCTAGGTTGAGCAATTCTTCCTTTGGGGGTATATTTAATAAAACCTTCTTTTAAAAGATATGGTTCATAGACATCTGTAATAGTAATTGGTGCTTCATTTATAGCAATGGCAATACTATCAAGTCCTACAGGTCCACCGTTAAAATTAGTAATTAGATGTTTTAGGTAGATTAAATCTTTTTGTTCTAGACCATATTCATTAATATGTAAGAGTCTAAAGGCTTTCTCAACAACTTCAAGTGATACTGTTTTATTATTTAAAACTTGGGCAAAATCTCTTATTCTTAAAAATAACTTATTAGCAATTCTTGGTGTTTGTCTGGCTCTTTTAGCTATTTCCATTGCACATAAATCATCAATTTTTACATCATATATTAGTGCTGTTCTTTTTATTATATCTTTTATCTCATTATTTTTATAATAATTTATTCTAAAATTAACGCCAAACCTAGTTCTTAGGGGGGCTGATAGCTCACCGATTTTAGTAGTTGCTGCTACTAAAGTAAAAGGAACTAGATCAATTCTTACTGATTTAGCATCATTGTTTCTATTTATGATAATATCAATAGCATAATCCTCCATTGCAGAATAAAGGATCTCCTCAATACTTTTCGGCAGCCTATGAATTTCATCTATAAATAAAACATCCCCTGGTGAAAGTGATGTTAAGATACTAATTAAATCACTTGATTTTTCAATAGTTGTGCCTGAGGTAATTTTAAAATTAACTCCTAGTTCATTAGCTATTATTTCTGCAATAGTAGTTTTACCAAGCCCTGGCGGGCCATAAAATAAAATATGTTCTAGTGCTTCTTCACGCATTTTAGCAGCCTTAATATAAATAGATAATAGTTCTTTAATTTCATCTTGCCCTATATATTCAGTTAATTTTTGTGGCCTTATACTTAAATTATCCATTTTTTATTTTAATTATTGCTTCCTTCATTAAAGGCTCAGTTGCTTGTGTTAAGTCTAATTTTGGTACTACCTCATCAATTGATTTTTGAGTAAACCCTAACTCTTTTAACTTTATTATAATTTTGTCAAGATCTTTATTTACTAAATTATTCTTAATATATTTTTTGGCTAATTCTGTAATTATTTTTTCTGCCGTTATCCTAGAAATCCGCGGGATACTAGTAAGAAAATTTAGGTCTTTATTTATAATTGCTACAATAATATCTTGTGCATTTTTTGCCGATAATATATTTAAACAACTCTTAGGTCCCATTCCTTGGATAGTTCTTAAATTTTGATATAACTCTTTAGCAATTGTATCTAAAAAACCATAAAGATTAACTTCATTACGGTCTAATCTCATCTCAAGCACAGTATTTATATAATAGTAGTTCCCTAGTTTAAACTCATTATTTGCAGGCGTAAAAATTTTTATTACTAGATTATTAAAACTACAGATAATAAATTCCTTTTTTATTTCTTCAATTTTTGCATATATCTTTTCTATCACATAAGATAATAGTCAAAAATTTAATTTTTACTTTTTTTAGTCTAGTTCAACCTGACCAGTATATAATTTATAATAAAAACCTTTTAGTGCCATTAGATCATCATGACTACCTTGTTCTTTAATCATTCCATCATCCAATACTATAATTAAGTTAGCATTTCTTATCGTAGATAGTCTGTGTGCAATTACGAAAACAGTTTTATTTTTTATTAAATTATCAAGTCCTTTTTGCACTAAAAACTCTGTTCTTGTATCAATAGATGATGTTGCTTCATCCAAAATTAACACTGGTGGGTTGGCAATACTAGTTCTTGCAATAGAGATTAATTGCCGCTGTCCTTGCGATAAATTTTGACCATTATTTTCTAATATTGTCTCATAGCCGTAAGGGAGCCTATTTATAAAATCATCACTATTAGCAAGTCTTGAAGCCTTAACTACTTCATCAATAGATGCATCAAGATTGCCATATAAAATATTATTTTTTACACTATCATTAA
Organism: uncultured Acholeplasmataceae bacterium; assembly: GCA_963540875.1. Classification (GTDB taxonomy): domain Bacteria; phylum Bacillota_I; class Bacilli_A; order Acholeplasmatales; family Acholeplasmataceae; genus CAUTNH01. Next base: position 14,897 of record CAUTQZ010000001.1, on the reverse strand, counting down.
AAATACTTATATCTTGTAGCACTATTCCAATTGCTTTTCTAAGCGATGATTTATTTATCATTTTAATATTAAATCCATCATAGAAAATACTACCTTCATTTACATCATAAAATCTAGTTAATAAATTAGCAATTGTAGTTTTACCAGCACCAGTTTTTCCTACTAGTGCAATCTTTTCTCCTTGTTTTGCTGTAATATTAATATTTTTTAAAATCATTTTTTCATCATAGCCAAAAGAGACATTAGCTAATTTTATCTCGCCTTTAAGTAAGCGATAATTATAACTACCATCTTCTTGATATTTCCAAGCAAAGATATTGCTATTTTCACTAGTTTCTACAAGTTCATCTTTTGCTTTTACTTTAACTAATTCAATAAGGCCTTCGTTAATCTCAAGTGGTTCATCAAGTAGTTTAGTAATCCTTTTAGAGCCAGCATGTGCCATTATAATTGTTTTAAACTGCATTGCTAATTGATTAAAATTATTAGAAAACCTTCTTGATAGAGCAAGAAATGCTACCAGTGTTCCAATTGTAAGAGGCATAAAACCTTCAATAGTAAAATTTTTTAAATTAAAAAATAAAAATAAAAGTGAACTTATCGCAATTGATACATATAAAATATTTCCAATATTATGTAGCACTGGTACACTTAAATTAGCAAGGTAGTTAGCTCTTTTTGAAGTTTTATATAATTTATCATTATATTCATTAAAACGCTTAATTGCAATTTGCTCATAATTAAAAAGTTTGATAATCTTTTGTCCTTGCATCATTTCTTCAACAAAAGCATCTTTTGATGCAATAGTTTCTTGATAAGTTGTAAAATCTTTTGCAATTTTTTTAGTTAATATTTTTGAAAAAATAGCAATAAACATTAGTGAACATAGTGCTATTAAGGTAAAATAAATACTATAGGTAATCATTAAAGAAATAATTCCTATAAAAGAAACAAAGACCATAAATGCTTCTGGTAAAACATTATTAATTAGTTCTCTTAGTGTATCTATATCATTTGTATAAATACTCATTAACTTCCCTCGTTTAGTATTATCAAAAAATTTAATCGATATTTTCTCCATATGAGCAAAAACCTTAGTTCTTAATTTATACTCAAAAATATTAGCAAGTGAGGTAAGCATTTGAGCTTTTATTAGTGTTGATAAAGTAATAATTAGATAAACTGCTAACATACTAATTAGGATTTTAATAAAATCTTTATGAATATAGCCATATCCATATTTAACTCCAGGGAGAACAATATTATCAATTACTTGCTTAAAGAAAAATGAAATAACAATACTAAAAAAACCTGCTAGTAAGGTTAAAAATGAAATAATAATTAGTTTTAATTTATGCTCTTTAAACAGTATTTTTAAAATACTTTTTAATGGCTTATCACTTAACTTAGGCATTGTTTTCATATTGCGACCTATATACTTCTTGATAAATATAGTTAGTTTTTAAAAGTTCTTCATGTGAACCTATTTGACTTATTTTACCATTATCCATTACAATAATTTTACTGCATTCACTTAACGCTGAAATTCGCTGAGCAATAATAATTTTAGTTTTTTCTTTTAATTTTTCCCTAAGCGCTTTTTTTATTTTTAAATCAGTTCGTGAATCAATTGCTGAAGTCGCATCATCTAAAACAATTATTGGTGCGTTCTTTAAAATGGCTCTTGCTAGACATATTCTTTGCTTTTGTCCTCCTGAAAAATTAGCCCCTTGTTGTGCTACATGATGGTCAATGTAATCATTATATGTACTAATAAATTCATCGGCGCAACTAATAGCAAGGGCTTCTTTTATTTTATCCTCTGGAATATCTTTTTGGCCCATTAAAAGGTTATCTCTAATAGTACCTGAAAATAGCATATTCTTTTGTGGCACATAAGCAATATAATCTCTTAGCGTTTTTAGGTCATATTCTTTAATACTACATCCGCCAATAAGGATATCACCTGATGAAACATCATATAATCTTCCTAATAAGTTAACTAAGGTGGACTTACTTGAACCAGTGCCGCCGATAATACCAATAAACTCTCCTTGTTTAATTTCTAAACTAATATCTTTTAACGCAAAATTTGAAGAGTTGATATCATATTTAAAAGAAACATTTTTAAAAACAATTTCAGGGTTAGGAACTATAAATTTAGGATTATCACAATTATTAATTGTAGGCATTTCATCTAATACTTCAGTAATTCTTTTAGCAGACTGATATGCCATCATAATCATGACTACTACCATAGAAAGCATCATAATTGCCACAAGAGATTGAAGCGAAAATACCCATAAGGATTGAAATTGACCAGGAGATAGAACTCCCCAAATAAAGTTATTTCCATCATATTTAGATGATCTTATAATTAGTAATGTTCCAAAACCAATTAAAAGACCTGATAAAAGCAACATAGAAACTTGCATAACAGGTTGTCCTAAAGCAGCGATACGGTCTGCTTTTAAAAATTTATTCATTAACTCTTTTGTTGTTTTTTTAAATTTAGTAATTTCATAATCTTCTTTATTGAACGCTTTAACTGTTCTAATCCCCATAATATTTTCTTCAGTCCGCTCGTTTAGGTTATCAAATTCTTTAATTACTTTCTTATACTTCGGTGCAACTACTAAAATCATTATAAAAATTATTATAAAAATTACAGGAATAATAATAGCAAAGATCCATGCCATTTGATAAGAAATAATAAAGGCCATTGAAAGTGAAAACAATAATAAAAATGGTGCTCTTATTGCGGCTCTAATCATACTCATGAAAGCCATTCTTACAAATGTAATATCCATAGACATTCTAGTAACAAGACTTGCAGGTGAAAATTTTTCAATATTATTAAATGAGAATGTTTGAATTTTTTTAAAGATATCATATCTTAAATTTTTAGCAAATCCTGAACTAGCATATGCAGTTGATTTAGACGCTAGAGCCCCTAAAAAAAGAGTATATAATGACAATAATAATAACAAGACACAATAAAATATTACAAGCCTTACATTCATAAAATTTTTCCCTTTTGAGATCTCATCAATTAAATAAGCCATCATAAATGGAATTAGGCATTCAAAAATAGTTTCAAAAAAAACAAAAAATACTGCATATATACTTTCTTTTTTATATTCTCTTAATGATTTTAATAATTTTTTTATCATTTTGCACCTACTTAATAAAAGTATTTTAACATTTTTTTAATTTAAATTAAATAAAAATTACTAAATAAGATAAAATATAATTTATAGGTGATAATATGATAAACGAAACGGAAAAAGAATTTAAAAATACCGATGAAGATAGTATGCCTGAAAAAAAACTATCATTTAATAAATTTAACTACGAGAATAATATAACCAATTCTTCTTTAGATAGCAATTTAGTTAATGATGAAAAACATACTAATAAATATAAACCTTCAGTTAGTTATACGCCCATTAAATTAAAATTCCTTCAATATGCAATAACATTCATTTTTACAATTAGTTCAATTATTCAAAATTTATTTACGTTTTCCGTCGAACAAATTGACAAAAATACAAGACCTACTCCATTTCAAACCCTAAAAGTAATAGAACTAATCTTTTTAATTGCATTATTTGTGCTTACTATTATTACGATAAAAAAATTCCGTGGTAATTTTCCAACTCTCAAATATGATATAGCAATGTTAGGACTAACTTCAATGCTACTTATCTATCAAATAATAAAATTATTTTTATTTATTTCACCTAAAAAGCAATATTATATAAAACAATTTATTAATGTAAATGATTTTTTTATTAAAAATTTAAATTATTTACTATATTTAGCAATTATTCTACGAATTATATTTTGTTTATTTATTACTATTCTTGGAGTAGTTCATCTTGTAAATTATTTCAAATACAAAACAACTTTAAAAGAGCTAAACTCAAAGTAAAAGCATAAAACTTTACAAAATTAAATAATTTTATATAATATTATGAGTATGTACCACATCAAAAAAGTTCTAAGTCCATAACTATGGCACTTTACGAGTGAGTCTTCAATATAAACTAAAGGAGGAAACAAGATGTACGCAATTATTAAAACTGGCGGTAAGCAGTATCAAGTTAAGAAAAATGATGAGATTTTCGTTGAAAAACTTGAGGCAAAAAATGGTGAAAAAGTAGTATTCAATGAAGTTTTACTAATCAATGATACTAAGGCTATTGTAGGCAGTCCTTTCGTTAAAGGAGCTAGCGTTGTTGGAAAAGTAGTAAAACAAGGCAAACAAAAAAAAGTTATTATTTTTAAATACAAAGATAAAAATAATGATGCTAAGAAAAAAGGACACCGTCAACCATACACTAAAGTAAAAATTAGCGAAATTATAATTGGCTAATGATTAAATTTATTAAAGATAAAAATAAATTAGTTGTCTATGGACATGCTATGTATGATAAAATTGGTAAGGATATTGTCTGTGCTAGTGTCTCAACGCTATTAATTACCAATACTAATTTATTAACATCTTTAGATCAAGAGCAAAATTATAAATATAAAATTATTCAAAGTCCAGCTCAATTTACTCTTGAACTTATTAAACCTAATGAAATAAATAAAGCAATATTTAGAAATATTATTTATTACTTAAGTGAATTAGAAAAAGATTATCCTAATAATATTAAGGAGGAAAAATAATGATTAAATTATACTTACAATTATTTGCATCCAAAAAAGGAGTAGGTTCATCTAAAAACGGTAGAGACTCTCATTCAAAAAGATTAGGTCTTAAACTATCAGATGGGCAAGCAGCAAAAGCAGGTGCAATTATTTATCGTCAACGAGGTACTAAAGTACACCCTGGTAAAAATGTAGGTCGTGGTGGCGATGATACATTATTTGCTAAAATTGCAGGCACTGTTAAATATACTCGTCTTGGCAAAAATAAAACTCAAGTTTCAATTCTTTAAGGATAACAACTAAAGGTTATCCTTTTTTATTCTTATGTTTACAGATATCATAAAATTAAAAATTAAAGCCGGCAATGGCGGCAAGGGTCATACATCATTTAGGCACGAAAAGTTTGTTATTAATGGCGGTCCTGATGGCGGCAATGGGGGCAACGGTGGTTCAGTTATTTTTGAAGGCTCTGAAGGACTAAACAATCTCTATCGGCTAACCAGTCTTAATTTAATTAAAGCCCAAGATGGCGAGCCAGGTAGAGGGGCTAATAAATATGGCGCTAACGGTAAAGATTATATTTTAAAAGTCCCTTTCGGTGTAGTAGTAAAGGATTCTAATAATAACTATCTCGGTGAAATAACGCCAGAAAAACCTTCCCTAGTAGTAGCACACGGTGGTCGTGGAGGCAGAGGTAATGCTAGTTTTAAAACAAATCGCAATCAAGCACCTGATTTTTCAGAACCAGGTAAACCAGGCGAAGAAAAAGATGTACTCCTTGAACTAAAACTGATTGCAGACATTGGCCTTTTAGGTCTCCCAAATGCTGGTAAGTCTACCTTACTAAGTATCTTAACTAACGCCACACCCAAAATCGCTAACTATCCATTTACTACAATAAACCCTAACCTAGGAGTAGCCAATATCTATGATAACTATTATACTATCGCTGATATTCCAGGCGTTATTAAAGGAGCAAGTATCGGTTTAGGTCTAGGTTTAAAGTTTTTGCGTCATATTGAAAGATGCCCGGTTTTTATTCATATAATTGATATTAGTTCAAAAAACCCTTACAATGATTATCTTTTAATAAGAAATGAACTATCTAATTACAATAAAGATCTTTTAGACAGAAGCGAGTTAATTTATTTAAATAAATTAGACCAATTAAGTGATAATAAAAAATTAACTAAAATAAAAAAAGACTTTAGTAAACTTAACTTTATTATTGGATCTAATTTTGATCATAACTTTATAACAAAACTTAAAGATTGTATTTATCAACTTATTAAAAATGCTCCTAAGATCTCGCTTGAAGCAAACTATATTGAAAAAATAACTAAAAATAAAAAATTATTATTTACTATTAAAAAAGAAAATAATATCTATACTGTATCAGGTGATATTATCTATAATTTATTTCATCGGGTTGATTTTAATAAAGCCGAACAAGTGTTGAGGTTTTCATATCAGCTACGCTCTCTTGGCGTTGAAGATGCACTTATTAAAAACGGTGCCAAAGATGGAGACACCATTGATATTATGGGCTATGAATTTATTTTTGAAATTTAGTCATGCTTAAACTATTAAATCTATAGTATTTTAAATAGTTATATATTATAACTATAATAGATGGTAAGAGCATTAAAAATAAAATAATTGCTCCCATAATAGCAAAAAACTCAGCTGGCAACATTGAAATAATACTATCAAAATTTGGATCAAAAATATAATTTTTTTTACCAACAAAAAATAAAAGGTGAAAATAATCAAAAGCCTTATCAAAACCGATTGTAATTATTAGTAAAAATATAATTATAAAAAATATTAAAAAATACTTAGATGGATAATATAATAGACTAAATTTAGCACGATAAAATAGTTTATTTTTCTTAATATAATAATAACTAATTGGAAAATATATTATAGTCGCAACAAGAATAATATTATTTATTAACATAAGAAATCTTACATCATAGAAATGTTCAACTCCCTCAGGCGTCGCAACAATATAGGTAGTATCAAAATTGCTTCTAAGTAAAAGAATAAAGTTAATTGTTTGTGCATATTGATATTTAAGTTGTGCAATATTTAAACCACTCTCTTGTACAATATTAAGTGGTTTAATTAAAAAATAGTATAAAGGCTTAAAAGCAACTACAAAAAATATAGCTGCACTTACAACTAATAAAATAAAAGTTATTTGTGTAAAGATAAAAATTAACCTATTAGATCTAAATAATTTATTACAAAATTTATTCATACATATATATTATAATCAATTAGTAAATAATGTTATAATTTAAGAGGTGAATTAGATGGAAAAAGGAATTGAATTAGCAAAAAAAGCATCAAATAATGCCTATGCTCCTTATTCAAAGTTTAAGGTAGGGGCATGTATAGAATTAGTTAATGGTGAATATATTTTAGGAGCGAATGTAGAAAACGCTTCATATGGCTTAACATGTTGTGCTGAGCGTAACGCCCTATTCCAATTATATAACCGTGGATTTAAAAAAAATGATATTAAAGCATTATATATTTATGGACCTACTCTAAAGCCTATCTCACCATGTGGGGCATGTAGACAAGTAATTTATGAATTATGTCCACATAATATTGATATTTATCTAATTGCAAGTGATCTTAGTTATAAACAAACTAAAATTAAAGAACTTCTGCCCTATGGTTTTTTATTAGCTGATGAATAAGTCTTTAATTTGTTATGTATGCGGCAAAACTAATGTTGGTAAATCTAGTTTAATTAACGCCCTAGTTAATAATAAAGTCTCAATTATCTCCGATAAACCAGATACTACTAGACGTAAAGTTATGATTGGCTATGAAGATAAAGAAGGTCAAATTTTATTTGTTGACTCGCCAGGAATAAATAACCGCAAAGACTACTTATCAGAAATACTAACGCAAATTAGTCTTGATTCGATAAAGGGAAATGATTTAATCTATTATCTAGTAGATGCCCCTAGAAATAAAACTGACCAAGTACTGCTTGATTATTTAAAAGATGAAAAGATTCCTATTTTTTTAATAGTAAATAAAATTGATCAAATGAAAACCCAAGATATAGATAAGATAATTCTTTCTTATAAAGACTATCTTAACTTTGCTGAATATATCCCTGTTTCATCTAAAGAAAAAACTAACCTAGACATTTTAATTACTAAAACTTTTCAATATAGTAGTACTAGTATGCAGTTATTTGAAAAAGGATTTATTTCTTCAATGGATAAAGAGCAAATGATAACAGAATTTGTTAGGGAAAAAATATACTACTTTACCCAAGCAGAAATTCCTTATTCTACCGATGTCTTAATTACCCATAAAGATAAAAATACATACTATTTAAGTATTATTTGTGAAAAAGATTCTCAAAAGAAAATCTTACTTGGTAAAAATGGTACCATTATTAAAAAAATAAGACTACAGGCTAAAAAGGATATTAAACGCTATCTTAAAATGGATCTTAATCTTGATTTATTTATTAAAGTTCAAAAAGAATGGAAAAATAAATTAGGTGCTATTAAATTATTAAACTATACTAATGAATGAGTTAGTTATTAGTAAAACTTTCTTTAGAGATAAGGATATACTAATTACTACCTTATCAAGCAATGGCGTAAATAGTTATATCTTAAAGAATGGTCAAAAACTAAATGCTCCATTTAAAAGAGAGCTTGATTATCTAAATATTATTTTAGTAAAAGTAAATTCTAGATTTAAACTTAATTATATAAGTGAAGTTAAAAAAATATACCAATTTCAATATATTCCTACCAATTATGAAAAAATCAAAGAAGCCGCTAAAGTAATAAATATTGTTAAAGATGTTGTCAATGTTATAGATGATTTAAATAACTTTTATAACTTTATTATTAAAACCTTAAAAGCAATTGAATACAACGATGATATCTTTTTGATTTTTTTAGTAAAACTATCCTATTTTTTAGGCATATCACTACTTAACTATGATCAATTTATGAGTAATACTATTAAATATGAGATAAAAAAAATATACAATGATAAAGATTTCATCTATCAATTTAGCAGTTTTTCAAAAGAAGAACTAAAACTATTTCTTAACTATTATTACAGGGACTACTTTACCCTAAATTTATAAGGAGGATATCATGGATTATAAAAAAAGAATGGAAAAATTAGTAAGTTTTTGTAAACAAACAGGCTATATTTACCCTGGCTCTGAAATATATGGTGGGCTTGCAAATACCTTTGACTACGGTCCGCTTGGTGCCCTTTTAAAAAAGAATATAAAAGATGCATGGATACAAAAATTTATTAGAGAGATTAAAGGTAATGTCTTATTAGATGGACCAATTCTTCTAAATCCTAAAGTATGGCAAGCATCAGGACATGTGAGTGGCTTTTCCGATCCTTTAATTGAGTGTAAAAGTTGTAATAACCGTTTTCGTGCTGATAATATGTTAAAAGAGCTAGGAGTAGATATTAGCGGTTGGAGTGATGATAAATTAGATAAATATATTTTGGATAATAACATCTTATGCCCTAGTTGTGGTAAACATAATTTTACTGAGATAAGAAAGTTTAATATGATGTTTGAAACTAATCAAGGTGTGATTAAAGATAATAAAAATACGATTTATTTACGACCTGAAAATGCGCAAAATGTCTTTATTGAGTTTAAAAATGTCCAAAGAACAACAAGAGCAAAACTTCCTTTTGGTATTGCCCATATTGGAAAAGCGTTTAGAAATGAAATTACTCCTGGAAATTTCATTTTCAGAACTAGAGAATTTGAGCAAATGGAGCTAGAATTTTTTTGTAAACCAAATACCGAACTTGAATATTTTAAATTTTTTAAACAATATTGCATGGATTTTATTACTAATTTAGGCGTAAAAAAAGAAAATCTTCGTTTTGATGATCACAAAAAAGAAGACCTAGCACATTATTCAAATGCTACTACGGATATTCAATACAACTTCCCATGGGGCTTTGACGAGCTATACGGTATTGCCTCAAGAACTAATTTTGATTTAACTAAACACCAAGAACACTCCGGTGAAGATCTAGGCTATCTTGATAGTGATACTAATGAAAAATATATCCCTTATTGTGTAGAACCATCTGTTGGCGTAGAAAGACTAGTTTTTACTTTCCTAAATGAAGCCTATAAAACAGAAATACTTCCTGATGGGCAAGAGCGTGAAGTTTTATCAATCCATCCTTATTTAGCACCATATAAAGTAGCCATTCTTCCTTTACAAAAAAAAGATCATAGTGAAAAAGCCAAAACTATCTATAATCAATTAGTTAAACACTTTGATTGTATTTATGACGAAACACAAAACATTGGTAAAAGATATCGCCGTGAGGACATGATTGGTACTCCTTTTTGTATAACAGTTGATAATAATACCCTAACTAATAATACCATAACAATAAGAAATAGAGATACTATGCAACAAGATAGTATTGAAATAGATAAAATTATACCTTACATAAGAGAAAAGATTACCATTTAGTGAACATAGTTGAACTATATCCACAAATAAATAGTGCGACTAATATTGTTGATTTAGTCTCACAATATGTAAGTTTACAAAAAAGTGGCAAAGGCTATAAAGGCATTTGTCCTTTTCATAACGACCACTCACCATCGTTTTCAGTATCAATTGAACTAAATATTGCAAAATGTATGGTTTGCGGCGAAGGCGGCGGACCGATTAAATTTTTATCTAAAATAAAAAAAATATCTTCAATTGAAGCAGCCAAAGAACTAGCCCTAGCAGCAGGAATTGAATTTAGCGATAACTTAAAACAAGATGATAATAAATTAACTTATCAAGTTCTAACCGAAGTATCTACATTTTATAACCAAGTATTGTTATCTACTGAAATAGCAACTGATTGTTATAAGTATTTAACTAATAGAAAAATAACTTTAGAAGAAATTAAAAAATACCATCTTGGCTTTGCTCCATCAGGTGATAGTTTTATTAGTTATTTTAAAAATAAATACCCTGAAGATAATTTTATTAGAAAAGATATTTTAGCAATCTTACTAAATTTAGGGCTTTTAAATAAAGATGGAACTAATTATTTCGCTTTCTTTCAAAACAGACTAATCATACCTATTTTTAATCGTTATAACCAAGTAATTGCTTTTTCAGGCCGAGTGCTAGATAATAGTAGTCCTAAATATCTTAATACTCCTAATAGCCTAGTATTTAATAAATCTAATACTTTATTTAACCTTAATAATTTAGAACTAAAACCAAATAAGGATAACGAAATATATCTTCTAGAAGGCTTTTTTGACTGTTTTGCTAGCAATATAGCAGGTATTAACTCCGTAGCAACAATGGGCGTAGCACTTTCAAAAGAACACGCAATTGCACTATCAAAAATAACTAATAATATTACAATATTATATGATGGTGATAATGCTGGTTATGAAGCAAGTATTAAAGCACTAGACATCCTTAAGCCTTATACAACTTATTTAAATATTGTTTTATTAAAAGATAGTGCTAATAAAAAAATTGACCCCGACAGTTTTATACGTTCTAAGGGTAAAGAGAAGTTTTTAGAATATCTAAACAATAATAAATTAGATTATTACACTTTTAGATATCAAAGTATAATCAATAACCTTAATCTAGAAAATAATAATGATGTTGCCATTGCACTAAGTAAAATAGAGCAAGCCTTTAGCGGGGCTCCTCAAAATGTTATAACCAAATACGAAGAAGAACTAACTAAAATTCTAGGTTATGAAGTTTCGTTAAAAATAAGTAGCCAATATAAAAAAAATTATCAAAGTAGTAATAAAGATAGTTCAAAAGATATCATTCCAAGCGAAAAATTTGATCGCTTTACTAAGATGATTATGGAAAATGAAAAAATTATTTTAAACCTCTTATTGCAAATTAATGGCGGAAAAAAATATCTTAATAAAATTATAAATCTAGACCGAAATATAACAATGCATTTTTCAACTTGTGGAATGTATATGTTTACTCTTTTAGAAGGCTATTATAGCCAATATGATATTATTAACTATACTTTTTTTGAAGATAGTATAAAAGCCCAAAAAGAAATAAACTATAATTATGAAAAAGTATTAAAATATTATAATGAAATTAAAAATTATAATAATAGGTTTAAGCATCTCGATTTAGAAGATAGCACTACCCTTGATAATATTTTTAATAAATACTTTACTTTTTTTAATGAAACTTGTAATTTATATAAAAATGAACTACTCCCCCTTGAAGAAAAAATTACCTTATTAAAAAATGAGTATAAAGCATATGCTACCCTAAATGATAGCCAACTTGATAAATATAGTAAAGAATTAAATAGATTAAGTAATATAAAAAAAGAATTAAAAAGAAAAATAGGAATTTAGGTGAATTATGAAAGATAAAGAACTATTAAACGAACTAATTAAATTAGCAGGCCCTCAAAAAGAATTAGATGAGCAAGAAATTAAAGATGCTATTAAGGATAATAAAGAAATAAAAATAGCACAAATTGCAAAAGCTCTAAAAAAAGAAGGTATTAGTGTAATTAAATCTAAAACAATTAGTTTAGATGAAGAAATTGATCTTGATTTTACAGGTGATATTGAAACCGAAGAGTTAATTGATATTGATAAAATATTATCAGATGTTAATAAAGACGATATAAATTTTATTGATAATGACCCTGTTAGAGTATATCTTAAAGAAATTGGTCAGATTCCTCTATTAAAAATTGACGAAGAACAAAAACTTGGTAAACAAGTATATGATGGCCGCCTCGCAAAACAATTTCTCGAAAACGCTAGACTTAATGGAGAGGAACTAGAACCTAAAGTAGAAAGAAATAATTTAAAATTAGTAACGCAAGGTGAAATTGCTAGTAATAAATTAGCAGAGGCAAATTACCGTTTAGTTGTATCTATTGCTAAAAAATATGAACGTTCGGGAATGAATTTTTTAGACTTAATTCAAGATGGTAACATGGGATTAATGAAAGCAGTTGAAAAATATGAATATCAAAAAGGCTTTAAGTTTTCTACCTATGCTACATGGTGGATTAGACAAGCAATCTCTCGTAGTATTGCTGAAAAATCTAGAACTATTAGAATTCCTGTTCATATGAATGAAACTATCAATAAAATGAATAAAATTAAAAGAGAGCTAATGCAAGATATCGGCAGAGAACCAACCGATGATGAAATTGCTCAAAAATTAGGTGAAAATGTTGAAAAAATTCAATACATTAAATCAATTGCTAGAGACCCAATGAGTCTTGAAACGCCAGTTGGTGAAGAAGATGACTCATCGCTTGGTGATTTTATCTCTGATCCAAGTTCTATTACCCCTCATGATTATTTAGAAAAAGAACTTTTAAAAGAATCTCTTGATGAAATTTTAGAAAAATATCTTACTGATAAAGAAGAAAAAATTATTAGAATGCGCTATGGCATCTATGACAGCAGAGAATATACCCTTGAAGAGATTGGCAAAATTATGGGTATTACTAGAGAACGTGTAAGACAAATTGAAAATAAAGCCATTGATAAAATTAGAGCAAAAGCATCTGATAGTATTAAACAACAAAATTTCCACTTTAAATGATACGACTAGAAAAAATTGCTAGTCTAATTGGACATACTAACCAAGTTATTGATATCGGCTGCGATCATGGTCTTTTATTAAAAATATTATTTGATAAGTATAATTTAAAAAAAGGCTATGCGGTTGATAATAAGGAAGGTCCTTTAAATAACGCAAAAAATAATTTATCACAATATAATTGTAGTTTTCATATTGCTTCAAGTATTAAAGAATTACTCTTTAAGTATTTAATTGATATTACTAAAATTGACTATATAGTAATTGCAGGTCTTGGTGAAAAAACAATCTTAGAAATATTAAATGATAAACTAGGGGCTAATAACTATATTATCTCATCACACACTAATTTTGAAAAAATTAAAGAATATTTTAAAAATAATAATTACTATTTAAAAACACATACCTTAATAAAAGATAGTAGTATTTTCTATCATATTCTTATTTTTTCTATAACAAAATCGAAAAATCCTATACTTTTAAAAAATGATCCACTTTATAATGATTATCTTGATTATGAAATTAGTAAATTAAAAGCAATTATTGCTAAAAACAAAGCCTCAAAAGCGATAATAGAAAAAAAGATTACTAATCTACAGATACAAAAAATTGCAAAAAATAAATAAATTTGCTATAATTAGTGGTACTGTGGTGCGGTAGCTCAGCTGGATAGAGCAACAGCCTTCTAAGCTGTGGGTCGAGGGTTCGAATCCCCCTCGCATCGCATAATAAATTATACTTGTACCCATAGCTCAATTGGATAGAGTGCTTGACTACGGATCAAGAGGTTGAGGGTTCAAGTCCTTCTGGGTACGTATCGGGAAGTAGCTTAGCTTGGTAGAGCACCTGGCTTGGGACCAGGGGGTCGCAGGTTCAAATCCTGTCTTCCCGACCATTTAAAATTAAGTCCTTAAGGGCTTTTTTTATTTTAAGCAACAATAATACATATTTTTTAATTTTATATTAAAATATATATATAGCCCCAAAGGAGGTCCAAAATGAAACAACTACCCCTAGGAACTGAAGATTTTAAAAAAATAATAGAAAATAATTATTATTATGTAGATAAAACTAAATCAATAGAACAAGTTGTAGGAAGTAGTGCTGAAGTGTTATTATTTACTCGTCCTAGAAGGTTTGGTAAAACCTTGTTTTTGTCTACTTTAAAGTATTTTTATGATATTGATAACAAAGATGAAAATAGTAAACTTTTCAAAAAATTGTATATAGAAGACTCACCTTTTTTTAATATTCAAGGAACATATCCCGTTATTAGTTTATCAATGAAAAACTTTGATACTCCTAATATGAATTTACTTAAACGAACTATTCAAAATCATTTACTAGTTTACATAAATAAAATTAAAGCTTTTAATAATTTAACTACAGTTGATCTTGAACTCTTAAATAGATTAACTGATGGTGATGAAGCAAGTATTACAGAATCGCTTTTACATATATCTAGATTTTATTATGAACACTATAAGAAAAAAGTAATTATTTTAATTGATGAATATGAAGCCCCGCTTCTTGGTGCATTGCAGAAAGGTTTTCATAATGAAGCCCTTGATTTTTTTAGAACTTTCTATTCATCAGCCCTAAAAACTAATCCCT